>JBCCSK010000025.1:0-27747 GCA_039200205.1 Planctomycetota bacterium
CGGTACCGTTGCGACGTCGAGCTGCGCACCGGTGTGCGACACCGTATCGATACCGGCCCAAACCCCCCATCCCCCAAACCTATCGGCCATGCCGACACACACCGCGAACGAGACCGCAGGCGCACTCATCGATTCCCCGCTGGGCACGCTGATCGCGCGCGCCTTCGCAAGCGGCGTCACACATCTCTCGTTCGCGAGCGACGGCACAGCCGAACCCCTCCCAAGCGGTACCTCCCGCGCCGCGCTCGATCACCTCGATCGACTGAGCGACGAGCTCGCCCAGTACTTCGACGGAGCGCTGAAGCGCTTCACGGTCGACCTCGACCTCTCGGGCACTCCGTTCCAGCGCTCGGTCTGGTCCCAGCTGCTGAACGTGCCCTACGGCGCGACGACGACGTACGCGACCCTCGCACGCAATCTCGAGCGACCGAACTCCGCCCGCGCAGTCGGGCGCGCCAACGGCGACAACCCCATCGCGATCGTCGTTCCCTGCCACCGCGTCATCGGCGCGGACGGAACGCTGACCGGCTACGCGGGCGGGCTCTGGCGCAAAAAGACCCTCCTCGAACTCGAGGGCGCCTAGCGGAACACCACCTCGACCGCCGGCGAGAGGTTCGACGTCGCCTGGCCGCCGACCGAGTCGCGGTACCAGGCCTGGAACGCCCACGTTTCGCCCGCGGCGACCGAGACGCTCCCCGTCGGCTGCGGAGTGTCCGCGAGGTCGAGCCGCAGCGAGCGCGTCCCCGCTCCGCTCGCCGCGCCCGCCTGACCCGATCCGACGTAGCGGCCAATCGCGCCCCCGAGGCAGAGCGACCCGACGGAGTTCGGCGGGGTCGCGGGTGCACCGCTCGTCTGCGACGCCAGGAACAGCGTGAGCGAACCCGGCGGCATGTCCTGCGCGCGAGGCTCGACGTCGTTCGCCGCGGCGTAGTCGACTCCCGCCGCGCTCAGGGCCGCAGGAACGCCCGTCGAGTTGGGCGTCGCAGGCGTGCAGGTGACCTGCCCCAGCGCGTCGGACGAGCCGTCGACGATGCGGAAGCTCGGGCGGAACGAGGCCGGGGCCTGGAACGAGTCGGCCAGCACGAGCGTGCTCCCGTCTCCGCTCATCGCGAGGCCGTAGTACATCTGCTGGAAGTTCGGGACCTGGGTCGCTGCGTCCCAGCGCACGCCGCGGAAGAACCCGTTGCTGGTCACGTACCAACCGGCGACGACGCCGCCTCCGTCGCTCACTGCGGTCGAGTCGTGCCGCGTCGTCGGTGGGAACGTCAGCTCCGTCTCGACGGGCGTGGCTCCGCGCAGGTCGACGAGGACGGCGACGGAGCCGCCGGGTGCGACGTCGTCGCCAACGAGGAACTCACCCGTCCCGTCAATGGCGCGGAACCAGTCAAGAGTGTCAGGGCTCGAATCGACCGTGGCCTGTGAGAAGGCGGAGGGGACGGCGATCAGGAGCGCGAGACGCTGCGAGATTCGCATGGCGGTGCGAGTCGCACGGGAAGCGGCGCAGAGCACGCCTCCTCACGCTACGTCAGTCGTGGCGATCCTCCGACCTCACCGTCCCTGGCGAGGTCGCCTGGGCGATTCGGGGCCGCGACCGACAATTCCAGGAAGTCGCGAATCCCCGCCCGCGTCGGCGCGCCAGAGACATGCGAAGCACGAGCAATGTCCGCCTTCGCCGCCGATTCCGACCCCGAGATCTACATCGAGCACCTCGAGTGGGTTCGTGCGCTCGCCCTGAGACTGGTGGGGGATCACGAGGAAGCGGACGACCTCAGGCAGGAGGTCTGGCTCCTCGCGCAGCGGCTCCAGCACCCGATCACGGGCTCGCCGCGTCAGTGGCTCGGCGGGCTCCTGCGCAACGTCGTCCGAGAGCGGCGGCGGGCGCGCAGCACGCGCTCGCTCCACGAAGAGAGGGCGGCCATCGAGCGCGCCGTCTCGTCGGAGGAGTCGCCCGTCGTGCGCGAGGTGTCGATCCAGCAGGTCGTCGTCGACCAGGTTCTGCGCCTTCAGGAGCCCTATCGGTCGACGATCCTCGCTCGCTACTACGAAGACCTCGGCCCCGAGGAGATCGCGAAGCGCGACGGGATCCCCGTAGCCACGGTCAAGACGCGGCTGCGCCGCGGGCTCGCCATGCTGCGCGGTGACCTGCGCGAGCGCGAGGCGAAGGGAACGAATGCTCTCGCCGCACTTGCGCTCGTCGTCTGGCCGGCCGAGGCGCAGCTCGTCAGCGCCGCAGCTGCACCGACGCTCGCTCTCCCCGCTGCGCTCTTCGTCGGCCTCCTCGCGATCGCGGCCGGCTTCGTCCTCCGCGGTCGAGCGGGAGCGGACCCCGTGGCAGAGCCCAATGAGGTCGTCGTGGTGTCGTCCCCGGCGAACGAGCCGTCATCGGAGCCGATCGCTGCAGCGCCCGAGCGCTCGCGTCAGCGCGTGCCGGTGGCCGTGGTCGAACCTCCGCCGCTGGTCCCCGCTGACTCCACGGTCGTCGAAGTCGTCGATCTCGAGGGAACGCGGGTTCCCGGGATCGAGGTGCGCTTCGTCGAGACGGTCGATGCCGGCGTGCCGAATCGCGGTCCGTGGGCGGTCACCGACGACGAGGGTCGCGCGCGCATCGTCGGCGTGACGGGGACCGGGGCACTCGAGTGCCGCGGCGAGGGCTGGCTGCAGTTCGGATTCCCGATGGCGGTGGAGGTCGCGAGCGAGCGCACGGTCGTCGCCGTCGTCGCGCCGGAGCTCGTGCTCCGCGGGCGCATTCGCGATGGCGCAGGCGAGCCGATCCCAGGCGCATTCGTCGAGGTCGGGCTGTCGGGGTCCTACGCCGCACGGATCGGACGGCCGCTCGACCGCGTCGCTCTCGAGCGGTTCATCGTGGACACCGACGCCAATGGCGCCTTTGAGATCAGCGTCCCCGACGATCCGAACGGTCTCGTCCTGAAGGCGTCGCGACCGGGCTACCACGTCGTCGGACGCTCGCTCGACCCCCTCGAGTGGGACGACGAGATCGAGGTCACGCTCGACGCGATTCGCGATCCGTCCGTGCTCTTCGGCGTCGTGATAGACGGCGACGAGCATCCGGTCTCACGGGCCTGGGTCTCGAACGGCACCTCCGTCGTGCGCGCGGACGTCGACGGGCGATTCCAGTTCGGCAGCGCGGAGGGGGGCGACACGCTCGCCGTTGGAGCGCCGGGCCGCGCGCCAAAACTGTTCCCCCACACCGACCCGACGTCTCCGATACAGCTCGTGCTCGACGCGCCCGCGCGCGGGATACGCGGCCGCGTCGTCGACCCGGCCGGAGCGCCCGTCGCGGGCGTGTGGGTCTATCCCCCGAAGCTCGACGTGGCCGGCGTCTACGAATTCTCCTACCTCGGCCGGTCCGCTCGGATGGAGCTGGCCCTGGAGTCGTTCGGCCAGCCCGAGACGTCGGGCACGGTCCCGCCTTCGGTCGCGGTGATGACGGATGACGCCGGTCAGTTCGAGCTGACCGGCCTACGACCGCTCGACTACGCCCTCGAGATCTTCGATCCAGCGACGCTGGCTCGCTCTCCGGCGCAGACCGTCCCCGCGGGAGCGTCCACCGCCGAGCTCGTCGCAGCCGCGACGCCACGCCCCTTCGACGGTCGCGTCGTGGACACCGGCGGCGCCCCGCTCGAGGGCGTCACCGTGCAGTCCTACGCCGTCATCGGCGATGCTCGCTCGAACTCGGACCAGCCCGGTCCGGCTGCCGTCAGCGACGCGGACGGTCGCTTTCGGTTCACTGCGCTCGCGCGCGGTTCGCTCCTGCGAGCGGATGCAGGCGCTGCCTGGCTCCACGTCGGCGAGCAGGCGATCGACCCTCCGCCCGGAGGGGCGTTCCTGCTCACGATCGAGCCCGCCGCACGAGTTCAGCTCGTCATCGATGCGTCACCCGGTGCGCTCGAGCCGGGTCGCGTGCCGACGAGCTTCCGATTCCGCGACACGTCAGGCTTCCCCATCGAGCACGTCGTCGACGACATCCACAGGGAGTTCCGCGACACCGGCGAGTTGAACGGTGCGCTCGACCAGGGTCGCTTCCGGCCGCTCCCCGTTCGCGTGCCCACGCGCGCCTCCGAGCTCATCCTCCTCGATGACGACGGGATTCTCCTGGTCGTTCCGCTCCAGCTGGATGCGGGAGAGGACCTCGAGCTCGAGCTTTGAGGAGCCCGTGTCTTCCCACCCCTCCTTTGCCTCGATCGACATGACCCTCTCCAGACTCCGGTCGTCCCTCGCACTCTCCGTTCTCTTGACTCCCGCGGCAATGGCGCAGAACGCGATCGGCATCCGGGTCGAAGGTTCGGTCGTCTCGATCATCGGGACGGTCGGCGGCCCGCTGTCCGGTGCCGCCGTTGGGGACGCAGCCGTGCTCGAGTTCGAGGTCGGTGCCCCGGGCGCTCCCATCGGAAGCACCGGAACGACCTACGACGTCCTTCCGTCCACCGTGTCCTTCGACGTGGCCTCAGCGTCGGACGGGATCGCTCCCGGGGCCGCGCCGACGGCCGATCTCGTCGCCAGCTTTGCCGCCGCGCTCTTCCGCGCCGACGTCCAGCTCGCCGGCGGCCTGACCGCGAATCTCGTGCTCGCGGAGTTCGCACCGATCGTCACGTTCGCATCGCCGGATCTTGCGCAGCTCTTCGGCACGTACGCTCTCACGGACTTCGACTCGACGAACTTCTTCGTGGGTGGCGTCCAGGGCGCGATCGACGTTCAGATCGACCGGGTCGTCATCGGTCCGGGCGACAGCGTCCTCGGCACGAACTACTGCGGCCCCGCGGCCGCGAACTCGCTGGGTCTGTCCGCGGCGATCTCGGCGACGGGCACGGACGTCGCGGCGGACAACGACATCGCGCTTCGGGCTTCTTCGCTCCCGTTCAATGCGTTCGGGATCTTCCTCGTGAGCGACTCGCAGAGCTTTGTGACGATGCCCGGTGGCAGTCAGGGGAACCTCTGCCTCGGCGGCGAGGTCGGGCGGTACGTCGGCCCCGGTCAGATCAAGAGCTCGGGGACGAGCGGCGCGATCGACCTCGCGATCGACCTGACGCAGATTCCGCGTCCGACGGGACCCGTCGTGGGCAGTGCGGGCCAGACGTGGAACTTCCAGGCGTGGTACCGCGACGCGGTCGGCGGCAGCGCGACGTCGAACTTCACCGACGGACTCAGCATCATGCTGCAGTAGGGCAGGGGGCGGCGGCACGCCCGGGGGGAGTATCCTCCGGGCGTGCTCTCCGCCCTCGTTCTCGCGCTCTCCATCTCGTCCGTTGAGACGATCGACGACGCGGTCTACGACGTCGTCGTCTACGGTGCAACGAGCGCCGGCGTCATCGCCACGGTCCAGGTCGTCCGCACTGGACAGACGGTTCTCCTGATCGACCCCGACGGTCGTCTCGGCGGACTCTCGAGCGGAGGGCTCGGCGCGACGGACGTCGGAAACGCGCGCGCGATCGGCGGGCTTTCGCGTGAGTTCTACCGTCGCGTCGCGACGCACTACGCGCGCGACGCCTCTTGGCGCTGGCAGGAACGCTCGGCGTTTGCGCAGGCGGGCGACGGCGACACGATGTGGCGCTTCGAGCCACACGTAGCGGAGGCGATCTTCGAGGGCTTCGTCCGCGAGTACGCCATCCCTGTTTGGCGCGGAGAGCGTCTCGCTCGCGACGAGACGGGCGTCGACCTCGAGCGCGGCACGATCGCAGCGATCCGGACAGAGTCCGGGCGCGTGGCGCAGGGCCGAACGTTCATCGATGCGACGTACGAGGGCGACCTGCTTACTCTCGCCGGCGTTTCGTTCGTCGTCGGCCGTGAGGCCGGAGACGAGTTTGGCGAGTCCCTTGCCGGCGTCCGCACCGAGCTCGCCGTCTACCACCAGCTCGTGAAAGGCGTCGACCCGTACGTCGTGCCCGGCGACCCGTCGAGCGGACTCCTCCCCGGCATCGAACCGAGCGGCCCCGGGGCAGAGGGCTCCAGCGACGGCCACGTCCAGGCGTACTGCATTCGGATGTGCCTGACCGACGCGGCGGAGAACCGGTTGCCGATCACCAGACCGGAGGGCTACGACCCGCTCGACCACGAACTGCTCCTGCGAAACTTCGACGCCGGGGCGGACCAGGCGCCGTGGCATCCGACGCCGATGCCGAACCGGAAGACCGACACGAACAACAACCGCGGCGTGTCGACCGACCTGATCGGCGGAAGCTACGCCTGGGCCGAGGCGAGCTACGACGAGCGCGCCGCGATCTACGAGCGACACCTGACGTACCAGAAGGGGCTCCTGTGGACGCTCGCGAACGACGCGCGCGTGCCGCAGCAGATCCGCGAGGAGGTCGCGCGCTGGGGACCGCCGCGCGACGAATTCGAGGGCAGCGGGGGCTGGTCGCCGCAGCTCTACGTCCGCGAGGCGCGCCGCATGCGGAGCGACCTTGTCATGACCGAGCACCACTGCCGTGGGACCGAGGTCGTCGCGTCATCCGTCGGGCTCGCCGCGTACACGATGGACTCGCACCACGTGCAGCGCTACGTCGACGAGAACGGCCACGTGCGCAACGAGGGTGACATCCAGGTCGCGGTGCCGCGCCCGTACCCGATCGGCTACGAGGCGATCCGGCCCAAGCGCAGCGAGTGCACGAACCTCCTCGTCACGTGCTGCCCCTCCGCGACGCACATGGCGTTCGGCTCGATTCGCATGGAGCCCGTGTTCATGGTGCTCGGCCAGTCCGCGGCCACGGCCGCGTGCCTCGCGGTGGAAGAGGACGCGGCCGTGCAGGACGTCGATCTCGCCGCGCTGCGAGATCGACTGCTCGCCGATGGGCAGGTGCTCGACCCACCGCCGGTCGAGGTCGCGGGGATCGATCCCGCCACGCTCGACGGCATCGTCGTCGACGACTCGGAGGCGATCTGCGTCGGGTTCACCGCACGCAGCACGTCGTGCGGACCGTGGCTCGGCGCCAGCTACAGCCACGACGGAAACGCGCCGGATGGCGGCCACATCGCGGCGTACAGGATCCCGCTGCCGGAACCGGGCGTTTATGAAGTCTTGATCGCCTACACGGCGCACGAGAACCGCGCAGCGCGTGTTCCGGTCAAGATCGCGCATGCGGAGGGATCGACCGACGTCGTGATCGACCAGAGGGAGGAGCCCGCCGAGGCGCCGTTCCAGCCCGTCGGGCGCTGGCGGTTCGAAGAGGAGGGGCGAGTCGTCATCACGAACAAAGGTGCGGAGGGGTACGTCGTGATCGACGGCGTCATGCTGCGCGCGGTCGAGCGATGAGCATTCGTATCGATCGCCGAGAGACGACCTTGTGAGCCTGACGTAGCCGAGTAGGCTCGGCTTCGCTCCCTCGCAGGAGCACGTCTCGCTCACACAACCGGAGCTTCCCGCTCCCCAAGCCTCGCCATCGCCATGACGCGCCTCGTCGGGCTTTCCGTGCTCGCCCTCGGACTCGCTGTACCCGCTGCCGCCGCCGACATCATCGTTGCGGTTTCAGGCGGCGACTTCACCAACGTCAACGACGCTCTCCAGGTCGCCCGGGGTGGCGATCGCGTCCTCATCCGCGAGAAGCCCGGAGGGTGGATCGGTGGCAGAGTCCTCGTCGGCGGTACGTCCGCTGCCGAGCCGCTGGAGATCATGAGCTTTCCGGGAGAGCGCGCGATCCTGCTCCCGAGAATGCCAGGCGAAGCGCATCTCGCCGTGAACAGCTTCACGATTGTCCGCGACCTCAAGTTCGTCGGGAGCACACTCGAGTCGAGCGGCTCGGGTATCCGTACGACCGGAGCAGATTTCGGGGTCACGATCACGAACTGCTCCTTCGAAGGGAGCTTCGGCGGAGGGCGAGCGGCCGTGGAGATTCCCGTGAACGGAGGATGGACCAGCGACCTCGTCGTGCGCGACTGTGTGTTCCGCGGCTTGGACAGCAGACCTGTCGCTGCGATTCGTCTCCAGGAACGCTGTCGTGCCTTCTCGTTCGAGGGCAACCTCTTCGAGGATCTCGCGTGCGACGGGATCTCCATCGCCAACATCACGCTCAACAACGACGACACCCCGGCGAGTCGCCGTCGTATTGCCAACAACGTCTTCCGGCGTCTGCGCGCGACGGACTCGAACGAGCGCGCCGCAGCGCTCCGGCTCCTTCGATCCGATCAGTTCCTCGTCGAGGGAAACGTCGTCACCGACTGCGACGAGGGGATGTGGTTCGGCGCCGACGACATCGCCGGCAACCTCGAAGGGCTCACCGTTCGTTCGAACGTCATCGTGGGCTGCACCGGCGCTGGACTCGTCGTCGGCGGCATGCTCGACGTCGGCACGGCGGTTCGCGACGGCGAGATCCTGCACAACCTGCTCTGGCGGAACCGGGCCGTCCCCGGCAGCAGCGATGAGATCGGCGATCTCTGGCTGCGCCGCGCGCCCGGCACCGTGGTTCGCGGAAACGTCGTCGTCGCTCGCGCGGACTCGGCGACACCGCTCGCGTCCGAGTCCGCGTTCTCGGGAGGCGAGCTGGAGGCCAACCTCTGGTTCGCAGAGGGCTCGGTACCCGGCGTCACCTGGAACGGCTTCGACTACACCGAATTCGCGACGTTCCAGGCCGTGACCGGTCGCGCGCCGGATGCGCTGCTGGCCGACCCGCTTCTCAACGATCCTCTCGGCCCGGACGGGATCCTCGGGACGGACGACGACGACTTCCGCCCGTCGGCCGGGTCGCCCTGCATCGACGCGGGTCGTGCGCGGCCGCTGCCGGACCTCGGCGAGACCGACGCGCTCGGAGTCGATCGCTTCATCGATGACCCCGCCGTCTCCGATCGCTTCGCGAGCCCGCTCGCTCCCCAGCCCGACCTCGGTCCCTTCGAGCGCGATCCCGGCGCCGGCGCGATCCGGCGCTACTGCGGGACCCAGCTCGGACTGACGGCGGCGGGTCGGATGACCTTCGACGGGAGTGCGTCGCTGTCCGCGGCCGACCTCGTGCTCGTGGCGCGCCGCCTGCCGAGCACGACCTCGGGTGTGTTCGCCACCGGAACCGAGCGGGCCGTCCTGCCGGCGGGCGACGGGATCCTCTGCATCGGCGGGTCGCTCCAGCGCCTCGGCGTGGTGTCCAGCGACACCTCGGGCGCGGCGTCTCTCGCCGTCGACCTGGGTGCCCTCGCCGTCGTCCCGGGTGAGCGACGCTCGTTCCAGCTGTGGTTCCGCGACGCCGGCGGGCCGGCGGGGTTCGACCTGACGGACGCGCTGGAGATCGAAGCGGCTCCCTGAGGACGCTCGGGCCATCCATGCGCGGGCGCGGTTCGTAGGCTCTCCTGCGACCGCGCCCGCCCCTCGTCATGGGGATCTGGAGAATCTCGGGATTCCCGAGATCGATCTCCCGGGTCGCGGACACGACCCGGGCGGATCATGAATCAGCTCCCCGAAACGCCCGAAGCCGTCCGCATCCTCTCCCCCCGCATCCTCCGCGAGCACGCCCAGTGGATGGGGCGTCTCGTCAGCCGTCTCGTTCGCGATGCGGACCGGGTCGACGACGTCGTCCAGGACGCCTGGGCCGCTGCGCTGACGAACCCCGCGCCCGAGGGCACGCCGCTGCGCGCGTGGCTCACGGGCATCGCGAAGCGGACCGCCCTCGCCCATCGAAGGGGCGAGACGCGGCGTCGCGATCGTGAGACCGACCGGGCGGAGGCCGCCGTGCGGTCGGGCGATGGCGCCGAGCGCGACGTGGCCGAGCTCGCCGCGTGTGCGGACGAACAGCGGTTCCTCCTCGAAGCGTTGACCGAGCTGCCCGAGAGCCAGAAGGCCGTCCTGCTCCTGCGCTTCTACGAGGACCTTCCGCCGCGCGAGATCGCGGCGCGCCTCGACGTCCCCGTCAACACCGTTCGCACGCGCCAGCGACTCGGGCTCCAGCGGTTGCACGCGGCTCTCGACGAGCGCCACGGCGGTCGTTCGTCCGCGTGGGCCACCGCGCTGCTGCCCCTCGCCGGTCCGGCCGGGCGCGCGGTCGTCAGCGGGGCAGGTGCCGCGAGCGCTGGCTCCGGAGCGGCCAAGGCGTGGCTCGGAAGTCGCTCGCTCCAGCTCCTCCTCGCCGTCACTGCGCTCGCGGTCGTCGGCGGCACGGCGTTGACGCTCCTTCGTGACCGCGGTCCCGAGAGCCTCCAGCGCGCGGCGACGGTGGACGAGACGCTCGCGGTCCTTCGCACGCGTCAGGCCCGTTCCGATCTGCCGCTCGCGGACGTGGACCTCGCCGATCTCGAAGCCGGGCGAACCGAAGTTGCTCCCGATCCCGCATCGCTCCTGCGCGGTCGAGTCGTCGACCCGGGCGGCAACCCCATCGCGGACGCGCGCATCGTCGACGCTGCGACGCCGAGGCCGAACGTCGTCATCGCGGGGTCGAGTTCGTCCCGGAGCGCTCCCATCGCCTCGACCGACGACCAGGGTCTCTTCGAGTTCGGTGGAGCGGAAGACGAAGGGGAGCGCTGGGTGACCGTCCAGCGCTCTGGCTACCTCCATCGCGTCCAGGCGGCGCGGCTCCTGCCCGGGGAGGAGGCCGTCCTCGTGATGGCGCCCGTTGCGCAGTCGACCCTGGAGATCGAGGTCGTCGACGCCCAGACCGGCGACCGCTGCATGCGCTTCCGCGCGCGCGCTTTCCAGTGGCAGGATCGCGTCGGGCCGGACGTTCCGGCCCCTGCCGTGCACTCGGCAAGTGGCACCACGACCACTGGCCTCGTGCGGCTCGACGTCGACTTCGCCGTCGATCGGCCGACGTTCGTCGCGATCGACGATGCGGCGGGCGTCCCGGTCGTGATGCCCGCCGAGGTTCGCCTGGAGCTCCTTCGCCGCGAGATCGAGCCGAACCCCGACGGATCGACCCCCGTGCGATTCGAGGTCGATCTCGACGAGCCCGAGCAGTCGGGGCGCTACCCCGTCGCGCGCGGACGGGTCGTCGACGACATGACGGGAGAACCGATCCCCGGTGCGCGGATCGAGTCGGAGACGATCTCTCCGCCCGCCGAGGAACTGACGGACGACGAGCGACGCCAGCGCCCCGGCTGGATGCCGGCGCCGCGCGAGCGCGTGGTCGCGTCCGATCCGGAGGGCACCTTCGCCGTCGCGCACCCCGTCGGCTCGACGGCCGCGCGCGCGGTCGTCACGCATGAGAAGTACGTGGCCGCGAAGGTCGAGCTCTCCTCGGACCCCGCGGCAGACCATGTGGTCCGACTTCAGCGACGGGGGCGCCTCACCGGCGTGGTCCTCGACGGGGAGGGACGCCCTGTCCCCGAGGCGCCGCTCCTCGTCATGAAGCCGGGAGACGAGCGCCGCCCCGACCGCGTACGGCTGACGTGCGATTCCGAGGGACGCTTCACGCTCGAGGACGCTCTGGGCGGACGCTACCTGATCTTCGTCGTGCGCTATCCCGGAGGCAGCGACGACGACGCATTGACCAGCAAGAGCGTCACGCTGGCGGACGGCGTCGATCGATCGGTCATCCTTCGAATCTCTCCGCCGGAGGGCGTGCACGTGAAGGGCGAAGTACTGGACATGAACGGAGCCCGGGTCGACCTTCTTCCCGTGTTCATTCCCTACGCCGACGAGGGGCGGATCGCCGAGGCTCGGGCGACAGCGGCTGGCTTCGATGCGGGTGCGCTGGAGCGGGGTCGCTACCTCGTCGCGCTCGTTCCTCCCGCGGACGACGTCGAAACGCGACCGCTCTTCCTTCCCGACGTCGATGTCGAAGGTCTCGCCACCCAGCGAATGACGCTCCGCGTACCCAGCGCGCGCGTGACCGGGAGCATCGACGGACTGCCTGCGTCCGAGCTCGCGGTCGCGTGCATTCCGCTGGGCGTGACCGGGTTCGCGGCCGACGTGCTGAGCCAGCTGAACCTGGAGTCCGAGACGCACTTCGAGGTGCGGGACGGCGCCTTCGAGGCGCGGGGGCTCGCCGATGGAGCGCATCGACTCGAGCTCCGCGATGCGGGGTCCAGAGAGGTGCTCAGTACGAGGTCGATCGTCGTGTCCGGGTCGCTGGACGTCGGTGTCTGGCGGGCCTCCGAGTGAGGGGTCGAGGTTTCCGCTTGGATCCCTATGCTTAGTGAGCTAAGCTTAAAGCGATGGGGCACCCGATGCCGACCGACCGCGAGCTCACCATCCTCCGCGTTCTCTGGGCGCGGGGAGAGGCGACCGTGCGGGAGGTCCACGAGGCCCTCCGGGACGACCTCCCGATCGTTCAGAACACCGTTCAGGCATTCCTCCGCTCCATGGCGGACAAGGGTCTCGTGAGCTTTCGGACCGAGGGGCGATCGTTCGTCTACCGGCCGACGGTCG
This sequence comes from Planctomycetota bacterium, assembly GCA_039200205.1. Lineage (GTDB taxonomy): Bacteria > Planctomycetota > UBA1135 > UBA1135 > Saltatorellus. The sequence continues at coordinate 12,296 of JBCCSK010000025.1, forward strand.
CGCCGGAGACGACGCGGCGCGGGCTCCTCGGGCGCGTCCTCGATCGCGCGTACGACGGCGCGATCGACCAGCTCGTCGAGGGTGCGGTGGGTCTCCAGACGCCGTCGCGCGAGGAGCGCGAGCGGATCCGTGCCCTGCTCGACCGGCTCGACGAGGAAGAGGGCGCGCCGTCATGATCGCCTGGCTCGATGTCCACGCGGCGCAGCTCGCGATAGGCCTGTCGATGCTGCTCGCACTCGGAGCGCTGGGCCTCTGGCTCCATCGAGAGCCGGCTCGGCGCCACGCGTGGGTCGAGTGCGTCCTCGCGGCCTCGCTCGTGTGCGCCGCCGGACTGCTCGTTCCGCTCCGTCGTCCGCTGCAGCCGGCCGCGACCGCGACGACCGCAACGGTCACGGCCGAGGGCGATCTGCGCGCCCACCCTGCGCAGTCGATCGCACCCATCGACGTCGATCCCGCGCCGGAGCGCGCGATGCCAGCAGCTTCGGTCGGCTTCGTCCTCGGGGCGGGGCTGATCGCGCTTCGGCTGCTCGTCGGTGCCTTCCTCCTTGCGCGTCTCGTTCGCCGTGCGGATCCCCTGGCGAGCCTCGTCGACGAGCGCGGCGTCCGCATCATTTCGAGCGGACATGCACGGCGGCCATTCTGTGCCGGGACGAGGCGCTTCGGAGTGATCGTCGTTCCGCGGACCCTCACGAACGATGAGTGGACCGACGAGCGTGAAGCGGTGATCGCACACGAGCGCGCGCACCTCGTCGCCGGTCACGGCCGCGCTCGCCTCATGGCGGCCCTCGTCGCACCGCTGCTCTTCTGGAACCCTCTCTACTGGCTCCTCGTCACCCGTATGCGGGCCGACGCGGAGCTCTGCGCCGACGACGCCGCCGCCCGCGTCCTCGGTAAGCCCCGCTACGCGCGCGCTCTGTTGAACCTCGTCGAGCGCCTGCCCGCGCAGCCGATGCAGCCCCTCCTTCCCGTCATCGGTGCCCTCGCACCGGCCCGCACGCTGTTCGAACGCCTGGAGAGCCTCATGTCCCGTCCGCACTCACTGGACCTCACCCCGCCCGCGCGCAGTCGTGCGGTCTCCGTGGCCCTCGTCCTCCTCGCCACGTCGCTGGTCAATGTCGCCTGCGGGACCACCGACTCCGACCGCGTCCGAGGTGCGGCTCCCACCAACGCCTTCGACGAGCCGATGGCCCTGTCGTTCGAGACGCTCGACCTCGAAGGCACCGACCTCGAGAAGGCGCTGAACAGCGGCGTGCGGACCTCCGCGATGTTCCCGTCGCGCGTGGCGGGGTTCGACGGTCAGCGCGTCTCGATGGAGGGGTACATGATCCCGCTCTCGTTCGACGGCGAGCAGGTGTCCGAGTTCATCCTCTGCCGAGACATCCTGGAGTGCTGCTTCGGCGGCGCGCCGAAGTGGGGGCACTGGGTGCACGCGCGCGCCGACGGCGTCTCGACTGCGGAGCTGCAGCAGGTCATCGGTCGCGTCCACGTCGACGGCGACTTCGACCTCGTCCACCCCAAGGAGTGGCAGTCGAGCGACGTCGCCGAGGGCGTCTACCAGCTCAGACGCTGGTCCGTCCTGCCGAGCGAGCTGTAGAGAGAGGGACGCGTTCGCGGCCCGGAGGCACGCGGCATCACCGCGGCGAGCTGGAGTCGGGCGGAGGCCGCAGCCCATGGTGGCCCAGGGGCCCCGCGTCGACCACCCCCGCGTCGATCAGCCCGGCAGCGTGATCTCCAGGCGTTCGATCGAACCGTCGCGCGCGAACACGGCAGCGCTCGACGCGGCGTCGAGCGTCGCTCCGTCGGACTCGGCGCGCGAGCCGTCGCTGTGCACGGCCACGATCTCCGCCTGGCCTCCGCGCGCGACGTCCACCTGCGTCCCGCAGTAGGTGAAGCTCCACGGGTTCGTCATGGCCTCTGGGGCGACGAGCGTCCCGTCGGCCACGATCTGTCCGTCGCGCACGCGCAGCCCGAGCTCGCCTGCGCGAGCGAGGAGGTCCTCTTTCACCTGCCCCGTCATCCCGGGCTGACGCGCGCCGCCGTCGCCGGGCGTGTGCGAGTACGGCTCGGTCGGGAACGCCCCGTAGTCCTTCGGAGAGCGGTGCGTTCCAAGGCCGGCGCGGACGTCGCGGTACCACTTGACGAGCTCCGCGACGACGGTCGGATCTTCGTCGTTGTCCACGGCGCGCCAGACCGTCTCCTGCACCGCGAGGACGAGCTTCGACACCATGTGCCAGTACACGCAGCCGAGGCCCTCGTAGCCGAAGAAGGTGCTCGACCGACCGGTGAAAGCGGCATGGTCGAAGACCTCCTCGTGGATCGCGAGCAGGGCTTCTCGGTCACGCCGAAGTGCGGCGGCGAACGGGCTCTCCGCGAATACGTCGAGCGCGATCTCCAGCGCCGCGCGGCTCCGGATTCCCGGCGCGAAGCGCAGGCACGCCTCGCCGCGTCGGACGATGGACGTGTCGCCGGCCTCGACGAGTTCGGCGAGGATCGGCGCGCGCTCGACCGCGTCGGCGGGCATCACGCCTCGGTCGAGGACGCCGGGGAGGTCGCGGTCGGGGTAGAGGAGGTAGGTGTGGAGGTCGGCCCGGTAGAGGTCGCTGGCGCGCAGCGCCTCGAGCGCGCGAACGCTCGCAGGTCCCTGGACGATCCCAGCGGAGAGCGCAGCCACCTGACCCTCCAGCATCAGCGGAAGAGCGCGCGTGTCGATCGCGCCAGGCCGGAACGACACGAGCGTGTACGACTCGAACAGGCCGTCGTCTCGGCGCAGCGCGTCGAGCGTCGTCCGCAGCCACGCGCCGGCCGCGCCGAAGAGCGCGAGCACGTCGTCCGTCGGCACCTCGGTGACGTCCATCGCCTTGCCGGCGCGCACTGCGCGGCGGTGCTTCTCGCTCGCGTCCTGAAGCGCATCGACGACGTCGCGGCGCGCCGCGGCGTCCGTCGCGCAGCGAGCGGCGTCGCGCGTGGCAAGGCTCGCGGCGACCCGCTCGAGGAGCGTGGCCGTCCGAGACGTCAATCGAGCGACGGAGGCGCGGGAGAGGAGGCGCTCCAGCACCTCGGCGTGACGCGTCAGCTGCGCCGCGGTCACGCCGGACGCGCCGCTGCCGACGAGCGCGTTGTTTGCGTCGTTCCACTCGGGGCGCTGAGTGTTCATCCAGATCCCCGCGCCGGGCACGAGGTTCGCCAGCTTGACGAGGAACGGCACGAGCAGCTTCTCCTCGAACGTCGCTCGCACGAGCCGGCCGTCGCCGTCGTGCAGAAGTCGTCCGTCGGCGCCCTCCTCGACCGTCCGCGCCTCGGCCGCCTCGTGGCGTTCGACGCCGAAGGCCACGGTCGAGTACGGGTCGCGCACCATCTCTTCGTAGTCGCGGATGACGTAGGGCACGTCCGCGTGGACGAAGATCGCGCGGCCGAAGAGCTCGGCCAGGCGTCCGGGGAGGCGCTCTTCGCAGCGCTCGAGGAGCCGCGTCAGGTAGACGATCTGGTGGTCGCCCCAGTAGCCGATGAACGACCAGGGGTCGTCGGGGTCGTCCACCTCCCAGTCGATGCCGTCGCTCGTGATCCGGTACGGGTTGTAGCCGTCGGCGGTCGACGCGTTCAGGAACCGAACGACGAATGGCTCCAGGTAGAGCGGGAAGGAGCAGCCGAGCGCCTCCCAGTTCTGGAAGATGTCGCGCCAGTTGCCCTGGTACGCGAGCCGCAGCGAACCGTCCTCGCCGCGCACGTCGATCGAGAACGAGTTCCACGGGCGACTCGGGTCGCCGTGTCGGCGACTGAACGCCAGCGGGAGGAACTCACGCAGGTGCCGCTCCAGATCCGGATCGTCCTGCGTCTGCGCGTCGAGCTCACCGACGTTCCAGGCCTCCGGCCAGCCCTCGATCCGCTCGCCGTGGCGCTCGAGCACGCGCGGGCCGACGCGCCCGAGGTGGTCGACGAAGTCGGCGCGACGCTGCTCGTGGCCGCGCGGGAAGACCCCGCCGCGCATCGAGTTGTAGAGGGTGTTCGCGACGTGGCGCGCGTCCTCGGCCTCGCTCCCCGTGCGCTGGGCGCCGTCGACGAGTGCGAGGAGGTCGGCGAGCGCCGCGCGGCTCTCGCGTGCGCCGGCGATGACGTCCGCCTCCGGATCGGAATGATCGCGCTGCCACGAGAGCAGAGCCTCCACGTCGTCGGCCGCGCGATCGCACTCGAACGCGAACGTCCAGGAGGCCGATGCGCCGGGGTCGAGCGCGAGTTCGCGTGCGACCAGATAGGCGCTCCGCACCCCGCGCGAGCGGTCCTCGTGGCGCGCGTCCTCTCCGCGGCGGAACGCGTCGCACTGCGCGGTCGAGAGGAGCCGCGGTCCGGGGGCCGAGCACCACGCGCTGGTCGCGGACAGCGCCTCGCTCGGCTCGGCGCGATCGACCGGAACCGAGCCGAGACCGAACAGCCCGACGCCCAGGACGACCTCGGACATGCGGTACGCGTCGACGAGGTTGCTGAGATTCGCCGCCATACCGGGATCGATCGAAGCCGGGAGCAGGTCGAGAACGCCGTCGAGCAGCGCCAGCTCGTGGCTCTCACGACCGAAGTTGGAGATCTCGACGTGTCGGACGAGCCCATGTCGCTCGCTCGACGTCCAGGTCTGCCGGATCTCGAGGCCGAGATCGTGGTCTCGCTCGACGAGCGTGACGAGGCTGCCGAGCAGGCAACGCTCGATCGAGCGGGCAACGTCGCGTGCGTGCTCTTCGGCGCTCGCGAACGGCTCCCAGAGTTCGCCGGAGGCTGTCCGGACGATCGTCGCGCCGCCGACGCGGCCCCGGGCGTCGTGCAGGCGGTCGACGGTGCGATACGGGAACAGCGCGTGGCTCGCGTTCCGCCGTCCCGCGGTCAGAGCGCCGGTGCTGGAGACGAACGCCCAGTGATCGCTGCTCGACGCGAGCGTCGTCAGGAACGGGCGCATCCGGTCGACGTTCTCGATCCGCGCGACGCGGACGAGGCCGTCGCCGATCGATGCATCCGTGAAGCCGCCGGTGATCGGCCGCTCGTTGAACCGCGCCGCGCTCACGGCCGCTCGTAGACGCGCACGTAGTCGACGACGAACTGCTGCGGCCCGATGTCGGCGGCGATGTCACCCCCCATGCCGCCGCCCATCGCGAGGTTCAGGATCAGGTTCTGCGGCCGATCGAAGGGCCACGCGAGCTCGGACTCCTTCTTGTCGTACGTGTAGTAGTGGTTGCCGTCGACGTACATCCGCACCTCGTCCGCGTCCCACTCGCAGGCGTAGGTGTGGAACTCGGTGCTCATGCTCTTCAGGGCGATCTGGTTCGAGATGTGGTTGCCCTGCTTGAAGTAGTACGCGCGCGTGTGACACGAGGCGTGGTTGAGCCCGTTGCCGTCGTCGTCGCCGATCTCGCGCCCGACGGCCTCCAGGACGTCGATCTCGCCGCAGTACGGCCACGAGATCTCGTCACGATAGTCGTCGCCGAGCATCCAGCCCGCGGCCCACGTGCCGTCGGCGGCGGGGACCTTCGCGCGGATCTCGAACCGGCCGCGGAGGAACGTGACCTTGCCGCGCGTCGTCAGTCGCGCCGAGGTCCAGGCGTGACCGTCGTCGTTCGGGCGCGCCTCGATGATCAGGTTTCCCGCCTCTTGGCGCGCGTTGTCGAGGTCGCCGTCGGTGTAGTACTGCGGCTCGCGGTTGCCCCAGCCCCAGTTGCCCAGGTCGTGCGTCCAATTCTTCGGGTCGGGGAGCCCCTCACCGTCGAACTCGTCGGACCAGCGGAGCGTCCACTCGCCTTCGTCCGAGACCGGCTGGATGAGCGTGAGCGGCGTGCGCTGGTGCTCGCGGAGGAGTTCGAAGCGGACCTCGGAAGCCGTCACGCGAGCGTCGCCCACGTGCAGCCTCATCCGGTGCGAGCCGCGCGCGAGCGGGGAGCCGTCTCGGGACACCGTCGCGGCGTCGCCCGAGCCCGCGATCGCAATTGGCCCGGTCACGTCGTAGGTGCGGCCGTCGGGGTTCTCGACGTAGTCCTCCAGCCAGACCGTCGTGTCCATCGCTCCCGCGGCCACGCCGACGACCTCGGTCCGGTAGCGACCCGTCGCGTCGATGTCGGCCGTGAACTCGTACCAGTTCTGGCCCTCGTCGGTCGTCGTCCGCATGTCGGACGTGAGCTCGATGACGACGGCCTCCAGCGCAGCGGGCTCGCCGATGGCGGGGGATGCGGCGAGGGCCGCGCAGGCGAGGGCGAGGGCTTGGAGTGCGTGAAGTCGCATGGAGGTCAGTCGCGGATGAGAGCCGCCTCGAGCTCCTCGAGCGAGCGACCCTTCGTCTCGGGGACGATGACGAGTGAGAACAGGAAGGCGAGCCCCGCGAAGACTCCGAACACGAGGAACACGCCCTCGGGCCCGATCGAGGCGAGCCCGACCGGGAAGAGCTTCTGGACGGAGAACGACACCAGTGAGTTGAAGAAGCCGGCGGCCGAGATCGCCACTCCGCGGACGCGCGTCGGGAAGATCTCGCTGAACATCGCCCACATCACCGGGCCGAGCGAGATCGCGAAGGCCGCGATGTAGGCGAGGATCGCGATGAGCACCAGCACGCCGTTGATCTGGAGCGCGATCTTCGGGAGTTCTTCGCGAACCGCCGCGACGGCCTCGACCGCGGGTTCTCCACGCTCCGTCGCCGCGGCGTCGAGCGCGGCGAGGAAGCTGCGCTGGTCCTCGTAGGTCGTTCCCTCGAGCTTCGCGATCGCCGCGGCGCCGGCCGGCTCCATCTCGGTCGTGACCATCGCAGCGGACTCCGCGTCGAGCTCGTACGTCGCCGACGAGAACGCCCATGAGTTCGTGAGGAGCGCCAGCGTCATCACCGCCGTCCCGACGAGCAGCAGCGGCTTCCGGCCCGCGCGATCGATCAGGCGCATCGCGATGAGAGTGAACGCGACGTTGACGAGGCCGACGAGGATCGCCTGAGCCAGCGCGGCATCCCGCCCGACGCCGGTCAGCGAGAAGATCGTGGTCGAGTAGTAGAAGACGGCGTTGATGCCCGTGATCTGCTGGAAGAACCCGAGCCCGAGCCCGATCGTCATCACGAGCCGCATGCGGCGCTGGAGGAGCTCGCCGGGGCCCGCGTGCCCCTCGTCCGACGCCAGCGCCGCGCGCACTTCGGCGAGCGCGGCCTCGGCGCCCTCTTCGCCCGACGTTCGCGTCAAGACCGCGCGCGCCTCGTCCTCGCGGCCGCGCATCGCGAGCCACCGCGGGCTGCGCGGGACGATCGAGAGGAAGCTGAAGTAGAGGATCGCCGGGATCGCCTCGACGCCGAGCATCCAGCGCCACGCGATGTCGCTCACGTCGTCGGCGCGGCCCTTGAAGTACTGCTCGAGGAAGTAGTTCGAGAAGAACGCCGCTGAGAAGCCGAGGACGATGTTCAGCTGGTTGAACGAGACGAGCTGACCGCGCTTCTCCGGCGGAGCGATCTCCGCGATGTACATGGGCGCGACGAGCAGGGCGCCGCCGACGCCGAAGCCGCCGATGATGCGGGCGGTGACGAGCTCGGCGTAGCTCCCAGCGAGCGCGCTCCAGATCGCCGACACCGAGAAGAGCGCGGCGGTCACCAGGAGGACGGGCTTGCGTCCGAAGCGGTCTGCGAGCGGACCTGCAAAAGCCATCGCCGCCGTCGCGCCTGCGGTCAGGCATGCGACGGCCGTGCCGACCTGCCCTGGCGTGAGCTCGAAGCGATCGCGAATGGGATCGACGACGCCGGAGATGACGGCGCTGTCGAACCCCATCAGGAATCCGCCCAGCGCGACGGTGAGTGAAACGAGTGCGGTGTAGCGCGCGCGGTCGTTCATGCGGGCACGATGCCAGCCTGGGGGCGACTGGTCCACGACTCCCGACGTCGATCGTGTCGGCGTCAGAGACTCGTCAGTCGAGCGAAGAGCCTCGAGTGGCGGCGGTGGGCGGCGTCGGACGCGCGACGACCCTCGGCGACGCTCCGCAGGACGGGGTTCGAAGCGCGTGACTCCAGGCCGAAGATGTAAGGCAGCACCTCGGTCAGCGGCTGACCGTTGTCCTGGAGCAGTCGCCAGTTGCGGAATGCGCCGTTCTCGAACTTCGAGACGTTGAAGTAGATCGCGCCTGAGTACGGCTGGAACGAACGCGCCGCGATCTGATCGTCCAGCGCCCACGTCGCGAGCTGGCCCTTCTCGTACTCCGCGCCCGGGACGGTGAAGAATCCGTACTCCGTGAGGACGAACGGTAGATCGCTCAGTCGGTCCAGGATCTCGGTCGTCGCCGTGAAGACCTCGTTGGCGCGCACGACGTCGCCGTCGTAGCCGGACTCGAACCCCTGGATCCCGATCATGTCGACGACGTCGTCTCCGGGGAACCCGGACGCCGCTGCACGCTGCACTCCAGGAGCGGTCTCCAGGCACGACACCACGTAGGCGAGGGCGACGTTGTGGGCCCGAGCGTCGTCGCGCAGGAGGTCGATCCGCTGCCAGGCGTTCCGCAGGGTTCCAGGCTGCAGGTCGCCGCGCCACGGGTACCAGAAGCCGTTCGCCTCGTGCAGAGGTGCGAGCTCGATCCGACCGCCGATCGAGCGGCAGCCGGTGAAGATCGTCGTGAAGAAGGCGTCGTAGGCGCCGCTCACGATCGCATTGAGCGTGCTGCTGCCGGCCGCAGGGAAGAGCTCGATGACGACGTGCGGGGTCAGGTCGGCGGCGCGGATCGCCCCGATCTCCGCCACGATCTGATTCGCCGATGCGATCGACGGCCCGGACACGCCCACGAAGTACTTGTAGACGCTCGTCGGCTGCCCGAGGAACGAGTCCGTCAGCGGCGCGCTCGGCCCACCGCTCGCGTCCTGGAGCGGGTCGTTCGACCAGAAGACGTTCTGCGGCGTCGATAGGTAGGGCGAAGCGACGGACACGCGAGGCGCGAAGATCGCGAGCTCACCTCCTTCGCACGTGTTGCTGGGTGCGAGAGGGTCGCGGACGGAGAAGCCGAGTCGCATCGAGCGCGAGAGGTCGACGCCCTGGAACGAGTCGAGGGGAAGGACCACCGTCTGCTCGTACGGGGTGATCTGCTCGAGGTCGACGAGAGCCGCGTCCCGCGCGCCGGTCTCGTCGGTGAGACTCACGGAAAGGCAGTCGACGTCGCTGCCGGCGACGCTGAAGACCAGGCGCGCCGTCGGCGTCGACAGATCGCGCGGCGCGCCCGAGTCCGTGACGTCGAACTCGAATCCGACGCGCTGGGCGAGAACGGCCGCGGGGGTCCAGCGCAGACGCGCCAGGCGTCGACCGAGATTCACCCCGCTCGAGTCGTAGGCCGTGTCGGACTCGATCGTGACTCCGTTGCCCGCGAGGCCGGACGGAACGAACGAGGACGCCGCGAACTGAGCGCTTTCGGGTGACGCGAGGTCGACCTCGTAGAGGTCGCGCTTGGTGCGGTGCGCGTGGCTCTGAACCTCCCAGGCCAGCGATTCCCCGCGGGGGCCGGTGAATGTCCCGACCGTCAGGTCGGTGGTCGCGAGGTCGTGAGCGACGATCCGCACGTCGTCGACCAGCGCAGGTGAGCTCACGGCGGCCGTGCCCCCGACCTTGCTCGCCTCCCGAGGACGCGGCGGCGCCCCGCGCGCGCGCGCGAGCGAGACCAGGCGCTCGACGTAGGTCTCCGGTGCGACGTCGGCGCCGTCACCCGGCCGAACGACGAGGACGCGCGTCACGACCTGGTCCCAGACCGGCCCGCCCTGTGCATCGGTCTCGACGACGTCGAGCGTCCGGACGAGGAGCGGGCGCGCCGCGATCGGCCCGCTGTCGCGGTCCACGAAGAAGATCGGCTCCAGCCCGGAACCGTAGAGGCCGTAGGCGATGCCGTAGCCCGCGACGCCGCCGAAGCTGAAGGTGAAGGTCCTCCCGCTCGGCAGTTCGAGTGCACCGCAGAGCTGGTTGTCGAGCGTTGCGGCGTCGCTCTGAAAGACGTCGCCCCAGGCGAACTCCACCGCGGACTGCGGGGCGTTCGGAGCTGGGGCAGCGCCGGCCGCCGCGGCCAGGAAAGTGACCGCGGCGACGAAGTCTCTCGCCGTCCGGAGGAGCGGCAATCGAATCACTGGAAGTTGACCGTCACGCCGTCGGTGAAGTTGCTCGTGGCCGAGCCGCCGACCGCGTCGCGGAACCAGCTTTGGAAGTTCCAGGTCTCGCCTGCCATGATCGTCACGAACCCGGTGGGCGTCGGCGTCGCGTTCAGGTTGAGGCCAAGGCTGAACGTCCCGAGAAGCCCGGAGTTCTGGATCTGCCCCGTGCCGACGTAGCGGCCGATGTTGCCGCCGAGGCAGAGGTTGCCCTGACTGCCGCCCGGGCCGACGACGAAGCCGGTGGTCAGGCTCGTCAGGAAGAAGCCGAACGACGTCTGCGGAAGGCCCGAGGCGGTGAGCAGGACGTTGTTGTCGGTGGCGATCGTGCTTCCGGTCGCGATGATCTCGCCCGACTGACCGGACGAGTTGACGACGGCCGGCCCGCAGTAGCTCGTACCGATTCCCGCGAGGGGCTCACCGCGCGCGATGATGATGTCGTCCCAGAAGAAATGGGTGCCGTTACCGCCGGAGTTCAGGCGGATCTGATCCCAGCGGAGGTCCGAGATGAACGAGTCGAGGTTCGGTGCCTCGAGCGCCGGGAAGTCGGCCACGGGGTCGACCCACATCCGGATGCGCTCGTTGCCCGGGAGGTGATCGATCCGGAAGACGAGCCTCGCGCACACCGACGCGTCGGTGTTCGGGTCGCTCACCGGCGGGAAGCCCGTGCCGGCGTCGTCGTCCCAGCCCCACTCGAAGTTCGACGAGCTGAACGGCGAGCCGAGAAGGAGCTGCTCGGCGTTCGGGCTGGCCGTGTCGAACAGCTGAAGCGCGCCGAAGGAGCCGCTCGGGCCGAAGAACTGCTGGTACATCTGCGTGCGGAACGAGAACCAGATGATCGCTCCGTCCGCGCCGAACTTGCCGTTCTCGACGACGCTCAGCTGACCCACCTGGCTCGGGGTACGAGCGATCGCGAAGAACTCCTGCGCCTGGCCCGCGTAGTTGCCGACCGCGTCGCGGCACGGCATCGGAGGATTGACGGACGGATCGAAGACGACGACCTCGTTTCCGTTGCCCACCGGATGCCCCCAGGAATCGACCCAGCCGGTGCCGCCGGCCTGGTTCTCGAGGAGCGCGGGCGGCATGTAGTCGAACTGCTCAGTCGTCATCACCGTGACCTGAGCAGCGGCGCTCGCGTGGAGAATTGCGGCGGCGCCGACGATGGAGATTGTCTTCATCAAAGCGATTGGAAGGAGTGTTGGAGAGGTGTTGTTCGGTCCGCCGAGCGGGCTGGCGGGGGTCGCGCAGCAGGGGAGCCAGCCAAGCACCGTATTCGACCGCCTGCCGCGGGTGCAGGGGGCAAACACTCGATCACGCGTCCCGGTTCATTCTGTCCGGGGCGAATCGTCGCACGCGGGCCTCCAGGGCTCCTCCGAGCTGGGGCATTCATCGCCACAGAGGCCCCGAGGGCCGCGATCAGCCCACCGCGATCTCCATTCGGTCTCGGACCAGGTCCTCCAACTTCCGGGTGTCCGCGGCGAATGCCCGGATCCCCTCCGCGAGCTTCTCGGTCGCCATCGAGTCCTCGTTGAGCATCCAGCGGAATCTGGATTCGTCCAGCTCGAGGGGCTCGTGATCCGATGCGGTCGCGCGCTCCTGAGTCAGGCGCGCGTCGACGTTGCCACTCGTGGCGCTCAGCTCCTCGAGCAGCGCCGGACTGATGGTGAGCAGGTCGCAGCCCGCGAGCTGGAGGATCTCACCGACGTTTCGGAAGCTCGCACCCATCACCTCCGTCTCGTGCCCGAACTTCTTGTAGTACTCGTAGATGCGCGTCACGGAGAGGACGCCCGGATCCTCGTCCGCGGGATACGACTCGCGTCCCGTTGCTTTCTTGTGCCAGTCGAGGATCCGACCGACGAACGGCGAGATCAGCTGGACCTTCGCTTGCGCGCACGCGACGGCCTGGGCGAACGAGAACAGGAGCGTGAGGTTGCAGCGGATGCCGTCCTCGCGAAGGCGTCGCGCCGCCTCGATCCCCTCCCAGGTCGACGCGATCTTGATCAGCACGCGATTGCGATCGACTCCGGCGTCTCGATACAGCTCGATGAGTCGCTGCGCCTTCGCGACGGTCGCATCGGTATCGAAGCTCAGCCGCGCGTCGACCTCCGTCGACACGCGGCCGGGCACGATCGCAAGGATCTCGAGGCCGAATGCGACCGCCAGTCGATCCAGCGCAGCTTCGATCGACCCGCCGCTGTCCCCGCGGGCGTCGACGAGAGCTCGATCGACGAGCTCCCCGTATTCGGGCATGCTCGCCGCCTTCAGGAGAAGGCTCGGGTTCGTCGTCGCGTCGCGAGGCTTGTACTTGCGGATACTCTCGAAATCGCCGGTATCGGCGACGACGAGGGAGTGGGCCTTGAGTGCGGTGAGCTGGTCCATGGCGCCAGGATACGTCGTCCCGGCGCCCCGTAGGTCGGTCAGTCGTCCTGAGCCGCCTCGGCCCGGGCCGCGGCGAGCTCCGCCTGCGAGGGGCGGTAGTCGGCGGTGACGGTGGTGATCACAGGCGTCACGATCCAGGTGAACGGCGGGAAGCCGTACCAGTAGTTCTCGACCTCCGACTGGATGATTCGGACGTGGTCGCCGTTCTCGTCTGCGATCTCCTCGGTGAGCTCGTCGATCATGCCCGGCGTATCGGTGCCGCCGATGACCTTGAGGAGGATGAAGAGGTTGAGCCCGACGCTCGTCGTGCTCTTGACGAAGACAGGCTCGCCGTCGGGGCCAACGCGTTCGTTCCACTGCGTTGCGGTCGAGTGGAACGAGCATCCGGCGAGGAGGAGAGCGATCGGAAGGAGTCGTGCGGTGATGTGCATGTCCGTGTGCGGAGGACGAGAAAGCGGAGAGCGGACGGGGCGCGCGCGGTCGCGACGCCCCCCGTCATTCGCTCTCAGGCTGCCAACCCACGACGCCCAGATCCACGCGCCCGTTCACCACCTCGACACCTTCCGCGCGGAGCAGGTGCACCTGGTCGCGCGCCGTTCCGCCGACGACGCGGATCGTCCCGTCCGCGCCGAGCACGCGGTGCCAGGGAACGCTCGCGTCGTTCACGAACCTCTTCAGGACGCTCCCGACGAAGCGAGCCGAGCGCGGCAGCCCGGCCTCCTCGGCGACCTGCCCGTAGCTCGCGACGCGGCCGCGCGGGATCGCGTCCACCGTCGCAAGGACGCGCTGGACGCGCTCGTCCATGAGCTCCTCGGCGCGGCCCTTGCGCCTCTCGCCTCCGCCCCGGTCGACGCGACGGGGAGTCATCGTCTGCCCGGCCTCCAGCCATTGAGAGCCGCCACGATCAGGGCGGCCACGACGCTCTTGAGGATGGCGCCCACGACGAACGGGCGCACGCCGTGCTCGACGGCCGGCTGGATGCCGATCGTGCGAGCGAGCCAGGCGGCGCCGACCACGAGCACGACCGCGTGAGCGGCCACCGCTCGGGCGAGGCAAGAGACGACGGACCGCGAGCCCGGTCCCGCGACGGCGGCCGCGGGAACGAACGCGACCACGTAGCCGGCGCTCGGGAGCTCGAGGAACTCCGCGCCGCCGGCCGCGCGTCCGTCCGCGAGGATCGGCGCCCCGAGCGCGACGGCGACGGCGTAGATCACCGCTGCGGCGGCGCCGATCCGCGGGCCCCCGATCCCACCCGCGAGGACGACGAAGAGCGTCTGGAGCGTCAGCGGCACCGGATCGAGCGGAATCACGATGCGCGCGCCGACCGCGATCCCGACGGCGCCGATCACCGCGCCGATGAGGAAGCGGGCGGTCCCGGGTCGCGCGGAGCTGGATCGAGCGTTGGCCATCGCCATGGGCAGCGATTGTCGCCGCGGAGCACGAAGACTCCAGAGGCGTGAGTACGAACCGTCGACGACGTATCGTCTGGGCGTGAAGCGCGCCGCGATCACCAGTCTCTGCCTCGCCCTCGGGGCGGCCTGCTCGAGTCCGAACGAGCGTCCGACCAACCCCGAGCCGGCCGCTGCGGGGAACCAGAGCGGCCCGACGGTCGTGGTCCGGGACGAGGCCGGCGGACCCGTGCCCGGCGCCGAGGTGTGGATCGTCGATCGCCTCCAGCTGCGTGCGGAGGAGGCCGTGCTCGCGAGCCGCATGACCGGGGACTGGGTGGAGACGTCGCTCCTCCTCGCCGCCCAGAACGAGCTCACCGACGCAGCAGGCGCCGCTCGGTTCGGCGAGACGCCGCAGTCGGGAGTCCTCGTCGCGGCGCGCTCGGGGGCCCTCTTCGGCGGCGTCGAGCTCGGGGCCGTGCGCCGGAACGAGGTCATCGAGATCAGCGTCCGGCCCCGACCGACCTACCGCGTGCGCGTCCTCGACCCGAGCGGCGCACCGGTCGTCGGCGTTCCGATGTCGCTCGGGATCCCGCGCGAGGACCGCGGGGCCGAGCGACTCGCTGCCACGTCGCTGACCGATTCGTCCGGGCTCGCGGTGATCTACGAGCCGCCCGCCGCCGCGTTCCCTGCGCGCGGCCGGAGGAGTCTCTCGACGGCCCGCGTCGCGGTCGCGCGCATCGCCACCCGCGACTCCGTGCGCGTGGCGGTCGACGAGGTCACCACGGCCGAGCTCGCGCTGCCTCCGACCGCCTCGGTCGCGATCGAAGCGCGGCACCCCTGGTTCGGTCCCGCCCACTGGGGCGGCGTCGTCCAGCTCTTCGCGGCGTCCGACGGCAGTCGGTCCGAGGTGACGCTCGCGAGCGAGATCATCGGCGGACGCGCGCTGGTCCAGCACGTCGAGATCGGCGTCGACCTGCGCGTCGTCGCCGTCCTGAGCGAGGCCGGCGACGGGGACGCCCAGCGGTTCGTGGGGACGCACACGCAGAAGCTCGAGCCGGTCGAGACCCCGGGCGAGCTCGTGGATCGTGTCCTGGAGCTCGGCGGCGGCGCGTTCTTCGCGGGGCGGATCGTCGATGCGTCCGGCGAGCCGCTCGCGGGTCAGCCCGTCGATGTGCGCATCGCACGGCGACCGAGCACGAGCTGGACCGTCGTGACCGACGAGCTCGGGGCGTTCCGCTGGCTCCTCACGAACGCTCCGGACGGCCTGGAGAACGCGGAGATCGAGCTCTCGACGCGGACCAGCTCGGCCCTCTCGCTGGTTCCTGCGCAGGCGTCCGCGTCGACGCGGGACCTGGGAACGATCGAGCTACGCTGACGGGTTCCACTCGTCCCGGACGATCGGCCACGCCATCCGGAACCAGGGCGTGAAGCGCGTCTCGTCGCCGATCTCGCGGTCGAGTCGGTCCGCGTCCATGAAGTCGATCGCCGAGACTTCGTCAGGCGCCGGGTCGAGTTCCGCCGGGTCGATGCGGCCGACGAAGACAGTGACAACCTCGTGCTCGACGCCGACGTCGAAG
>JBCCSK010000026.1:0-27096 GCA_039200205.1 Planctomycetota bacterium
CGCGCGAGGTCGGCGCGATGCTCGGCCTCGCGCGCCGGTCGGTCGACGACCGACTCGCCGCGGCGCGCACCAAGCTGCGCGCGGAGCTCTCGGGGAGCCCGGGGCTCGTGCTGATCGCCGCGCTCGAACCCGGGTGGACGGCTCCGCACGTCGATCCTTCGCCGGCCCTTCGCGCGCGGCTGGAGGCGCTCGCGCTCTCGGTCGGCGGCGCGACCGTCGCCGGTGGGACGGCGGCGTGGGCGTCGGGCGCAGGTCTCGTCGCGCTCGCGGCCATGGCGACGCTCTGGGATCGGAGCGGCTTCTTCGTCGAGCGCAGCCGCGATGACGCGCAGGTGGCGCAGACGAATCAAGCGACCTTCGAGGGTCGCGGCGAAGCGCTTGCACCCGTGTCCGTCGGAAACGGTCGCGTCGACGCCGATCGAGCGATCGCGATCTCGAAGGACGTCGATCCCTCGCCGGCGTTCGTGATCGAGATCGTCGACGAGGCGGGTGGGCGCGTCGACGGCGCCACGCTCGTCCTGGCGGCGTCAGGCTCATGGGCCGGAAGGCGCCGCCCGACGGGCCCGTCGTCCGGACCATGGGCGCTCGGCGTGCGAATGGCTGCGACGTCGAACCCGATCGAGCTCCCGCCCGCGCCGCCCGAGCTCGACGGCGTGCTCGTCCACGCGAGCGCCTTCAAGCCCGGCTTCGGCTCGGCCGCGCCCGCCTATCTCGTCCCGTCGGGCGATGCGCCTCGCGCGGTGCGGCTCGTTCTCACCACGCCGCAGGATCTCGCGCTGGAGGTCCTCGAGAACGGCACCGAGGACGCCGTCCCAGGCGCCCTCGTCGTCGCCGTTTCGGAGCTCCAACGTGCGGGCGTCGAGCCGAAGGGAGCCTCGACCCCGGTCGACCGGCGCTTCGTCACGCGCACGGACGCGCTCGGACGCTGTCGTCTCGTCGGACTCGGCGGAGATCGCCCGATGCTCGAGGTTCATGCCGACGGCTATCGCGCGCAGCAGGTCGTCGGACGTGAGCGCGCCAGCCACGCCCGCGTCTTCCTCGTGCCCGATGCGTTCAGCGCGTCCGTGACCGCGCTCGTCCTCGGACCGAACGGCGCGCCGGTCGCCGGACTCGATCTCCACTGCGCATCCATGTCGATGAGTCAGTCGACCGTCGAGCGGACGGACGGGGCGGGCGTCGCTCGGTTCGAGGGGCTGTCCGCTGGCCACCGGATCGTTCGCATCGACGAGGAGCAGGCCGCCGAGCGAGGGCGTGAACTCGGCTGGCCGGCCCAGGGGAGCG
This sequence comes from Planctomycetota bacterium, assembly GCA_039200205.1. Lineage (GTDB taxonomy): Bacteria > Planctomycetota > UBA1135 > UBA1135 > Saltatorellus. The sequence goes on from JBCCSK010000026.1 coordinate 1,282, forward strand.
TGCTGGAGCGACGCGTCGACCTTCGCTCGGGCGAGAGCGAGGAGATCCTCCTCGGGTTCGTCCCGGGCGACGCGGCATGGCACATCGAGCTCGTGGACGCCGACGGACGTCCGGTCGTGGGCCGATCTGTGACGCTCCGGAAGGACTCGCTGCGCCAGGGCCGCACCGACGAGACGGGACACGTCGCCTTCGACGGGCTCGAGCCCGGCGCGTACTACTTCGCGTCGAGCGAGAGATGGCAGCCTGGCGCGCATCGGCTGCGCGCCGGCGAGACGCTGCGGTCACGCTTCGTCATCGGCGACCGAACGCTGCGCGGGACGGTCCGGTTCGAGGACGGCAGGCCGGTCGCCGGTGCCAACCTGGCCTTCGGCGACCTCTACACGGAGTCGGCGCGCACCGACGAGGGCGGCGCGTTCGAGGTGCCAGGTGCGCCGCCCGGCGACTACTACGTGCACGTCGACGTCTTCGGGTTCCCGGACGTCACGACGCGTGTGACGGTCGAGCCAGGACTCGACCCTGCGCCGCTCGACCTCGTCGTGCCGCGCGGCGGCACGCTGCGCGTTCGCGTGCCGGGATCGGCGGAGCGCGGGCTCAGGATCGCAGCCATCGATCCGTCGGGCCGCTCTTCGTGGCTGAAGGCTGACCCAACCGCGACCGAGCAGTTCGAGTCACCGCCGCTCGCTCCTGGCGCGTACACGCTCGTCGTCTGCGAGGGCAGGACCGAGGTGTACGAGACGACCGTTCCCGTGAATGTGCGTGCTGGGGAGACAGCAGAAACGACGGTCCTGCTCCCGCATTGACGGGTCTCCGTCACCGTCTCGATCGATCCGTTCGCGTCGTGCTCTCGAGCGCCCGTCGCAGGCGGGTACGTCCGCGCGGTGTTCCTGCAGCGATCCGAACGTGCCCGGGGAGACCGAACGATGCGCCGTCCCTGACGACGATACCGTGGCCCAGGAGCGCTTCTCGAAAAGCGGCGCCGCTGCCCACCTCGGCGAGCGCGAAGAACGTTGCCGTCGCAGTCGTCGGTCGCCCGAAGTCCGACAGGATCGCGACCAGCTCGTCCCTGCCCTCTAGCAGGAGCTTGCGCGACTCGCCGAGGAACTTGTCTTCTTCGAGCGCCGCCAGGGCGGCTGCTTGCGCCGGCGAGCTCGTTGTCCACGGTGGGCGAAATCGTTCGAGCGAGTCGGCCAGCGCTGCGGATGCGATCAGATAGCCGACGCGTATGCCCGGGATCCCAAAGTCCTTCGTCAGTGATCGGAGCCGAACGACGTTGTCGGGGAGCTCGCGGAATTCGTCGTGGGCGGCGTCGCTCAGCGAGAGGAAGGACTCGTCGAGTACGACGGTGAGCCCTCCGACGCCGTGGGCCAGCCGCAGCAGATCCTCGAAGGGGAGCACCGTCCCCGTGGGATTGTTGGGCCTGCAGACGTAGACGCTCGCGGCACCGCTTCTTGTTGCATCGCGGACGATTGCATCGACATCGTGCGCAAACTCGGGGGAGGCCGATCGGTGCTCCACGACTCGACCACCGAACGCCTCTGTCGCACGAGCGTACTCGCTGAATGTCGGCTCCACGATCAGTGCGGGACGCGTCGGGTCCACGAGGTGTCGAGCCAGCGTCCACAGGAGCTCCGTCGCTCCATTGCCAAAGACGATCGATTCGGGCAGGACACCGAGCCTGTCCCCGTACGCGCTGCGCGCCTCCTCCGCAGTCGTATCCGGGTATGAGCTCAGCGCGCAGCGGCGAATCGCGGTCTCAACCCTCTTCGGCGGTCCGAACGGGTTGATGTTGACGGAGAGGTCTTCGACCTCGACCCAAGGGCCCAGTCGAGCGCGAAGCACACGTCGCTCCCTGTCCGAGAGCCCACCGTGCAGGCTGCGATTCGGCGCCGGCGAGCTCATCACCGAAGAGCGAGGAAGCAGAAAGCGATCGCCGTCGTCGCGATCGCCGTGAGCTCGAGGATGCGCGTCGCATCCCGGATCGTGCTCGGCCCGGGGTCGTCGCCCTCGCGTCCGAGCTCGTAGTCCCCGCGCTTGACGAGCCGCACGCCGAGTACGCCCGCCATCGCCGCCATGGGAGATCCCGCGTTCGGGCTGGACGTCAGGTGACGATCGCGAACGAGGACCGTCGCACCCTGTCGTGGATTCCCTCCCGCGATCGCTCCCACGAAAAGAATGAGCAGCGCGGTCAGCCTGGCCGGTACCCAGCACGCGAGATCGTCCAGTCGAGCGGCCGCCTTACCGAGCCTCTCGAACTCGCCCCGGTATCCGATCATGGCGTCCAGCGTATTGATCGCGCGGAATGCCACTGCGCCGGGCAGTCCGAGGATGCAGAACCAAAAGACGGGCGCGACGAAGGAGTCCGAGGTGTTCTCGGCAACGGACTCGACCGCCGCGCCCGAGACGTCGGCGGCATCGAGCTCGCTCGGATCTCGACTGCATAGATGACCGAGCCGGACACGCGCTGCGTCGAGCTGCCCATCCTCGAGGAGCTCCGCGATCTTGTTCGCCTCTCGTCCGAGCATGCGGACCGAGAAGCTCGACGTGAGCAGCCAGGCCTCGACGACCGTCGCGACCGCAGGCGCAACAGCGCGCTGTGCGATTCGGGTCGCCGCCGCTGCCAGCGTCGGCACCGCGCCGGCGAGCGCGGCGCCGCACACGAGGGCCTGCGCGCCCTTCCGCGGAAGCGCTCGCACGATCCAGCCGACGGAGCGACCGATCCACGCGACCGGATGAACGGCCACGGGACACTCCCCGAGCAGCCAGTCCACCGCGACGGCCAGCACGAGGAGCCACTCCGACGGCACGACTCCACAGGTCCCGATCACGACTCACCGAGCTCGGAATCGGCTGCGTTCCGCCCGACGAGCTGCAGGGTCGGCTTGAGTTGCAGGAGGCATCCGACGACGGCGAACACGACCTCGTCAGCCATGTCGGCGACGAGGCCGTGAGCTCGTCCGATGTGATCGCGGAACGAGCGCGCAGCGGGATGCATCGGGACGATCCCCATGCCGACCTCGTTCGACACGAGCACGACGTGGCACGAGCGACGCTCGAGCGCGGCGACCAGGTCATCGATCCTTCGGTCGACGACGTCGGAGCGCGGATCGTCGCTCTCTGTCGCTCCCATCACGTTCGACACCCAGAGCGTGAGACAGTCGACGATGGCGACGTCGCAGTCTCCCGGGGCGGCGAGAGCCTCCGGAAGGTCGAGCGGGACCTCGACCGTACGGAACCGCTCGCCGCGCTCGACGCGGTGGCGTTCGATGCGCCGGAGCATCTCGGAGTCTCGCGCCTCCGCCGTGGCGAAGAAGGACCGCCGCGTGCCGAGTTCCAGGGCTCGTTCGAGCGCGAAAGCGCTCTTGCCGCTTCGGGCTCCACCGCCGACGAGGACGAGAGAGTGAGGCGGTTCGGACAGGGTCACGACGTCTCCTCGCGTGCAGCCATCGAACGACGCTCCTCGAGCCAGCGATCGGCGCCGCGCGACACCGCCGCGTGCACGCTCGCGCCGATCGCCGTCCCGATCGTCGTGTGCTTGCCCGCGTACGGATCGCCGAGTAACGGGTCCATCGGAGCCGCAACGACGATGCAGTCCGTTCCGGTCCCTGTCGCATCGCCCCCGTCCACGGCGAGTCCACGCTCGAGGATCGCAAGCGTCCGCGCCTCTGCCGCAATCGACACGGCCTCGATCATCGCCGCGTCGGACAGCGAGCGATCGACGCAGCACAGCACGTTGATCGTCCCCCAGGAGCTCTGCGGGTTCCGGATCGAGGGCGCAGAGTCTCGGTCGACGTAACCCGTGCGGACTGCGTTCGAGAGACCGACCGTCGCAAGGGCCGTCGCGCGCACGTCGCCGACGTCGACGTCGATTCGCTCACGCGCCGAGATCCGTCGAGAGGTGAGCAGCACGACGTCGCTCTGCACGGTCCGCCGTCGCAGGTCCGCTTCGATGAACCGACGCGGGTCGACTTCCGGGGGAAGATCTGCGTCGGTGACCTGTCTCCACGAGACCCGTCGGGCCGTCGTGAATCCGCCGCCGTGGGTTGCCCATGACAGCGTTCGGTGTTCTCCGGGTAGGTCGACGTCCATCCACGCGCCGGACGAAGTCACGACGATCCCGCCGCGCGCGCGAGCCGCGTTCTCTCCGTCGGCCGGGTTCGTTCGACGCCTGCTGCTCACGACGTTCTCCGACCGTGTCGCCGCGTTGATTCGGCGCTCGCCCCGAGGTTCTCTGCCGCTCGCAAGGGGCGCACCAGCGCCACGATCCTCTCCCGTGAAGGCACGGTGAGGTCGTCGGTCGCGGCAGTCGCCGGCGGCAACTGGAGACGCAGGTGGATGGGCATTCTGACCACGTCTCGCCGAGGTGGAGGGGCCGCAAGGGAATCGCGGCGGCGTCGCCGTCACGGCGCCGGACGGTAGGTCCAGCGGAGCGAAGGTGTCAAGCGCAGCCCGAATGGGCACTTGCGGCTTCGGGCAGGTGGACGCTAGCCTGCGACGCGAACGGCCGTCGACGACGGTCTCTCTTTGCCAACACGCCGACGAACGCTCCCAGGTGCCGCTGCGCGGCATAACAGGGAAGACCGGTGAAAGACCGGCGCGGTCCCGCCACTGTGACTGGTGAGGAACCCGATAGAGCCACTCGATCCACACGGATCGGGGAAGGCCGGGGACCGAGGAGGACGGGCGATGCATCTCGCATCGCCGCCTCCGGATCCAGGAGCCAGGAGACCTACCTGAGAGCCGTCGGCTCGAGGCCCACACGGGCTCTTGAGGTCCTATGCCGATCCGCAACCCCGGTGATGGCGCTGGGGACGAGGTCACGGTGTATGACCCGCCGAGCGCACTCCGCCGACACAATCCGTATGTACGCGCAGACGGTCGCCGAACCAGGTTGGGCGAGCGAGTCGCGGTCCTCCTCGTCGGTCACGGCAGTCGGCGCGGGAGCGGGAATCGTCAATTCGAGGCGCTCGTGCGCGAGTTTGCGGCTCGGCACTCGGGGACCGTCACGGAGCACGGGTACGTCGAGCTGGCCGAGCCGAACGTCGACGACGCGCTGAACGCGGTGGCCCGCCGCGTGGACGAAGTCGTCGTCGTCCCCGTGTTCCTGTTCCTGGCCGGACACGTCAAGAACGACCTGCCTCTCGCCGTCGCGAGAGCGCGAGATGCCCATCCAAGGGTGCGCTTTACGATCGCCCGCCCGCTCGGTGTTGACCCGAGGCTCTGCGACCTCGCCTGGTCGAGGGTCGAGCGGGCGCTCGAGGAGCGACGGCTCGACGACGGTCCGGCCCAGCGGGCCCGCACGGCGTGCCTGTTCGTCGGGCGCGGTTCGAGCGACCCGGACGCGAATGGCGACTTCTTCAAGACGGCGCGGATGTTCTCGGAGACTCGCGAGCTCCTACGAGCCGAGCCGTGCTTCCTCGGGATCACCGAGCCGGACGTTCCCACCGGCCTCGATCTTCTCGCTCGGCTGCGTCCGGCACGTCTCGTCGTCCTTCCGTACCTGCTGTTCTCCGGGCGGCTCCTGGAACGGCTCGAAGCGACCGCGCGCGACTTCCAGCAGCGGCATCCTTGGATCCGAGTCGTCGTCGCCGGCACGCTCGACGCGGACGATGTGATCTTGGACCTGCTCGCCGAGCGGGCGTTCGAGGGGCTCGAGGGCGCTGCGCCGCTCCCCTGCGACACGTGCCAGTACCGCGCTCCACTCCCCGGTCGTGCACGCGAGGTCGGCGGACTGCGCGCGCTCCTCTGGAGCATGCGCCACACGTACACGCACACCCAGGCGATGCCCGCGGAGCACGCCCATCCGCCCGTGGAGAAGCACGTGTTCGTCTGCGCCAACGCGGACTGCGCGGAACGGGGAAGCGTCCCCATGCTCCGCCGCATGCGCTCCGAGGTGAAGGCCGAAGGACTCGGCCGGCGCATTCGGGTGACGAAGACCGCCTGCATGGGGCGGTGTGGTGAGGGGCCGAGCGTCGCCGTATACCCCGACGGCATCTGGTACCGAAACGTGACCGAGGACGACGTCCCCGAGATCGTGACGGAGCACTTCGGACACGACCGGCTCGTCGCCCGTCTCGTCGACAACATCCTGCAGTAGGGAGGTCTTCCCACATGGCATGCCACGAGATCGCCGCGCTTCGCCTCGGCTTGATGGACCTGCTCGGCATCGACGACGAGTCCGAGCGCCAGCACGAGCTCGCCGAGCTCGGCGAAGCAGCGTCAACGCCTGGACCGCTTGCGTCGATGCTCGCTGCGAAGAACCTGGCTGAACTCCGGACCCAGTTCGCCGCGTCGCTCTCCGATCTGGAGGGACGCGTTGCGAACCTCGATGCCCAGAGCCCAAACATGCCGTACCTGCGCTCGCTCCTCATCCTGACTCGCAAGGTCGAGATGGAGCTCGTGCGCTCCGAACACAGCTTCAAGGGCCTCTTCCGCGACCTCGAAGAGATGCACGACTTCGTCCACGAGCTGTTCCCGACGAGCGACTGATGGCGACCGCCAAGAACATGCGGGTCGTCTCGAACGACCCTCTAGGCGCCCGCGGACGCCTCATCGTGCTCGAGAGCGCGCAGGACGTGGACTTCCGGGGCGGGCAGTTCCTGATCGTCGACACGGGACTCCGGAAGGAGGACGGCGCGCCGCTGAAGCGGTGCTACTCGGTCCTCTCGGCCGACGCCGACCAGCGTCGCGTGCAGGTCGCCGTCCAGCGCGTCGGACCGGGCTCCGAAGCCATGCAAGCGCTCGAGCCCGGAACTTCGGTTCCGTACTCGGGGCCGTGGGGGAAGCTGCTCGCGTCGGCGCAGGAGGAGCAGGGTCCAGCATGGGTCATCGCGACCGACACAGGGATCACTGCAGCGCTTGGCCTCGTCCTGGGTGCGGCCTTCGCGCCGCGGCTCCACGAGACGACGCTCGTCTGGATGGACAGCGCTCGCGACGCGCTGCTCTCCGACTCGGACGTTCGCGAGCGCCTGCCGTCTGCTCTCTCTGGCTACGCGCGCCACGAGATCCCCGAGGTCGGAGCCGCGGAGCGAATCGGGGCCGCGCTTGACGTCGTACGAAGAATGGTCGAGCGAACGGTGCCGCGCCCCGCGGCGCTCTGGCTCGTCGGCGACGGCGATGTGCTTCACGCCCTGCGCGACGACGTCCAGGAGAGACTCGATGAAGACCTCGCCGAGCGAGCGAGCGTCGAGTGCTTCTTCAACAACCCGAAGCGCGTGCGCTCCTGACGTGTCCCCTTCCCCCCGAGACGACAGGCCGCTCCGCACTGGATTCACGACCGGTGCATGCGCCGCTGCCGCCGCCCGTGCGGCGACGCTCGCCTGCGTGGAGGGGAAACCGCTCACGAGCGTTCGCACGGTCCTTCCGAACGGCGACTCGCACGAGTTCCCACTCGAGCGCTGCGAGCGCGATGCGGACGGCTGGCTCGCGAGCATCGTGAAGGACGCTGGCGACGATCCGGACTGCACCGACGGCGCCGAGCTCGTGGCACGCGTCGAGCTGACGGACCGGCTCGGCGTCTCGATCCGCGGCGGCGCCGGCGTGGCAACCGTCACCAAGGAGGGGCTCGGTCTGGAGCTCGGGACGCTCTCGATCACGCCGATTCCGCGTCGGAACCTCATCGAGCTCGTCGAAGACGTGCTCGCGCGCTCCGCAGGTGAGCCGTGCGGCGCGCTGGTCGAGCTCTCTGTTCCTGGCGGAGAGGAAATGGCCAAGGAGACGCTCAACGAACGTCTCGGCCTCGTTGGCGGGATCTCGATCCTCGGAACGTCGGGCATCGTCCGGCCGTACTCCACGGCCGCGTACCGGGCGAGCGTCGTCAACGCGATCGACCTCGCGTCCGCTGTCGGGCACCGCATGGTCGTTCTGAGCACGGGGGGCAGGACGGAGGCGTACGGGATGCGCCTCCTCCCACACCTCGCGGAGGACGCGTTCATCCAGGCCGGAGACTTCATCGGCACCGCCGTCCAGAGCTGCGCACGAGTCGGCGTGCGCGGACTGGTCGTCGCGATGATCGGGAAGCTCTCGAAGATGGCCGACGGCAAGAAGATGACTCACGCCGCCGGTTCGCAGGTCAACCTCGACCTGCTCGCGCGGCTCGCCGCCGAGGCGGGCGCCGAGAAGGACCTCTTCGACCTCGTGCGCTCGGCGAACACGGCGCGCCAGGCGCTCGAGCTGTGCGTCGGCGCGGGACTGTCCTCCTTCGGCACGATCGTGTGTCGCGAGAGTGCGCGACACCTGGGCGGGTTTGCCGTCCACGCCGGACGCGCGGCAGAGATTCAGACCGTGCTGGTCGGCTTCGAGGGCGCGGTGCTCGGATCCTGGCCCCCCGGACTCGCGCGCGACATGACCCAGGACCTTGGAGAGACGCGATGAGCGACATGCGACAGATGACGGAGCTCGGGCGACGGATCGAGTCCGACAGCTTCAGGATCGTCGACGAAGAGGCCGGCGAGCACCGCCACGGCTCGGACGAGTGGGAGGTCGTGCGCCGCGTGATCCATTCCACGGCCGACTTCGAGTTCAAGGACCTCATGCACTTCGGCGAGGGATCAGTTGCCCGCGGAGTCGAGGCGCTCCGCCGCGGCGCGCCGGTCGTCGCCGACGTCAAGATGATCCTGGCCGGACTCAATCCGCAGCGCCTCTCCGTCCACGGCAGCGAGACCCACTGCTTCATTTCGGACGAGGACGTGATCGCCGACGCGCGAAGCGAGGGCAGTACGCGCGCAGTCTTCGCGATGCGAAAGGCCCGTGCGCTCGGCCTGCTCGACGGCGCGATCGTCGCCGTTGGAAACGCTCCGACGGCCCTCATCGAGACGATGCGGCTCGCCCGAGAGGAAGGCGTGCGGCCGGCGTGGATCTGCGGCGTTCCGGTCGGCTTCGTCTCAGCGGCCGAGTCGAAGGAGCTCGTGCTCGAACAGGCCGGCGATCTCGACGTTCCCTACGCGATCTCGCGAGGGCGCAAGGGCGGAAGCACGATCGCAGTCGCGATCGTCCACGCGCTCTTGACGCTCACCGAGCAGGGGGACCAGCGATGACGAACTCGATGAACGGCGCGCCGCGGGAGCTGGTTCGTGACCCGGCTCCCGTGACCGAAATCACGCGCCGACATCGCCCGAGCGTGCACGTCGTGGGCATCGACGGTCGCGGCTGTGCCGGCCTGACGAGCGAGGCGATGCACGTCGCCACGCGCGCGCAGGTCCTGGCCGGCGGCGAGCGGCACCTCGCCTTCTTTCCCCAGTACACGGGGCAGCGCGTCGTGCTCCGCGGGCGGCTCACCGACGTCCTCGACGAGATCGCGGCCCTCGCGGGCGAGAACGACGTGTGCATCCTCGCGTCGGGAGACCCGCTCTTCTTCGGAGTCGCAAGCCTCGTGCTCAAGCGGTTTGGCCCCGAGCACGTCGACGTGGTCCCGACGGTCAGTTCCATGCAGCTCGCGTTCGCACGCGCGCACGTGCCCTGGAACGACGCGGCGCTTCTCTCGCTCCACGGGCGGCCGCTCGCTGGCATCGTCACGCGCCTCCGAACCGTCGCACGCGCAGGCGTGTTCACGGACGAGCTGAATTCACCCTCGCGGATCGCCGCACACCTCCTCGAGTACGGCGAACGAGACTGGCGAGCGATCGTTGCCGAGGACATCGGCACCGCGGACGAACGCGTGCGTCGCTTCGACTCGCTCGACGCCCTCGCACGGACGGACGACATCGGCCCGCTCAACGTCCTGGTCCTCGAGAGAACGGATCCACGCTTCGCGCCCGCGCCGAGCCTTCCTTTCCTCGATGAGGCCGAGTTCGCGAAGAAGATGCCCCGCGCGGGACTCATCACGAAGCGCGAGGTCAGAGCGCTCGCGCTCGCGCAGCTCCGGATCGCCCAGGACGCAGTCGTCTGGGACGTCGGTGCGGGCTCGGGGTCCGTCTCCGTCGAGGCGTCCTTCCTCGCTCCGCGCGGTCGCGTCTTCGCGGTCGAGGTCGACGCGGAGTGCGCGGGGTACTGCCGCGAGAACGCGCGGGCGCACGGCGCCGACAGCGTGACCGTGGTCGAGGGCGCTGCGCCGGATGCGCTGTACGATCTGCCCGCGCCTGACGCGGTGTTCGTCGGCGGCACGAAGGGGTCGATGGCTGAGACGCTCGCGGCGTGCGCGAGCGCACTGCGTGACGGCGGGCGCCTCGTCGTGAGCGCGATCACGCTGGAGAACGTCGCCGCTGCACACGCCGCGTTCCAAGACCTCGGGCTCGAGCCGGAGATGACGCTCCTACAGGTCTCCCGCGGGGCCAAGCTCGCACGGTACCTTCGCTACGAGGCGCTGAATCCCATCCACCTCTTCGCCGCCACCGTAGACGAGGGGGACGGTCGATGACTCACGGCACTCTCTTCGGCGTCGGGGTCGGACCGGGGGCGCCCGACCTCCTGACCGTGCGCGCTGTGAACGTGCTGCGCGCGGCGGACGTCCTGGCGATCCCGCGCTCGAACAAGCACCGTCCGTCGCTCGCTTGGCGCACGGCGGAAGCTGCGATCGGAGACGTTCCCGGACAGGCGCGCGAGCACTTCGTGTTTCCGATGTCCAAGGACCCCGCTCGGCTGATTCCGGCGTGGGAGATCGCACTCGAGGCGATCGGAGATCACCTGGCCGAAGGGAGCGACGTCGCCTTTCCGACCATGGGCGACCCGTTCCTCTACAGCACGTTCCAGTACCTCTGGGCGGCGGCGGGCGAGCGCTGGCCCCAGGTCCGGCGCGAGGTCGTTCCCGGCGTCAGTTCGCTCACGGCCGTCCCGATCGCCGCCGGCGTCCCGATCGCGGACGGCCGAGAGCGTATCGCCGTCCTGCCGGCGACCTGGGGCGTCGACGACCTCGAGCGGATCCTGCGCGAGTTCGACACCGTCCTCTTGATGAAGGTCGGTTCGGCCCTGTCGAACGTGCGCGCGGCGATCGCCCGCGTTGGACTCGACGAGTCGTCCGTGTATGTCAGTCGTGCGTCGATGCAGGACGAGCGCGTCGAGCGTGACCTCGCATCGATCGACGACGAGGGGGCGTGCGACTACTTCTCGATGGTCGTCGTGCGGCGCGGCGAGCGCGCGGGCGTCCTGTTCGGCCAGGGCGAGGTCGGCCGACGCCAGGAGGGTGCGTCGTGAGCGATCGGAGGAGCTACGCGGTCTACGCGATCACGCGGCACGGGGTGGGCCTCGCGCGCCGCCTGTGCGCGGCTCTTGGCGACGCCGACCTCTTCGCTTCGAAGAAGCTGGCCGAGCTCGCGCCCGAGGCGCGAGAGCTCGGACTCCCCATGGGGCCCACGCTCCGCGAGACGTGGAAGGCGTACGACTGCCACGTCCACGTCATCAGCGTCGGGGCCGTCGTCCGCATGATCGCGCCGCTCCTGGAGAACAAGAAGGTCGATCCGGCAATCGTCTGCGTCGACGACGACGGACGATTCGCCGTCTGCCTGCTCTCCGGCCACGTGGGTCGCGGGAACGAGTTCACGCATCGCATTGCTGACGCGCTCAGGGCGGTCCCGGTCATCACGACCGCGTCGGACGTCCGGGGGACGCTGACGGTCGACATCCTCGGGCGCGAGCTCGGCTGGCGACTCGACGACCCCGACCGGAACGTCACGGCCGGATGCGCCGCGGTGGTCAACGAGGAGCGCGTCCTGTTCGTCCAGGAGACCGGAGAGTCGGACTTCTGGCCGATCGACCGAGAGCTCCCGCCGGGAGTCGAGTATGCCCGGTCCCTCGACGGCGTCGACCCCGCGGACTGGTCGATGCTGCTCGTCGCGACCGACCGCGACATCGAGCGGTCACATCCCGAGCACTTCGCCCGTTCCGTCGTGTACCGGCCGCGCTCGCTCGTCGTCGGCATCGGCTGCGATCGCGGCACGTCGGCGGACCTTCTTGGGCGCGGCGTCGACGCGGTGCTCCAAGAGGCCGGACTGTCCTCGGCATGCGTGCGCGCCGCGGCGACGATCGACGTCAAGGGCGATGAGCCGGGTCTGGTCGAGCTCTGTCATGCGCGGGGCTGGCCTCTGGAGCTGCGCCCGGCGGAGGAGCTCGACGTCGTCGAGGGCGTGGAGAACCCCTCCGAGACCGTGCGCCGATTCGTTGGAACGCGCTCTGTCGGCGAGGCCGCCTGCCTGCTGGTTGCCGGAGCGACCCGGCTCCTCGTGCCGAAGGCCAAGTACACCGAGCCCGGCGCCGGGCGAAACATGACCGTCGCCGTCGCGCGCGTTCCCTTCGCGCCCCGCGGTGCAGCCCGAGTTCGCGCAGGAGCGACGCGATGAGCCACGGAACGCTCTACATCGTCGGGATCGGGCCGGGGAACGACGCCCATGCCACGCCCGCCGCGTACGACGCGATACGCGCTGCCGACCTGATCGTCGGCTATTCGACCTACGTCAAGCTGGTCAAGCACCTACTGGAGGACAAGGAGGTCCACCGCACGGGCATGACCGAAGAGATCGGACGCGCGCGCGCGGCGGTCGAGGCGGCGCGCGATGGTCGGACCGTCGCTCTCATCTCCTCGGGCGACCCAGGTGTCTACGGCATGTGCGGGCTCGTGTTCGAGGTGCTCCGCGATATTGGCTGGCGGCGTGGAGACTCTCCGCACGTCGAGGTCGTCCCGGGGATCTCGGCGGTCAACTCGTGCGCAGCGCTCGTCGGAGCCCCGCTCGTGCACGACTACTGCTGCATCTCACTGAGCGACCTCTTGACCCCCTGGCCGGTCATCGCTCGGCGCATCGAGGCGGCCGCGTCCGCCGACTTCGTCGTTGCGCTCTACAACCCGGCGAGCGGTCGGCGCACCCGACAGATCGTCGAGGCTGGCCGCATCCTGCGCGAACACCGTTCCGACGAGACGCCGGTCGCGCTCGTCAAGAGCGGCTGGCGGAAGCTCCAGGACGTCGTCCTCACCGACCTCTCCGAGTTCCTCGAATACGAGATCGGCATGCTCACGACCGTCCTCGTCGGGAACTCGCAGACGGCGGTTTTCGAGGGATTCATGGTCACCCCGCGCGGGTACTCGAACAAGTACACGCGCGAGGGCGAGGTGCTCCCAGGGCAGCGTCCGGCGAGATCCCTCGTCGTCGACGGGATGCTCGATCGCGATCGATCGGAGAGCGGAGGAGAGCGTTGAGCACCGTCGCGCGAATCGGCGGGGCCCTTCTGCTCGCCGCGGAGGATCGCACGTTCGTCGTCGGGGAACCGAAGCGGCCCATCGACTGGACGTCCGAGGGATTCGAGCGCCCCGAACACGTCGACTCCCCGACGACGTCCGACCGCATACCATGGTTCGAGCTCTCACGTGAGCCAGGGTCGGCCGTGCCGCGTGCCCTGCAGTCAGAGCCGCGGCTCGTCTTTCCACTGGAAGGCGAGCGCGCCTGCGAGGCGCTGCACGAGAGGCTCACCATTCGCCGCAACGGCTCGGTGTCGGAGCGGCTTTGGGATCTCGTCGTGGAGAGCTCGCCAGACGCCGGCGGGGCGCTCGACGCGGCCTGGCTCGCCGGCGTTCCCCTGCCCGTCTGGGAGATCGTGCGCGACGCGGTCCTCACGTGCGTATGAGTCCGAAGGTCTACATCGTCGGCGCCGGTCCGGGCGACCCCGAGCTGATGACGGTCAAGGCGGCGCGGCTCGTTGCGAACGCGGGCCTCGTGCTGTTCACCGGCTCACTCGTCCCGCGCAGCGTCGTGGAGAATGCGCGGCCCGACGCCGAGGTCGTCGACTCGAAGGGGCTCACCCTCGACCGGATCGTCGAGCTGATGGTGGCGGCGGTCCAGCGCGGCGACGACGTGGCGCGCGTTCACACCGGAGATCCGAGCCTGTTCGGTTCGACGGCCGAGCAGGTGCGAAGGCTAGAGGCCGAGGGGATCGAAGTCGAAATCGTTCCGGGGGTGTCGTCCTTCTCGGCTGCGGCCGCAGCGCTAGGCCGCGAGCTGACGCTCCCCGAGCTTTCGCAGACGGTCATCCTCACCCGAGCCGAAGGACGCACTCCGATGCCCGAGAACGAGGATCTCCCCGGGCTTGCGGCCCACGGAGCCACGCTCGCGCTGTTCCTCTCGATCGGACTCCTCGACAAGGTCGTGCGCGACCTGACGCCAAGTTACGGCTCCGACTGTCCCATCGCGGTCGTTCACAGGGCCAGCCGCGCCGATCAGGTGGTCGTGATGTCGACCCTCGAGGACGTCGAGGCCCGCGTCGCCGAAGCGGGGATCAGCGACACTGCGATGATCCTCGTCGGTCGGGTCCTGACGGCGACGGACTTCGCCGACTCGAGGCTCTACGCGGCGGACTTCTCGCACCGATTCCGGCGAGCCGCGCCGCGCTCCACCGACGGAGGGACGACGCATGGCTGACCGCCCTCTGCGCATCGGGGTGACCGGATCGGCCGCCACGGGGAAGACCGCGCTCGTCGAGGCCCTCGCGGCGGAGCTTGGGCTCCCGGTCGTGTGCGAGGAGACGCGGGACTACCTCACGAGCCGGCAGGAGGGCGCGAACGGCCGCGGCTTCGAGTCGCTCTCGAAGGCTGAGCGGAGGACGGTCCTCGAGAGTCTCTTCGCTCGCCGCGTCGAACGCGAACGCGCGCTCGAGTCGTTCGTCGCGGACAACACCTCGCTGGACTTCACCGCGTACGCGCTGCATCACGGCATCTACGACGACCGTCCCTCGTCGGACGGTGCGCCGCTGCTCACGCGGCCATCGCATCACGTGGCGAGCTACGACGCGGTCTTCGTCCTTCCGCACGGCGCGCTGCCCTACGTGCGGGACGGCGTCCGCTCCGATCGACCGCTCGTGGAGCTGCGCTACCAGCACCTCGTCGAGAGCGTCCTCCAGCGCTCCTTCGCGTCCCACCGAACGCACGCCGTCCCCCGCGACTGCACCGAGCTCGTCGATCGGGTGGCCTTCGCAATTCTCGTCCTGGAACGCACGGGACTGCTCGATCGCGGTGCGCATGGAACCGACCGTCCCGTCGACGCGAGTCCAGGTGTCGTGTACCTCGTCGGCGCAGGCCCAGGCGATCCGGCCCTGCTTACCGTCCGCGCGCGCGAACTCCTCGACCGAAGCGATGTCGTCGCGACCGACAAGCTGATCCCCACCGAGCTGCTCGAGACGCTCCGGAACGACGTCGAAGTGCTTCAGGTCGGGCACCGGGGTCGCGGCTCGCGCACCGGCGCACGACGCATTCACCCCGCCGTGATCGAGGCCGCCCTCGACGGTCGAAGCGTCGTACGACTGAAAGCCGGCGACCCGATGGTCTTCGGACGCGGCGCCGAGGAGGCCGAGGAACTGCGGGCCGCTGGCATCCCTTTCGAGATCGTGCCCGGCGTGTCGGCTGCGATGGGCGCAGCGTCCTACGCCGGTATTCCGCTCACGCATCGTGAAGACACGTCCGCCGTCACGTTCGTCACTGGACACGAGGCGTCGCCCGAAGAGAGGGGGGGCTCTCGCCGGAGCGGGATCGCGGCGGAGGAGGGAACGGTCGTGCTCTACATGGCCGCGCAGCGGCTCGAAGCAAGCCTCGCGCGGCTCGTCGCGGCGGGACGTGCACCGGATACGCCGGCCGCGTACGTCGCGGGGGCGACGCACATGAAGCAGCGGGTGATCGTCGGGACCCTCGCCGACCTTGCCGCACGCGCGCGCGACGAGGACCGGAGTCGACCCGCAATCGTGATCGTCGGAGACGTCGTTGCACGTCGAAGGACGACGGAGTGGCTCGAGGCGCGTCGACCGCTTCGTGGGCGTTCCGTGCTCGTAGCCCGGGCCCAGAGCAGTCAGTCGCGCATCGCGGCTGCGCTCCGTGACCTCGGCGCTCGCGTCGTCGAGTCGCCGATCGTGGAGGACGCTCCGGTCGACGGGGAGGTCTCCCTCCGCCGTGCCCTGGGCGCATCGCCGGTCGCGATCTTGCTCGGGGATCCAGCGGCGACCCGCTCGCTGCTGCGGTCGGCCTCCAGACTGGAGGCCGCAGAGCGCATGCGGATGCTGGAGCTCCCGGCGATTGCGCTCACGGAGCGCGCGGCGACCGACGCAGAGGAGCGCGGCCTCGCCGTCGCGGCTCTTGCGCGAGCTTCGTCCGTCGATTCTCTTCGAGAGGCCGTCGATCAGGCGCTCGGCGAGCGCCGCGGCTGCGCGATCGTCCCCGTCGAGAAGCGCGGCAGGCCGAGACTCGTCTCCGCGCTCGCATCGGTCTCGCTCGAAGCGGTCGAGGTGCCCGTACTGGAACGGGGGTACCGGCCAGCGCGCTCCGACGTGGGCGACTATGACGCCGCGGTCTACTCCAGCTCGACGTCCGTGCGGGCGGTCTTCGACGACCCGCTCGCGGCGCGCCTCCTCGGTGTACCCGCGATCTCGATCGGCCCGGACACGAGCGAGACGCTTCGGACCCTCGGCGCGCACTGGGTCGAAGAAGCCAGCGAGATCACCGTCGAGGCGACGATCGCGCTTACGCTTCGCGCGCTTCGCGCAGCCCGCGTCCGACACGAGGCGGTCCGATGAGCGACGACGCGCGTGAGCCGAGCCGACCGGGGAGAGGTCCCGGCATGCTCGTCGTCTACACCGGCGACGGAAAGGGCAAGACGACGGCCGCGCTCGGCCTGGCAGCGCGCGCGGTTGGCCGCGGGCTCTCCGTCGGAGTGATGCAGTTCATCAAGGGCAAGTGGAGCACCGGGGAGCGCACCTTCTTCGTAGGTCTCGACGGCGTCGAATTCCTCGTCATGGGCCTGGGATTCACGTGGGACAGC
Source organism: Planctomycetota bacterium (assembly GCA_039200205.1). GTDB lineage: Bacteria > Planctomycetota > UBA1135 > UBA1135 > Saltatorellus. The sequence continues at coordinate 17,997 of JBCCSK010000026.1, forward strand.
GACGACATCTCGCGGGATTCGGCCGCGGCGCGCGCGGCCTGGGAGACCTCGAGCGCGTGGATCCGCGAAGGCGCGCACGACGTGGTCGTACTGGACGAGCTGACCTACGCCATCAACTACGGGTTCCTCGACGAAGAGAGCGTGCGACGCGTGCTCCTCGACCGCGCGGACGAGGTCGATGTCGTCGTCACGGGCCGCAGTGCGCCTGCGAGCCTGATCGAAGCGGCCGACCTCGTCACGGAGATGCGCGCCGTCAAGCACCCCTTCGTCGAGGGTCGTCGCGCGCGACCCGGGATCGACTATTGAAGTACGAACGAGCAGCCATTCCGCGGGTCGTCCTCGGTGGCGCCTCGAGCGGCGCCGGGAAGACCACGGTCGCGATCGCGCTCATCGCGGCGCTCCGTCGGCGTGGACTGGACGTCGCGCCGTTCAAGGCCGGCCCCGACTACCTCGATCCTGGCCACCATCGGCTCGCCGCCGGTCGGCCTTCCTGGAATGTCGACGGCTGGATGATGGGGCGCGACGCCGTCCTCGGGACCTTCACCCGTGCGGCCTCCGACTGCGATATCGCGATCGTCGAAGGGGTCATGGGGCTCTTCGACGGTGCTTCTGCGGTCGACCCCGCCGGGTCGACGGCCGAGGTTGCGGACTGGCTCGCCGCGCCCGTCCTGCTCGTCGCGGACGCAGGAGGAATGGCCCGCACGTTCGCCGCGCTATGCCGCGGGTTCCAGGACTTCGACGGGGTCACGAACGTCGAAGGCTCCATCGCGAACCGCCTCGGCAGCGAGGGGCACCTCGACCTCGTCCGCCGCGCATGTGCCGCCCACGGACGCACCCCGCCAGTGCTCGGCGGTCTCCCGCGCGATGCCGGCATCGAGCTCCCGGAGCGCCATCTCGGGCTCGTCACCGCCGACCCCGAGCTCCTCTCCGCCGAGCGACTGGAGCGCCTCGCCCAGCTCGCGGAGCGCTGGATCGACATCGATCGCGTGCTCGACGTCGCCGCGGCGGCGCCGCCACTCGACGCCGTGGCTCCCGCGTCTGCGAGCCGCGACGGCGCTCCGAGCTGCCGTATCGCGATCGCTCAGGACGACGCCTTCCAGTTCTACTACGAGGAGAACCTCCACCTGCTCGAGGCGGCCGGCGCGGAGCTCGTGCCCTTCTCTCCGATCGCAGATGCTCATCTGCCGGACGTCGACGGGGTCTACCTCGGGGGCGGGTACCCCGAGCTGTTCGCAGAGGAGCTTGCGGCCAACCGCAACCTGCGCGAGGAGCTCCTCGCGTTCGCACGCGAGGGACGCCCCGTGTACGCCGAGTGCGGTGGGATGATGCTGCTCCAACGCGCGATCCGGACCCTCGATGGCGCCGAGCACGAGATGGCGGGCGTGTTCGACGGGACGGCCGTCATGCAGCCGCGACGCGTTGCGCTCGGCTATGCCGAGGTGGAGGTCACGGCTGAGTGCCTCCTCGGTCCGCCGGGAACGCGCTTTCGCGGACACCAGTTCCGCTACTCCGACGTCGTCGGTTGCACGGCGCCGAGCGTCTATCGCATTCGTGGGCGTCGTGCGCGCGAAGCGATTGCTGGCGCCTATGCGACCGGAGGGACCGTCGCGTCGTACGTCCACGGTCACTGGGCGAGCCACCCGGCGGTCGCGCGGCGCTTCGTCTCCGCCTGTGCCGAGGGGGTCGGGGCGTGAGCGGGGCTGTCGTGATGGTCCAGGGCTGCGCGTCTTCGGTTGGCAAGAGCCTGATCGCGACGGGCCTCTGCAGGATCCTCCATCGACGCGGACTCCGGGTGGCTCCGTTCAAGGCGCAGAACATGTCGCTCAACTCGTGCGTCACCGTCGATGGCGGCGAGATCGGCCGAGCCCAGGCGGTCCAGGCGGAGGCGGCCGGGATCGATCCGACCGTCGACATGAACCCGGTCCTGCTCAAGCCCGAGGGCGAGGCGCGGAGCCAGGTCGTCGTGCTGGGCCGTCCGATGGCGAGCATGGACGCGCGCGCCTATCAGGACCGGAAGCGCTCGCTTTCTGACGTCGTTCGCGGCTCGCTGGAGCGCCTTCGTTCGACGTACGACGTCGTGGTGATCGAGGGCGCGGGGAGTCCGGCGGAGATCAACCTCAAGGGCCGCGACATCGTGAACATGCACGTTGCGAAGATGGTCGACGCGCCCGTCTTGCTCGTTGGCGACATCGACCGCGGCGGCGTGTTCGCGCACTTCGTTGGGACGCTCGCGCTGCTGGATCCGGACGAGCGCGAGCTCGTCAAGGGCCTGATCATCAACAAGTTCCGCGGCGACGTGCGGCTGCTCGAGTCGGGTGTTCGGATGATCGAGGAACGAACCGACGTGCCCGTGCTCGGCATCGTCCCCTACGTTCGTGATCTACGGATCGCGGACGAAGACTCCGTGTCGCTTGATCACCGCAAGTCGGGCGAGAGCCCGCGCGAGGCCGACGTGGATGTGGCCGTCGTCAGGTTTCCGCGGATCTCGAACTTCGACGACTTCCTCGCGCTCGAGCACGAGCCCGGCGTCGCGGTACGGTACGTCGAAGCAGCAGACGCTCTCGCCAAGGCCGACCTCGTCGTCCTCCCCGGGACGAAGGACACGCGCGGCGACCTCCACTGGCTGCGCGATCGGGGTTTCGATGTCGCCCTCCAGGAGCGAGCGCAGAGCGGCGCACCGATTCTCGGCGTGTGCGGCGGATACCAGATGCTCGGCACCGTCATCGACGACCCGCACGGAGTGGAGGGCCCGCAAGGATCGTTGGAGGGCCTCGGACTGCTGCCGGTCCGAACGGTCTTCCGCCAGGACAAGACGACCGTCCGGGTTCGGGCGCGCGCGCTTGCCGCGACGTTCCTGTGCCGAGCGGACGAATCCGCGACCGGGTATGAGATCCACATGGGGGACGTCGTGGCAGAGGCGGGCGCACCGCGCCTCTTCGAGCACGAGGACGGACACCACGAGGGAACTTGGCACGGCTCGGTCGTCGGCACGCTGCTGCACGGCCTCTTCGAGAACGACGACCTCCGCTCAGGGCTCCTCGATCGACTGGGTCGCGCCCGCACGGCGCGACCCATTGCATCGCCGCATGCCGAGTACGACCGGCTCGCGGACGCTCTCGAGCAGAGCCTCGCCATCGATCGCATCGGCGCGCTGCTCGGTCCAGCCGGCGCGATGCTCGCGCGCGGGACGTCGGAGGTGTGGCCGTGAGCGTCGAGTGCCTCCTGGGCTCGCTGCTGCCCGCCGGGGTCACGGTGCTCCTGCGTAACGCCAGCGGGACGATGGAACTGCGGGGGAGACGATCTCGCCCTGAAGACGAGCGACGCTTGGCTCACGATCTACCACGCTTCCGCGGAGGGCGAGGGGGGCTCGGAAACGCGCAGTCATCTTCATCTACGACGGAGCGGACTCGGGCTTGCTCGAGTGGTCGAGAAAGAAGGACGGACGCCGGTCCTCGAGTTCTGGCCGAGCGCTGAGCAGATCGTCGACGGCGCTCGCCCGCCGCTGGCCGTCGTCTTTCCATCGTTCTACGACTGGCAGGCCGACAAGGCGCCGATACCGCGCAACCGCGAGTGGTTCCGCGCGTGGGTCGGTGCCCACGGCCGCCGCTTCGAGCTAGACGATGCCTGAACATCCGAGCATGCAGAACCCCACGTCCATGACCCGAGGGATCGACTGGACGCGTACTCCCTCGGCAGCCCTCGATCGGCAAGCCGGCGAGGCCGCGACCGCCCGGCAGGCGAGTCTGACGAAACCCCCTGGGTCGCTAGGTCGCCTGGAGGAGCTTGCCGTCTGGCTCGCCGAGCGTCAGGCATGCGATCGACCGACGGTCGATGCGCCTGCGATCGCGGTGTTCGCCGCCGACCATGGGATCGCGACTCACGGAGTCTCCGCGTTCCCATCCGACGTGACGGGCCAGATGGTCGCCAACTTCTCGGCCGGAGGCGCGGCGATCTGCGTCCTCGCGGCCGAGTTCGGCGCAACGTTCGAGGTCGTCGATGTCGGAACGCACGTCGAGTCCCATGACGAAGGCGTCATCGTCGACCGCGTCGCGCGCGGCAGCGCCGACATGCTGGCGCGGCCTGCGCTCGGGCCCGGCGAGCTCGAGTACGCGCTGGGCGCCGGTCGGCGCGCGGTCGAGCGCGCGCGCGCGCGCGGCGCCGACGTTCTGGTCGTCGGCGAGATGGGGATCGGGAACACGACGGCCGCGTCCGCGGTCTCAGCCGCGATCCTCGGAACGGACGGCGGTGCCCTGGCGGGTCCGGGCACGGGCTTGGACGCCCGCGGCGTGGCGCGCAAGGCCGAGCTCGTCGACCGGGCGATCGACCTTCACGGACTCGGGCCGACGAGCGACCCTCTTCACGTGTTGGAGTGCGTCGGCGGGCACGAGCTCGCGGCGCTGACGGGGGCCTACCTGAGCGCCGCGGAGCTCGGGTTGCCCGCCGTGGTCGACGGGTTCATCGGGACAGCGAGCGCCCTGGTCGCCGTTCGCACTCGACCCGACTCGGCCGAGTGGCTCCTATGCGCACATGCCTCGGCGGAACCCGGCCACCGCCTCGTGCTGGAGGCCTTGGGACGATCGCCGCTCCTCGACCTCGGCCTGCGCCTCGGCGAGGGGAGCGGCGCGGCGCTCGCGATCCCTCTCCTGCGGGCAGCGTGCTCGCTCCACCGATCGATGGCGACATTTGAAGAAGCCGGCGTTGCGAACAGGGCGTGAGCCCATCTGATCCGTCAGATCACCCGGCGGGATGGCGAAACGCCAGTCTCAGTCTCACCGGGGGCCGACCCCGGCGCAGGGGAGAGGCGAGTTCGAGCCCGGAGATGCCGAGGCGTCCCCGGGCTCTTGTCACGCATTCGCGATCAGAGGAAGACCGAGCGCAGCACGAACGCCACGACCTGGTCGCGGCGGAAGAGGCGGTTCTGGACGCGAAGGTCGCCCGCTTCCGGCAGCTCGCGCTGGCGGAACGGCGTCGAGGAGAATTCCGTGAAGAGGTACTCGGCGAGGGCGTCCTGCTCGGACCCGGCGGGCGCGAACGTCGCGTTGCCGTCCGGCAGCATCTCGTCGATGAGGTCGACGCGGTTCGCGAACGTCGGGTTCGCCGCGACGAAGTCGTCGAACGGGTAGCCGTCGCCGCCGTTGGCGAGGAAGTTGAGCGTCACGATCCGGATCGGCTCGGTGCCGATCGGCTGACCGTTCAGGACGAAGAACGGGAAGCCCGTGTCGCGGAAGAGCACGCCCGCCGTGATGACGCGAGAGCCCGCCGGGCGCGTGGGATCGAAGCTGAACGTGACGCCGCCCCACTGGCCGAACTGGCCGGGCGTGGCGCCGATCTCGTACTCGGCGACCGCGTGCTCGAGGACCGCCTTCAGCTGCGGACGTGTCAGCGTGATCAGGGTCAGGCCGTTGTTGAAGCGGAGCGCGTTCTCGATATCGAGCTGGGAGACCTCACCGAACTGCTTGCCCGACTCGGGGTTGGCGAGCGGCGGGAGCAGCTGGCCGGTCGTGCCGTCGATCGAGCCGATGGGCGCGCGGATGCCGCCGCCGTTCTTGTGCGAGATCGCGACGGTCGAATCGAAGGCCTGCGCGGCGGCGAGGTTCGCGTCCGCGGTCAGGCTGCCGAGGTTCGTCTCCTGCGAGCGGACCTCGGTGCGGCGTCCCTCGAGGAAGACGTCCGTGCGGCCGAAGGTGTTGCCGTCCTTGGCGATGACGACCGCGCGGACCGCCGTTGTCAGCTGCGAGATGAGCTCACCCTTCGTTCCGGGCAGGAATGGATCGACGAGGTTGCCCCAGAGGTCGAGGACGCCCTGGTCGTCGGTCGCGAAGCTGCCGCTCTCGGACTCCAGCACGCTCGAGGGAACGACGTTGCCAGCCGCGTCGAAGTCGACGACGAGGCGGCCGACGTAGGAGTACTCGCCCGCCGTGCTGACGATCAGCACGGGATCTCCTGCGGCGTCGGTCGTCTCCAGCGGGTAGTCGCCGTCCGCGACGTCGCCCGAGCGCAGCCGGTCGCCGGCGTCGGCCAGGAGGAAGCCGGAGCCGCCCGCGAGAACGACGTCGACGCCGTCGAGGAGCGTCGCGAGCTCCTGCTCGAGAGCGAACTGCTGCAGGTGCGAGACGAGGAAGATCTTGTCGACGCCCAGTCCCTCCAGCGCGTTGATCGTCGGCTGGAGCACCGCGGCGAGCTCGGCCATGTCGTTCGAGCCCGCGCCGGGGCCGATGATCGAGGCGTTGCCGGACGACGTGATCTGCTCGAGGATCGGCGTGGTCGCGCCGACGATGCCGAAGCGCTCGGTGCCGCGCACGACGATCGTCGCCGGCGCGATCTTGGGCTTGGCGGCGGCGCCCGCTAGGTCCGCGATGTCGCCCGCGAACTCGGTCGACTCCAGGATCGCCGACGTGAACAGCTCGGACAGCTCTTCCTCGTTCGAGAAGTCGATGTTCGCCGACAGGTACGGGAAGTCGGCTCCGACCCAGCGAGGCTGGTCGAGGACCATGTCGTCGTCGCTGTCTCGAATGTCCGTGCCGATGATGTCGGCGTAGGTGCTCGGGCCGCCGTCGAACTCGTGGTTGCCCACGGCGGACGCGTCGAGCTCCAGGACGTTCATGATCGCGAGGTCGACCCGGCCGACGCCTTCGCGGGCGTCGGCGTTCTGGAGGACGTCGCGCAGGACCTGACGGAGCGAGAAGTCACCCGCCGCCGAGAAGAACGGCCCGGGGATGTAGTTGTCGCCCGAGGAGAGGAGGAGCGACGGGATGCCGAGGAGAGCGGCGTCGTCCTCGAGCGCATCGACGACCGCGCCGAAGTTCGGGGCGTCGGCGACCGCGTCGACACCGCCCTCGAGGTCGGAGGCGTGGAGGATCTGGACGCGCGTCTGCGCGGAGGCGTCGGTGGCGCCGAAGGCAGCGGCGGGCAGGCAGGTGGAGAGAAGTCTGTGCATGGAATCGCAGGTGTCGTGTTCGGAAGCGTCACGAAGACGCTTTTGACACGACATCGCACCGCGATTCGGTGAAGTCGATCCCCGACGCCGGTCAGCCTTCGATCAAGCGATCGTTGCTGCACGCCAACCGATTCTTGAGCGTTGATTAGCGCGTACGAAAGGGCGCAGCCGGTAGGCCCGAGACGCTCATCAGCGTCGCTTCCGCGGCGTCGTTCCACAGGTACCGCGCGCGCGTCGGCGCATCGATGTCGAGCGACGTCAGCACGACGCTCTCGCCGTCCTCGGCGATGCGCGCCCGCGCGGGAACGAACGCGCCGTCCGCGCCGGCGACCTCGAAGTGGTCGAGCGACTCGCCGCGCAGCGCGAGCCCTCCGTGCACGTGATCGAACTCGATGCGCAGTTCGCGGCCGCTCGGAACAGCGCGTCGAAACGCGGGGCCGCGGGACACGATGCCCTCGACCCCGTACGGATCGACGAGCGCGAGCCGGGCGAGACGGTCGCCGACCGCCCACTTGTTCAGCGGATGGATGTCGCCGGGGTTGCCGACGTCAGCGGTCAACGCGAGACCGACGTGGGGGAGCGAGTCCGACGCGTGCTGCTGGGCCTCGCGCACGAGCGCCGTGAGATCGCCCGCGTCTCCCTCGCCGTAGTCGAAGGGCGCGAGCTGGACGCAGTGGAACGGGAGCGCGTCGTTTCCCCAGCGCTCACGCCAGTTGACGATCAGCGCCGGGAAGAGCGTGCGGTACTCCTGGGCGCGGATGCGATTGGACTCGCCCTGGTACCAGATGACGCCGCGGATCCCGTACGGCGCGAGCGGCTCGATCATCCCGTTGTAGAGGGACGCGGGCACGCGCTGGGACGGCGGCTCGCCGTTGTCCGCCTGGACGGCGCGCTCGATCGCTGCAGCGTGGTCGGGGAAGCCCGAGACGATGTCGCGGCTCATCCAGGCCTGGGCGGTCGTCCCGCCCCAGGCTGACACGACGAGTCCGACCGGCACGTCCAGATCGTCCTGGAGCCGGGCCGCGAAGAAGTAGGCGACGGCGCTGCAGCGCAGCGTGTCCTCGCCGTGCGCGTTCCACCATAGGGCGTCGACGTCTGGCTGGGGCGACAGGGCTGCGGTGCGCGGAACGTCGAAGAACCGAATGCGCTGTCGCTCGAGTGCAAGGGTCGCGGGCGGAAGATCCGCGTCGCGCCGCGTGGCCTCGATCGTCTTGTCCAGCGTCCACTCCATGTTCGACTGCCCCGAGCACAGCCACACCTCGCCGACGAGCACGTCGTCGACGGTTGCGGTCTCGTCTCCGCACGTGATCTCGAGGCGATGGGGGCCGCCAGCGGTCGGAGTCGTGACGTCCGCGGTCCAGCGGCCGTTCGCGTCCGCCGAGACGACCGTCGCGCCGCCGTCCTCCGACCACGATGCGGAGACGGACACCTCGTCGCCCGGCTCGGCCCAGCCCCAGACCGCGACCGTCGCGCGCTGCTGAAGGACGGCTCCGTCCGAGAACAGCGAGGGGAGCCGAAGCTCGCCGGCGTTCGCGAGTTCGCACGAGAGTGCGGCCAGGAAAAGGGCGAGGGTCGGTCGGATCATGGGTTGGCTTCGAAGGTCAGTCGAACGAGGTAGGCGCCCTCGACGTCGTCGCGCGGGAGAACGTCGAGCGAGCCGCCCATCCGCTCCATCCAGCGTCGAGAGCGATAGAGACCGACGCCCGCGTGGGTGCTTCCCGGCAGGCCCGCCATGAACGGCTCACCGAGCCGCGAGGCGTTCACGACGTCCCAGGCGCCGCCGTCGTCGACGACGTCGATGGCGACGTGGCCGTCCTCCCGCGGGCCCGGTCGAAGGTCGAGGCGCCGGGACTCTCCGCCCGACGCATCGGCCGCGTTCCGGGCGAGGGCGTCCAGCACGATGTCGACGCCGTACGCGCACCCGCGCACGAGCGTCGGCGCGGAGGGCGGTGTGACCTCCACGCCCTCGACGGCAACGGCGGCCGCGCGCCGCTCGATCGCGATCGGGCCGACGTCGACCGGCGTCGATTCGTCGACGACGAGCGCCCGTCCCGCGGCGACGAGCGCGACGAGGGCGTCGGTGCTCTGTCGCAGCGCGTCGATGTGCAGGCCGGCGTCGTCCGAGGTCAGGTTCGCCGCCAGCGAGCCGATCCGAACGCTGAG
>JBCCSK010000027.1:0-26813 GCA_039200205.1 Planctomycetota bacterium
AGCCGATCGAGCGCCTCCAGGTCGGCGTAGAGCTCTTCCCAGCTCCCGTCGTCGACCGTGTGACTGACGCGGTCCTGGCCCGGCATCGTGAAGTGGAAGCCGCAGGCGGGGCACGTGTACGCCTTCGCGATCACCTCCTTGCGGAAGATCGTCGCGCCGCAGTTCTCGCACTTCAGCCAGAGTCCGCCGGGCAGCTCCTTCTTGCGGAAGCGCAGGCGCGACAGCCGGCTCTCGCGCGGCGGGGCCGCCGCATCGTCAGCGGCCTCGGCCTCCTTCTTCTTCGCGTCCTTCGCCATATCGATCTCGGTCATCCCACTCGGGCCGCGGACGCGACCGCCTGTTCAGCGCTCTTGCGGAAGGCTGCGATCGTCGCGCGACGGTCGTCGGCGCCGAAGATCGACGAGCCGGCGACGAACACGTTCGCCCCGGCGCGTGCGCACAGCGGAAGGGTCTCGGCGCCGAGGCCGCCGTCCATCGAGACGTGGCCCTCGAAGCTCTGTTCGCGCAGCCAGATCGTCTTCGTCAGGACGTGGTCCATGAACGCCTGTCCGCCGAAGCCGGGGAAGACGCTCATCACGAGGACGAGGTCGACTTCGTCGAGGATCTCACCGAGCGGCTCGACGGGCGTGTTGGGATTGATCGAGACGCCGACGACCTCGACGCCCGCGTCCCGGAAGGCGCGGTTCGCGATGCGCGCGCCGCGCGCGCTGCCGCCGCCGACGGCCTCCCAGTGGTAGGTCAGCGCGTGCGCGCCTGCGCGCACGTACTCGGTCGCGTACTCGACCGGGTTGGCGACCATCAGGTGGACGTCGAGCGGCTTCGTCGCGACGCGGTTCATCGCCGCGACCACCGGCGGACCGAACGTCATGTTCGGCACGAAGTGGCCGTCCATGACGTCCACGTGGTGCCAGTCCGCGCCCTCCGCCTCGATCGCGCGGATCTCGTCGCCGATGCGGGAGAAGTCCGACGAGAGCAGCGAAGGCGCGATGATCGGTCGGTCGCGCAGCCTCTCGTGGTCGAGGCGGTCGGTTCGGGCCATGCCCAGGAGTCTAAGCCCTGAGGGCCTCGATTCCCGGAAGGACCTTGCCTTCGAGCAGCTCCAGCGACGCGCCGCCGCCCGTGGAGACGTGATCCACGGCGTCCGCGAGGCCGAGGAGGTGGATCGCCGCGACGGAGTCGCCGCCCCCGACGATCGTCGTCCCCTCGCACGCGGCGAGGGCCCGTCCGATCGCCTCGGTGCCCGCGCGGAAGCGCTCCATCTCGAACACCCCCATCGGGCCGTTCCAGACGACGGTGCGCGCCGCGCGGACGCGCTCGGCGAACAGCTCGCGCGTCTTCGGGCCGATGTCGAGGCCGAGCCGCCCGTCCGGGATGTCGACGTCGGACTCCTCCGCATCGGCGTCCGCGGCGAAGCGGTCGGCAACGATGTGGTCGACGGGCAGGAGGAGGTCGACGCCCTTCTCCTTCGCCTTCGCGAGCGCGGCCTTGCAGACGTCGAGCCGCTCCTCCTCGAACAGCGAGCTGCCGATCGAGTGCCCCTGGGCCGCGAGGAACGTGTACGCCATGCCGCCGCCGACCAGGATCGCGTCGCACTGGTCGAGCAGGTGGTCGATCACCGTGAGCTTGTCGCTGACCTTCGCGCCGCCGAGCACTGCGACGAGCGGCCGGTCCGGGGCGTCGAGCACCTTGCGGAACGCCTCGCACTCGCGGAGCAACAGGTCGCCGGCGGCGGACGGCAGCAGCCGCGCGACGCCCGAGACCGACGCGTGATCGCGGTGCGCCGCGCCGAACGCGTCGCCGACGAAGACGTCGCCGAGCCGCGCGAAGGCCGCGGCGAGCTCGGGGTCGCCCTTGGTCTCGCCGGCGTGGAACCGGACGTTCTCGCACAGCACGACGGTCCCCGCCGGCGCCTCGCTCACGGCGCGCTCGACGTCCGGCCCGACGCTCTCGGTCAGCGTCTCGACCGGGCTGCCGAGCAGCTCGCCGAGGCGCTCGCCGATCCGCGTCACGCGCATCGACTCGACGACCTTCCCCTTGGGGCGGCCGAAGTGCACGAGCACGACGGGCCGCCCGCCCGCGGCGAGGATCTTCGACAGCGTCGGCAGCGCCGCGCGGATTCGCGTGTCGTCGGTGATCGCTCCGGCGTCGTCGACGGGGACGTTGAAGTCCGCCCGCACGACGACGCGCTTGCCGGAGAGATCGCCGAGAGCGTCGATCCCGGGAACGTCGAGGTTCATCGGTCGGGCCGCCGGATCAGGCGCGCTTGGCGGCCTTCTTCTTCGAAGCCTTCTTGCGCGCGCCGCCCTTCAGGCGGTTCGCAACCTTCATCAGGTCGACGACGCGGTTCGAGTAGCCCCACTCGTTGTCGTACCACGAGATGACCTTCACCGAGCGGTCGCCGATCACCATCGTCGCGAGGCTGTCGACGATCGAGCTGTGCGGGTCGCCGATGATGTCGGTCGAGACGAGCGGGTCCGTCGAGAACTTGAGGATGCCCTTGAGCGGCTTCGCCTTGGCGGCGGCCTGGAACGCGGCGTTCACCTCCTCGACCGTCACCTTCTTCTTGAGGCGCGCGACGAGGTCGACGACCGAGCCGTCCGGCACCGGGACGCGCATCGCCATGCCGTCGAGCTTGCCGTTCAGGCGCGGGAGCACCTTGCCGACGGCGCGGGCGGCGCCCGTCGAGGTCGGGATGATGTTCATCGCCGCCGCACGAGCCCGGCGCAGGTCCGAGTGCGGCAGGTCGAGGATCCGCTGGTCGTTCGTGTAGGCGTGCGTCGTCGTCATCAGCCCGTGCTCGATCCCGAACGCGTCGTCGAGGACCTTGGCGACGGGCGCGAGGCAGTTCGTCGTGCAGCTCGCGTTCGAGATGATCCGGTCGGTGGGCTTCAGGTCGCCCTCGTTGACGCCCAGCACGACCATCGCGTCGATCTCGTCCTTCGGCGGCACGGTCAGGAGGACCCGCTTGGCCCCGGCGTCGAGGTGCTTGGTGCACGCCTCGCGCGACCGGAAGACGCCCGTCGCCTCGACCACGCAGTCGATCTTGTTCTCGGCGTGCGGGAGCGCGGCGGGGTCCCGCTCGGCCGTCACGGCGATCTTCTTGCCGTCGACCGTGATCGCGCCCCTGCTGGAGCGGACGGTGCCGGGGTAGCGGCCGTGGACGGAGTCGTAGGCGAGGAGGTGGGCGAGGGTCGCCGCGTCCGTGAGGTCGTTGATGTGGACGACCTCGATGCCGGGCGTGTTCTGGACGATCCGGAAGACGTTCCGGCCGATGCGGCCGAAGCCGTTGATCGCGATGCGCATGGGACTGGGGTCGTGAGCGGACCCGACGAGGGAAATCGGGAGGCGTCGGGTCGGAGAGAGGCGGCCTGGGGACGCGAAATGCGCCCGCCGGGAGGGATGGAAACCCGCGTGCAGGGCCCGGAGAGCCTGTTCTCCGCGGCGCGGGGCCAGTCGCGACAAAGTTCCCGGCGGATGAGCGGCCAGAGGGTACGGAGGGGCGCCGAAGGGATCAACGGAGGTTGCCGATCCCCCCTCGGCACCCGACACTCCCGGCGGACCCTCCGTCGTGACCCGCAACGCGATCGGAGACGCACGCCCCCCCGCACCGCGTCGCCCGCTCGAGACCTCGTCGTGCGCGCCCGCGCTCGACGACCCTCACCAATGCCCTCCGGCGGCTCGGGCCGCCCAGTGTCTCTTGACCGAAAAGGCCAACTCGACCTCTTCGTCCCTGCCCAGCGACGCCGAGGCGGCGACGCGACGCTCGCAGCTGCCGCCGGGTGCGGCGGAGTCGCGCTCGTCCGCGTCCGCTCCGACGGACCGCGTCTCCACTCCCGGAGAAAGGACCTCGGACGAGGACGTCGCCCGGGTCGAGATGGCCCCCGCCGAGCGCCCCGCCCCCGCGCCGACGAACGACCCCTGGCAGGACCGCTGGTCCCGCCTCGCGCACGGCCTCGGTCTCGCCCCGAACACCCCCGTCGCCGTCGCCCTGTCCGGCGGCGCGGACAGCGTCTACCTCCTCCACCTCGTCGCGCGCGCCGTCCCGCGTCCGAAGGTGGTCGCCATCCACGTCGACCACCGCCTGCGCGGCGACGAGTCCCGCGCCGACGCCGAGTTCTGCGCCCGGCTCTCGGCCCGTCTGGAGGTCCCGTTCGCCCGCCGGATCGCCGAGATCGACCCGGATGGACCCGACGTCGAGGCCCGCGCGCGCGAGGCGCGCTATCGGGCCCTCGCCGAGGAGGCCTCGCTCGCCGGGATCTCGGTCCTCCTGACCGGACATCACGAGGACGACGCCGTCGAGACGCTCCTCCTGCGCTGGATGCGCGGCACGGACCTGTCCGGCCTCGCCGGCCTGCGCCGCGAGACCGTCCTGGGCAAGAGCCACGGCACCGACGAGCACGGCCGCCCCTTCCGCGTCCTCCGGCCCCTGGCCGGGATGCGCCGCGAGGAGGTCCGCAGCGCCCTCAGGCGCGAGGGGATCGACTGGCGCGAGGACTCGACCAACGCCGAGGGCGCCTTCACGCGCAATCGCGTGCGCCACCAGGTCCTGCCCGAGATCGAGGCCCAGTGCGGCACCGACGGCGTCGAGAACTTCTTCGAGTTCGCGCGCGCGGTCGAGTCTTTCGAGGACGAGCTCGCGGACCGCACGGCCCACCTCGAGTGGCGCCCCGTGGCCCACGAGGCCGCCCGGCGGTCGAGCGCGACGCCCGATCTCGGCGGCACGCTGCCGCGCGAGGAGCTCGCCTCGCTCAGCCCTCCCCTCCGGCGACGGGCGCTCGGTCGCCTCGTCGGCGAGGGCACCGGCCGACGTCCGACCCGCGACGTCCTCGAACGCCTCGACGCCGAGATCGGCAGCGGCGGCACGTGCCGCGTCGAGGTCCACGAGGGCTGGACGCTCCAGCTGCGCGCCGACGCGCTCCACCTGACGCCGCCCTCGGCGCTGCTCGAGCGCGCCGACGCGGTCGCGGCCACCGCGGCGCCCATGACCGGCACCGGGCTCGCGCTCGGCGTCCCCGGCACGGCCCGCCTCGCGGACGGCCGCACGATCACGGCCGAGCCCGTGACCGGCGCCTCGCGCCCGGCCGACGACGACCCGACCTGCGTCGAGATCGACGCGACGGGCCTCGGCGAGCTGCGCGTGAGATTCGAGCGCCCCGGCGATCGCTTCCACCCGTTCGGCGCCCCCGGCCACAAGCCGCTGCGGCGCTTCCTCGGGGAGGTCGGCGTCCCGCGCGAAGAGCGCGGCCGCGTCCCGCTCGTCCTCGACGGGGACGAGATCGTCTGGGTGGCCGGGATCCGGACGTCGGAGACGCGTCGTACGGACGCCAACAGCGTTCAGCGCGTGCGTCTCACCCTGGGCGGGACGCCCGCGGCCGACGCCCGGTGACTCGCCGCCGGGGGAGGGCTATGCTCCTCCCCCCGTGTCCGGACCGCCTCGCCCCCTCCCCCAAGACGGCCCCCACGAAGGCGCGGCGCTCGTCGCTCGCCTCCGATCGAACCTCGACGCCGTCCTCGCGCGACTCGACGCCGCTTCGAATGCGGCAGGTCGACCCGCGCCCGCGCTCGTTGCCGTGACCAAGACCGTCGAGCCCGACGTCGCCCTCGCCCTGCACGGCCTCGGCTGCCAGGACCTGGCGGAGAACCGCGCGGACCGCTTCCTCGCCAAGGCCGACGCCTTCGAGGCCGCCGGCGCGACCCCGACCTGGCACTTCGTGGGCCACCTCCAGCGCAACAAGGCCCGGCGCGTCCTCGAGCGCGCCGACGTCCTCCACTCCGTCGACTCGCTGCGGCTCGCCGAGGCCATCGTGCGGCTCGCGGACGAGCTCGGGCGCGGCGTCGACGCGTTCGTCCAGGTCAACCTGACGGGCGAGACCGAGAAGCACGGCCTCGCCGCGGACGAGGCCCTGGCGGCAGCGCGCGTCCTCGCGGCCTCGGACCGCGTCCGGGTCCTCGGCTTGATGGCGATGGGACCGCTCGGCGAGCGCGGCGGCCGCACGACCGACGAGGTGTTCGGGGACGCCGAGGGCCTCGCGAGCGAGATGGAACAGACGGCCCCCGAGCTCTTCGTCGACGGACGCTGCCGCCTCTCCCTCGGGATGAGCGGCGACGCCGAGATCGCGATCGCCCACGGGTCCGACTTCGTCCGCGTCGGCTCGTCGCTCTTCGTCGGGCTCGACGAGCTTCCGACCACCGCGCGCGGAGGGGCGGCGAGCGCATGAGCGACGCGCTGTTCCTCGAGGTCCTCGGCGACGGGGACGTGCCCCGGGCCGAGCTACCCCGCCAGGGCCGACTCATCGTCGGCTCGTCCGCGGACCGTGCGTCGTACGTCGTCACCGGCCAGGGCGTCGCCGACGTCCACTGCACGATCGCGCGCCTCAAGGGCGGCGGCTGGGCCGTGAAGGACATGGGGTCCGACTTCGGTACGCTCCTCAACGGAGAGCGCATCGAGACGGCGCGGCTGAACGAGGGCGACGTCCTGCTGCTCGGCTCGCGGAAGATCCAGGTCGTCTCGACGGCGGCCGCGCCCGAGCCGGCCCCTGCGCCCGCTCCCAAGCCGAAGCCGGAGCCCCGTCCGCGCTCGACCAAGCGCGACGCCGGAGCCCTCCCCACGGTCGCGGGCTACCGCGTCGACCGCGAGCTCGGCGTCGGCGCGATGGGCCACGTCTTCCTCGCAACCCAGGAGAGCCTCGACCGCCGCGTCGCGCTCAAGATCCTGAAGCCCAAGCTCGCGAGCGACGACACCTTCGTCCGCCGCTTCCGCGACGAGGCGCGCGCAGCGGCGCGGCTCAACCACCCGAACATCGTCACCGTCTACGACGTCGGCGAGTCGGACGCGCACCACTTCCTCTCCATGGAGTTCATGGCGGGCGGCTCGATCGAGGTGCGCCTCGCCGAGCTCGGTCCCCTGCCCTGGCGCGAAGCCCTCGACGTCGTGCGCGACGCCGCGGCGGGCCTCGTCTACGCCGAGTCGCGCGGCATCGTTCACCGGGACATCAAGCCCGAGAACCTGATGCGCAACCAGGACGGCGTGACGAAGATCGCCGACCTCGGTCTCGCGGTGCAGGTCGAGCAGGAGAGCGTCGACGCCGCCGGCGGCAAGGTCTTCGGCACGCCGCACTTCGTCGCGCCCGAGATCGCGCGCGGCCAGCCCGCCGACGCGCGGTCCGACCTCTATTCGCTCGGCGTCACGGCCTACCGCATCCTCTCCGGCCAGACGCCCTTCACCGGCGCGTCGCCGCGCGAGATCCTCCGCTCGGCGCTGAACGACGAGCCGGAGAAGCTCGGCACGCTCGTCCCCGGCCTGCCGCCGGCGTTCGAGGCGATCGTGCACCGCCTTCTGGAGAAGGACCCCGACGATCGCCACCCGTCGGCGTCGATCCTGCTGACCGAGGTCGAGCGTCTGCGGACGGGCGGCGCCGACGCGCCCGCCGAGGGCGGCGGCGGATCGAAGCGCGCGATGGTCCTCGGGGTCCTGGCGCTCGCGATCGCCGGCGCCGGAGCCTTCGCCCTCCTCGGCGGCGGCGGCGACGACCCGGACGTTCCCCGGGACAGCTTCCGCGCCGGCCCGCGCGACGAGACCACCGCCGTCCTCGAGCCGCCGACCGACGACACGCCTCCGGACGACGGCGAGGGCGAGCCGACCGACGACCCCGCCCCCGACGTCGACGAGCCGTCCGAAGACCCCTCGTCGTCGGGCACGAACGGCGCGACCGCGCCCGACGGCGCCGTCGAGTTCGAGTACATGGCAGAGCGCGCGCTGCTGCGCCTCTCGGACGAAGCGCTCACCCCGGAGGCACGCGCGAACAGGCTCCGCGCACTCGCCAAGGAGTACGCCGGAACCGACGCGGCGCGCCGTGCGCTGGAGGAGGCCGAGAAGCTCGAAACGGGCGACGTCGAGGCCGAGCGCGTCGCCGAGGCCCGGGGCACCGCGCTCCAGAGGGCGAACGCCGACTTGCGCAAGGCCGCGAACCTCGACGCCGATCCGTTCCACCCCGGAACGGCGCTGCGCGCGATGAACCTCGTGCCCGAGCCGGCGAGCCTCGCGGGCGCCGCCGAGCTCGCCGCCGCCCGCATGGCGCTCGTGGACGAAGTCCTCGCCAAGGGCCTGGAGCGCGGACGCGCCGCCGTCGCAGCGGCCGATGCCGCGGAAGCCGCCGGCGACTTCTCCGGCACGGGCGATCCGCTGCGAGCGTTCCTGACCGCCACCGACCTCCCGAGCGCTGAAGACGCACCGCAGCTCGTCGGCGAGGGCGCCCCCGAGTCGCTCGCCGAGTTCGAAACGCTCGCCGCCACCGTCCGCACGCGCCTCGACGTCCTGGAGGGACGCCGCGACGAGTTCGCGGACCTCCGGCTCTCGCGCGAACGCACCGCGATCGCGGGCCGCCTCGGCGAGTCGCTCGAAGAGGGCCTGCGCAGCTTCTCTCTCGTGGACGCGAGCGAGGGCGTGCGCTCCGCGTCGACCCTCGCGACCGACGAGAGGGTGCGCGATCGCCTCGTGCGCGCGGCCGACGACCTGCAGAGCGCAGCGAGCGTCGTCGAGAGCCTCATTGCCGCCTGGACCCAGCCCGGCTGGCGGCGCCAGTCGGTCCTCGACCCCCGGCCCGACGAGAACGGAGCGATCGACGTCGTCGGCGTCGCGCCCGGCTCGCTCCTGCTCGACGAGGGTGCGACCCCGACGCGCGTTCCGCTCTCGACCTGGTTCGGGCGCACGCGCGAGCTGGAGAACCTCTTCCGCGGCCGACTCAACCGCGAGTGGACGCCCGAAGAGCGCCGCGGCATCGCCGCGCTCCTCACGATCAGCGCGACGCTCCAGGCCCTCGAAACGCTCGAACCCGCGCTCATGGCCGGCGGCCGACGCCTCCCGGCGAGCGCGACCGAGAAGGCCCTCCGCCCGTTCGAGGAGGCCCTCGAGTTCGCCGACGATGACGAGGCGACCCTCGTGATCGTCAGGGAGCAGCGCGACGCCGTCGCCTCCTTCGCCGACGGCCTGATCGCACGCCAGCGCGGCGACTGGGTCCTCGCGGCCGAGCTCTTCGAGCGCCTCCTCGAAGAGCAGCGCGGGACCTGGCTCGTCATGCTCCTCTCCGAGGGCGGCGCCCCGCGATGAGCGACCGCCCGGCCTCGCTCGACGACGCCGCGACCTATGCGGCGGCGGAGATCGCCAGCAGCGGGATCGCGGGACCGGACGCGCTCCTGTTCCTCGCCACCGGCGCCGGCGCCGTGCCCGAAGCCATGGACGACCGGGCGGTGCTCCCGCTGCGCGACGTGCCCGGCGTACCGCGCGCGTGGCACGCCGGCGAGCTGTGCGTCGGCCGCATCGGCGAGACGATCGTGTGGATCGTCGAGGACGCGCCCGAATCGGCGGCTCCCGGTGAGCCCGCGTGGCACGCGGGGTTCCCGGTGTGGCTGGCGGCGGCTGCGGGAACGCGCTTGCTCGTCCACGCGTCAGCCGGCACCTCGCTCGCGCGCCCCGGGGACGCGCCGTTCGACGTCGGTCGCATCGTTCGTGTCACGGATCACGTGAACCTCTCGGGGCGATCGCCTTTGACGGGAATGGGCGAGAGCCGCCTCGGACCGCTCTTTCCGGATCAGTCGCGACTGCACGACGCCGAGCTGGCGGAAGTCGCTCACGAAGCCGCTTCGGCAGTCGGCGCCGAACTCGCCGAAGGCGTCGCCGCATGCACGACGGGCCCGGCGCTCAGCACGCCGGCCGAGCATCGCTGGTTCGCGAGCGCGGGCGGCGACGTCGCCGTGCAGCGACTCGCGGATCCGCTGGTGGCTGCGGCACACGCGGGGCTTTCCGCGCTCTCGCTCGTCGCCGTCAGCGACCTCGCCGGTGAGGAGGACCTCGACGTCGCGACGCTGGTGGCGCGCGCAGCGAGGACCGCCCCGACTCTCGATCGCCTGCTGACGGAAACCGCCCAGCGCCTCGCGCCTGTCGCACGAGCGCGCGCGGAGGAGGAGGTCACGTGACGACCCATCGCATCGCGGTCCTGGTCTCGGGAACGGGCCGCCACCTGGAGAACCTCGCGAAGCTCGCGCGGGATCCGGACTCGGACTTCGACGCCGAGATCGTGCTCGTCGTCTCGAACCGCACGGGCGTGAAGGCGCTCGAGCGTGCGGAGCGCTTCGAACTTCCCGTTCTCATCGCCAAGGGCGAGCCGGGTGAGAGCGAGGAGGACTACGGCCGCCGCGTGTTCGATGCGATCCGCGAGGCGGGTGCGGACACGGTGGTGCTGGCAGGGTTCCTGAAGAAGCTCTGGATCCCGGAGGACTACGCGGGGCGCGTGGTGAACGTCCACCCGTCGCTGCTGCCGGCGTTCGGGGGGAAGGGCTACTACGGCGACCGCGTGCACCGCGCGGTGCTGGAGCGCGGGTGTCAGGTGAGTGGGTGCACGGTGCACCTCGTGGATGAGGTCTATGACAATGGGCCGATCCTCGTGCAGCGGTGGTGTGCGGTGGAAGAGCGCGACACGGTCGAGACGCTTGCGGCGCGAGTCTTCGACGAGGAACTGGTCGCTCTACCGGATGGACTGCGACGCGCTTGGGCGTCGCGGATCCGTCAGACGAATCGCTGAATCGTCCCGCGGGTCGAGCGTCGACCGGCGTACACGCACGCAGAGCGACCGCCCTGCGGCGCCGACTGGTCAGTTCGTCGAGTTCGTGCTATGCCGGCACCATGACGCAAGAGGACGTTCCAGCTGTTGCCGAGGCACTTCGGTCCGCACGAGAGCCGGCAGTCAGAGAGCACGAAGAACCCGAAGGCGTTCTTCGCGACGACTGCCGTCGCGTGTTGTTCGCCATCGCAGCGATCGCCCCCATCGATGCACTCATGTGGCGGAGCCTCGATGGGATCGCTGCGGCTGAAGAGAACGCCCCGATGGAGGACGAAGGCCTCGTTGACCTATGGCGTTCCACCGTTCGCGC
This sequence comes from Planctomycetota bacterium, assembly GCA_039200205.1. Taxonomy (GTDB): domain Bacteria; phylum Planctomycetota; class UBA1135; order UBA1135; genus Saltatorellus. The sequence goes on from JBCCSK010000027.1 coordinate 10,927, forward strand.
CAACGCGATGCGCTACGGCGCATCTCCCCAGGACTGGCTCGACCACGATTCTGAGGAGTTTCACGAGCGCTGCACGTATTGCTTCGGACTCGACGGCTCCCGCATCCCGTCGCTCGTTCGAGCGTTCCATTCGATGCCAATGGACGCTCGCTACGGGGTCCTCCACTTCGTCGCGAGGACGCCGCTCTTCGGACATCTCGTCGCCGAGTTCGAAGGTCATCGAACCGAGTTCGCGGACCCGGATCACTCGTTCCGAGCTCTGATCCGCGCCGCCATGGAGGGCGCGTGACGATTCATGCGCACCATGTCGATGATGAGGCGGACTCACTTCGCCGAATCCTGAACAACCGCACTCCGCGCATCCCGCGCGAGCACGCCGGCCGGATCCTCCTTCGTCAGGTCCAGGACTACGTCGACTCGCATCCCCGCGTCGACGAGTTCTTGTTCGACGCGGGCCGTCGTCAGTCGATCGCATGGAACGGGAAGCGGAACCTGCACTGTCCGCCGCCCCGAACTTCCGCACTCTCGCCGCACGGAGCGGGTCTGGCGGCAGCTGCGCTGACCGAGATCTCTCCCAGCGTCGACGCGTGGGCTACAGCAAGCATCGTGCATCTCCTCGACGGACGCGATCGCGATGCTGAGCGAACGATCCGTCGAGGCATTGCAGCGTGCGGCACGCGCGGCTATGCCGGTCTGCTCGACCTCTGGGCAGCGTTCTTCCTCTTGGAGCGCGGGCCGTCTCCCGAGGGAGACTCGATCTTGGATCATGCGCGGACTTCGACGTTGGCCCCCATACGGCGGATTGCGACGGTGACGTCGGCCCTACGTGCGTTGGAGCATTGCGACGAACGGCGAGCGCTCCGAATGATGCATCAGATGTCGGACCAGCAGCCTGAGACGCTCAGGGCGACGATGCAGGCTGTCCTGAGCACGAAGGAGAGACGCCAAGGACGCGCACACGTCCATCACCTCGTCGATCGCCTCGTGCAACTCGATGCGCACTCTAGACGCAGCTCTTCGGTGCGTGGTGTACTCCAGACATGGGAATCGCTGCAGTGATCCTGATCGCGATGGCCCCTTGGGCCCCCATCGGCGATGCAGTCGATGCGACCTCTCTAGAGGGAAGCCGAGAGGTCGCCTTCGCGGCATCCTCGAACCCGGGCGGCGGCCTCGGGGGCGCACGTCGCGTGTCGAACCGTCAGGGCAGGGAGCCCGCGGTGAAGCCACCGGGCGGAGGTGGCCCTGGGACTGGTGGGTAAGCGGGCGCTCGCCGTCTCGGCCGTCGCGTTACTGGCTGTCATCGTTGGGCTCATCGTCCAGCGAGGAGCGGCCGTCGACGGTGTCCGTAAGTCGGTCGATGCGATCCCGGTGCAGTCGAGCCCGGAGTTCAGCGACGCAGCCGATCGCGACGAGTCGGTCGTTCGTGAAGCAACGACCGACAGCAAGGAGCTGAACGGGTCAATCTCCGTCGTGACCCCGGTCTCTTCGTCTGGCCGCCGCGAGGCTCAGGGCGCCGTCGGTGGCCCGACGTCGGATGTGCTGCCGAAGTACGAGATCACACTGGTCGTCGAGGATGGCAGCGCGACGCTCTCCTCGATCGAGGTCATCGTCGAAGGCTCCAGCATCGACGGCACGGAAGTCCGTCCTCGGCGGCTCGTTCCCGACTCAGCCGCGGCCTCGACGCATCTTCCCGATGGAACCTACTACGCCGCCCAGTCCAAAGAGCTTGGCGGCATCGGCCCGGTCGTGACCTTCGAGATCGCAGGAGGGCCGGTCACCGTGACTCTCCCTGCAGATGATCCCTTCGACCTCGAGGTCCAGATTCAGGACGGCGAGGAGTATCACGGACTCCCGGGAGCGGAAGTGTCTCTCGTGCGCGCCGACGTTCCCGCCGGTTGGGGTGAAGCAAAGCGATTCGACGAGACCACGGACGCCTTCGGACGCGTCCGATTCGAAGGTCTCGTCGCAGCCGAATGGACGTTCGACATCGCCTGCACCGGCTACGCCACGACCAGCGGGACGTACGTGTTCCCAGGAGCCTGGAGCTCCGAACTGGAGCGCGACGGAATGATCGATCTCGGGTATCTGCGGATCCCCCGGGCGACGAACGTAGCATTCGAGCTCGTTGGCGGCGGACCCGATTTCGATCCCACTGGCTTCGCGATCGCCCACACCCACCTCGGCGAGCGCGTGGCGTTCGACGCAAGGGGCCGAGCAACGCTAGAGCTCGGCTGGTTCGACGAACCGCTCTACGTCAAGGTCTGGTGGCCCGATGGGCGGGAGGCGATCCGGTACCTCGACGGCGGACTCCCAGCCGAAGGCGATGCGCATCCGATCGACATCGGCGGGGAACGAACGCTCGAGGTCGATCTCCGACTCTCGCGCGAGATCGAGGACCGGATCGAAGGTGCCGACGCCTACGTTCGCGTCGCATTCGTCTCGGACGAAGGCGACGCCGTCACAGTGAGCACGCCGTACGACGGTGCGCGCGTCTACTCATTCTCGTCCGTCCAGGCGAGCGTCGCGATCGCGAGCTTTGCGACGGCGGATAACTACGTCGGGACGGAGTGGGCAACGCGGTGGGCCGACCTTCAGGAGGACGGAGTCACAACGTGCACCCTCAACGTCGCGCATCCCCCCATCGATCTCCGTTTCATCAACGGCGACGGCGCTCCCGTCTCGGACTATCACTGGGAAGTTCGACAGCTTCCGGACACCACGGGCTGGCTGACCGGAGGAAGTACGGACGAACGAGGGACCGGACGGATCGCCCGCGTCGTCGAGCGGCGCTGCCTGCTGTTCGGGATCGGCGCGGACGACTCGAGGGTCTTGATCGAACTCCCCCTCGACCTTGCGACGGGCGAGAGCTTGATTGAAGTCAACGTGTCACCGACCGAACGGACGTTCGTCGAGGTCAGGTCCGACGAATCACCAGTCCCGGGCGTGGAAGTTGACGTCTTCGGGCAGGAGACGAGCTTCACGTACGTGCCACTGATCACGGGTGATTCTGGCGCGACTCCGAACATCGATCTCGTCACTTCGAGTCGGGCACGGGCGCGACTGATGTTGGACGAAAGTTACTGGACGCAGAAGCGTGAGTTCGAGCTCCGGCCAGGTCGCAACGCGGTGGCGGTCCACCGAACCGGCCGACTCCTCGTCTCCGACCAAACCGTTCTCGATCGCATTCACTCGACTGAGTTCGGAGCCACCCTCCGCGAGTGGCACGCCTCGAGGAACCTCACCATCGAGACGAACGACAGCGGCGCCACGTGGTGTCACGTGCCAGCTGGTCCCTACAGCATTGCGAGCTCGGGCGATCCCTCGATGAGGACCGTCGTGGTGGTGGCAGGGGCAGCGGCCACTGCAGGGATCTGAGGGAAACCGCCCGGCCGCTAAGTGGGAATCAGAGAGCGAGTGGACATCGACGGTGACGCCATCTCGCGAAGCAGCATCGGGAGCGCACAGGACTCGTTGCCTCGGCCCGCGTCCCTCAGTCCGGATCCCCCACGAGCACCCAGCCCGCCCAGTGCCGCACCGGTTCACCTCGCCGCCGCAACTGGCACTTCGCATCCCACAGCGCCTCAGCCTTGCCCATCCCCTTCTCCCACAGGTTGGAATAGAAAGCCCGCATCAGATCGCGCGTCGCATAGTCGTCGACGCGCCAGAGCGACGTCACCGACGCCCGCGCTCCGGCCTGGTGCAGCGCCGTCTGGAGCGACTGGATGCCCTGGCCCGCGCGCGCAACACCAACGTTCGTCTCGCACGCGGAGAGCACCGCGAGCTCGCAGTCCCACAGGTCGAAAGTAGAGAGCTCCATCGCCGTCAAGAGGCGCGCTGCGAGCTCACCTGGCGTCTCCGCCGCGTTTGCCCCGGACATGACGAGGCCGCATAGAGCCATCGGCGCAAAGCCGCTGACCGTCCATTCGGTCCCGAGCAGGTCCGTGCTTTCGTCGCTCGGATCGCCGTTGAGCATCGACTGCACGGTCTCGGGCATGAACCAGCCGTGGGTTGCGATGTGGACGAACCGCTTGCCGCGCACACCCTGTTCGAGGGTTGCGGCCGTCAGGTCGGAGCCGCCAATGTGCACGGCCTCAACACCGAGCTCGAGCTCGGCGAAGTCCGCGATCGCCTCGACCTCCGATCGCGTGGCGTTGAGAGAGCCCCAAGAACCCCAGCGACTGTTGCGCCCAGCCCCGGCCTGCGCGCGCGCGACCGTGCGCGCGTCGAGCTGAACCGCAAGCTCACCGCGGTCCTCGAGATCGCCTTCGAAGTCGACCCCACCAACGGTAAGCAGGGACGGAGGTTCATCTGCCTTGGACTCGTGCTCGAGAAGACGCGCGAAGGAAAGCTCGGTCCGGATCTCGTAGATGTCGCCAAGCCGCAGCGCGTCCTTCAGCGTCGTGGCGTCGTCCTCGAGTTGCGCCGTAGGAGTGAGAGGCAACGCATCGAGTGGGACCGTGTGAAGCGCGTCGTCGACACACATATAGATTCGTCGGCACTGTCCGAGACCACAGGCCTCGGACAGCGGGTCAAAGACCCTTGCCCGTAGCCGGGATCCGACGTCGATCTCACTCGCGAGGTCCGTCTTCGAGCCAACACCGCGCAAGACTGGAGCTCCAACCGCGTCACGCCAACGCTCGATCATCTCGTCGATCTCCGTTGCCGAGCCAAGATCGATCTCCGCCACGCTCCCGTCCGCTGCGATCACGAATGCCACGTAGTGTTCACCGGCGTAGGTTCGCTCCTTGCCTTCGGTACCCCACGTCCAGCAATCGACCCTGTGGAACCCGACGGCGACTGCGTCCTCCTCGAGGGCGGCCGAGATCTCCTCGGCACTGACGTACGTCACCATTGAACGAGATCCGCCGAGTGCCGCAAGCAGCTCTTTCTCACGCGCGTCCCGGTCGAGCGAGAGCTGCTCGAGCTTGCGATTCCATTCGCTCTGGGAGGCGCCAAGGGCACGCTTCCACTCGTCCTCAGGTTGATCCTGCGCACGCTCGGGAAGATCCGGTACTCGAGCAATATGGTTGTCCAGAGCGCGCCTCGCGCTGGCCGCCGCGCGACGCAGTTCAGTCCGCGCGTCGACCTCCGAATCCGTGCCAGCTCCAACCCCGGTGCGCGCCGTCGTGACGTGCCTGATGGTCTCGGAGGCGCGAACGTACGACTTCAGAATGGCCTCGGGAGCCTCTCGCGCCGAGTCCCAGATTCGGCCCTGCGCCAGTCGTTGACCCGCGTCCCGCGTGATCGCCCGAGCTTCACGTGGCGGAGTCGCGAGGCCACGGAGAACGAACGTGCTCGTACCGTCTGCGAGGACGCGGGAGAGCTCGCACGCGCCTTCGATATCGCCCAACGACCTGCGCGTCGTGGCGAGGCTCTGCACGACCGCGAGACGGTCGGGGTGGGCCGGGGGCCGGACCCGCTCGAAGGCGGCATTCACATACTCCAGCAGCGCGAGCGCGTCTTCGAGGTCGCCAAGCCGTGCCCTCGTCATAGCAAGGTCTCGCTTGGTGAGGAGCAGGTACGGGTGATCCGGAGGAAGGACTTGCACTTGGGCGGCGTGAACATGCTCCATGAGCGCGAGTGCACCCTCAAAGTCGCCGAGCTCCCGACGCGTCGCGGCAAGGTGCAGCTTGGCATTGAGGAGGCCTGGGTGGTCTGGGGCGAAGAGCGGCTCGCGGGCGGCGTGCACATGCTCGAGCAGTGCAAGAGCGCCTTCGCGGTCGCCTAGCTCCCTCCGCGTCACGGCGAGGCCCACCTTGGCCTGGAGCAAGTCGGGGCTGTCTGGAAGCAAGATCCGCTCGCGTGAGGCGTGCACGTCATCGAACAGCGAGTGTGCGCCCTCGAGGTCACCGAGTTCCGCACGCACGGCCGCGAGGGCCGTTTTAGCGTCGAGCAGGGATGGGTGATCCGGGGGAAAGAGCCGCTCGTACGCAGAGTGCGCGTGCTCGAGCAACGCAAGCGCAACCTCGAGGTCGCCAAGCTGCCTGCGCGTCATGGCCAGAACCACCGTCGTTCGGAGCAAGTCGGGGTCGTCCGCGGGCAGGAGTCGCTTGCGGACGGCGTACACTCGCTCATGAAGCACGAGCGCACCCTCGATGTCGCCGAGGCTAGATTGCAGGCCGCCCATGGTCTGCTCGACCCCGAGCAGGGCGGGATCCTCGGGATCTAGTGCGAGCCCCTGGAGCGCGGCGTGCACTTCCTCCATGAGTGTGAGCGCACCCTCGATGTCGCCCATCGCCGCGCGCGCTACGGCTAGGTTGCTCTTGGCTTTGCGCAGGTATTGGTGTTCCGGGCCGAAGAGCCGCTCACAGGTCGCATGCACTTGCTCCTGCAGCGCGAGCGCGCCCTCGAGGTCGCCCAGTTGAAACTGCGTCTTGGCGAGGTTGTGCTTGGCGCCGAGCAGCTTGGCATCACCCGAGTCAAGCGACTCTTCGCGGCGTCGGAGCACCTCCGTCCTCAGTTCGAACTGCGCATTCAGATCGCCGAGGCTCTCCGCAATTCGGTCCAGTGCCTTGAGGAAATCGAGCGCATCCTGATCCTCTCGATCAGCAACGAGCGTCCGTGCGCCGGGCTCGAGAACCTCAGTGAGGATCGCTTGTGCGGACTCGTGATCTCCTTGCTCGAGCTGCCAAGCGAGGAGCTCCAGCACCTCATCCTGGGCTACGTCGTCCTGGTCGATCCCCTGGGCCGAAGGCGGCAAGTCTGCGCCGTCCTCCTGAAGAGCGAGTGCATCCGGAAAGCCGAGGACGAGAGTGAAGACGAGGAGAACGCGGTGGAGCATAGGCAGGCTTCGGCATTGAGCGATCAGCGTGAGCGGCCACGGTGAGCCAATTCCATGACACCACGCCCTTACCCGCAAGCGCCCACGCAAGACGGGATCCGTCTCACCCATGCGTGCCTCAGTCCGGATCCCCCACCAGGACCCATCCCGCCCAGTGCCGCACCGGCTCTCCACGCCGCCGCATCTGGCACTTCGCGTCCCAGAGTGCCTCGGCCTTGCCCATCCCCGTTTCCCATAGGTTCTCGTAGAAGGCTCGCATCAGATCGCGCGTGGCCTCGTCGTCGACGCGCCAGAGCGACGTCACCGACGCCCGCGCTCCGGCCTGGTGCAGCGCCGTCTGCAGTGACTGAATGCCCTGGCCCGCACGAGCGATCCCAACGTTCGTCTCGCACGCCGAGAGCACCGCGAGCTCACAGTCCCATAGATCGAAGTTCGAAAGCTCCATGGCCGTCAGGAGACGTTCAGCGAGCTCGCCCGGCGTCTCCGCCATGTTTGCGCCCGACAGGACGAGCCCGCAAAGCGCCAGCGGCGCGAAGCCTATCACAGTACGTTCGGTGCCCAGCAGGCCCATGCGCTCGTCACCCGGATCGTGATCGATCATTGAGCGAACGCTCTCCGGCATGAACCAGCCGTGCGTCGCAATGTGCACGTGCTTCTTGCCAGCGGCCGCAGTTGCGAGAGCGTCCGCGGTCACCGCGTCAGCACCGAGCATCACGGGCTCGACCTCGAGCGCCTCTTGCGCAAGTCCTTGGATCGCGGCGACCTCCTCAGATGCTCCAGGCAGCGCTACCCAATCGCCCCAGCCTCCGGCGCGGTCGACGCTGGCGACCTGCGCGAGAAGTCGTTCCTCGAGCGCTCCCCGCTCGACGGTCACGTCGCCATTCACGTCGAAGTAGTCGATATCTCCGACGATGAGCAGAGAGTCCGATGCCTCGGTCCTCGGATCCGGCGCGATCAGTCGCGCGAAGGACACGTCCAGTCGGACGTTGTACACGTCGCCGACACGAACGACATCCGAGCCAAACTCGGCTGTTGCAGGGCGATCGGTGCTCGCCTCGAGGGGAAGCGCATCGAGCGGGATGGCGTGCAACGAGTCGTCGAGACAAAGACAGAGGCGCGCCCCGGGCTCGATCTCGCACGTCGCGACGAGTGGATCTAGAAGGACCCGGCGCAGTGCGCGCCCCGCTTTGCTCTCGTCGATCTCGATCGTTCTCGCACTCGCGGGCGAGGGCGTTCCGAACCCGCGGCGCGATCCGAGAGAGGCGCCAAGGGCATTGCGCCAGCGCTCGACGAGGACGTCGATGTCTGTCGCCAAACCGAGGTCGATCTCCGCAGCCTGCCCGCCCGCTGCGAGCGCGTACGCGACATAGTGCTCTTCAGCGTCCGTGTGCTGCCTGCCGTCAGGGCCCCACTTCCAGCAAGCGATCCTCTGGAGGCCGACGGCGATATCGCCTTCCTCGAGGGCAGCTGAGACTCTGGCGGGATCGATCGACGTGACGTGAGATCGCGACCCGCCGCGCAACGCGAGAAGCTCCTTCTCGCGCGCGTCACGGTCCATCGAGAGCTGCGCGAGCCTGCGATTCCATTCGGCCTGGGAGGCGTGGCGAGCCTGCCTCCACACCTCTTCTGGTTGACCCTCAGGACGATCAGGGAGATGCGGTGCACGCGTCATGTGCTCGTCGAGGGCGCGCTTTGCGGCAGCCACGGCACCGCGCAGCTCCGCCAGCCGATCGTCCTCCAAACCGACGCCAGACCCCAGGTCGAAGCGAGCGGTCGCGACGTGCCTTGTCGTCTCGAAGGCTCGAGTGTACGACTCCAGAACGGTCGCGGGAACCCGTTGGCATCGACGCCAGATCCGTCCCTTCGCCAGCCGCTGAGCCACGGCCCGAGCGGTCGCCCGTGCTTCGCGCGGCGGGGCAGCGAGGCCCGAGACCACGAACTCGGTCGCGGCATCTGCAAGGGAGGCGGCGATCTCGAGTGCGCCCTCGAGGTCGCCGAGCTCTGCGCGCGTCGCAGCGAGGTTCTCCTTGGCGATCAGCAGACCGGGTTGTCCCGGCTCTGAAATCCGCTGCCAGGCGGCGTGCACCTGCTCTTCGAGCGCGAGCGCACCTACGAGGTCGCCAAGCTCCGCGCGCGTCCCGGCGAGATTGCCCTTGGCCATGAGCGACCTGGGGTGGTTGGGGCCCAGCAGCCTCTCGCTGGCGGCGTACACCTGCTCTTCGAGGGTGAGCGCGCCCTCGAGGTCGCCAAGCTCCGCGCTCGTCCAGGCGAGACTGGCCTTGGCCAACATCAGGTCCGGATGCCCCGGGTCCAGGAGCCTCTCGCGGGCCGCATGGACCTCTTCGAACAGCTCGTGAGCGCCCTCGAAGTCGCCCAGCTGCCCGCGCGCCACGGCGAGGTTCAGCTTGGTCGAGAGCAGGTCGGGGTGCTCTGGCGGCAGAAGTCGCTCGCGGGCGGTATGCACGGACTCGAAGAGCTCGTGGGCCCCTTCGTGATCGCCGAGCTGATTGCGTGTGGCAGCGAGGTTCTGCTTGGCTTTGAGAAGAGCCGGGTGGTTTGGGGGCAGAAGCCGCGTGCGGGCGGCGTGCACGTACTCCTCGAGCGCGAGCGCTCCCTCGAGGTCGCCGAGCTCACCGCGCGTCGCGCCAAGACTCAGCTTTGCATCGAGCAGGCTGGGGTGGTCCGGGGGCAGAAGCCGCTCATTGGCAGCGTGCACGTACTCGTGGAGGGCAAGCGCGCCTTCGAGGTCCCCGAGCTGCCTGCGCATCACTGCAAGGTTGTGCTTGGTGGTCAGCAGGTCCGGGTGATCCGGAGCCAGGAGCCGCTCGCGAGCGGCGTGCACCTGCTCCTCGAGGGCGAGCTCGCCCTCGAGGTCGCCGAGATCTCCGCGCGTCAAGGCGAGATTCTCCTTGGCTCTCAGCAAGTCCGGGTCGTCCGGGGACGCGAGCGGCTCGCGGCTGGCGAACACCTGCTCCTGGAGGACGAGCGCGCCTGCGAGATCACCGAGGAGATATCGCGTCACGGCGAGGTTGTGCTTGGCATCGAGGAGGTCCGGGTGGTCTGGGCGCAACAGCCGCTCGCGGGCGGCGTGCACCTGCTCCTCGAGCGCGAGCGCGCCCGCGAGGTCGCCGAGCTCAGCTCGCGTCATCGCGAGGCTCACCTTGGCCGCAATCAGGTCGGAGTCACCGGAGTCACGCGACGCCTCGAGGCGCCGGTGGATCTCCTCCCTCACCTCGAGCTGCGCTCGTGGATCGCTGAGTCTCTCCGCGATCGCGTCCAGGCCCGTGAGGAGGGCGAGCGCAGCCCCTTCGTCTCGATCGGCGACCAGCGCCTGTGCGCCGGGCTCGAGGATCTCGGTGAGGAGTGCTCGCGTCCCGTCGAGGTCTCCTTGCTCGAGCTGCCAGATGAGGAGCTCCAGCACTTCGTCCTCGCTGCCTTCATCACCGTCGAGTCCTTCCGCGGCGAGCGGCCCCCCGCCTGGTTGGCGCGAGAGCGCGTCCAACGACACGAGAACGAGCGAGGCGAGAAGCAGCAAGCAGTGAAGCATGGGCAGGCTTCGGGCTCGCGCCTTGTGAGCGAAGAGCCGCGCAGAGCCCATTGGATGACGACGTACCCGAGGCCGCAACCGCCGACACCGCACGGGACGTAGCTCGCCCCACCTTCCCTCATTCCGGATTCCCCACCAGCACCCAGCCAGCCCAGTGCCGCACCGGCTCTCCCCTCCGCCGCATCTGGCACTTCGCGTCCCACAGCGCCTCGGCCTTGCCCATCCCCTTCTCCCACAGGTTGGCATAGAAGGCGCGCATCAGATCGCGCGTGGCCTCGTCGTCGACGCGCCAGAGAGACGTCACCGACGCCCGCGCTCCGGCCTGGTGCAGCGCCGTTTGCAGTGACTGAATGCCCTGGCCCGCACGAGCGATCCCAACGTTCGTTTCGCACGCGGAGAGCACCGCGAGCTCGCAGTCCGATAGGTGGAACGTCGAGAGTTCCATTGCCGTCAGGAGACCTTCTGCGAGCTGGCCCGGCGTCTTTGCCGCGTTGGCACCGGACAGGACGAGGCCGCACAGGGACATCGGCGCGAATCCCGTCACCGCACGCTCGGTCCCGAACAGGCCCATCCGCTCGTCTCTGGGATCGTGGTCCAGCATCGACCGAACGGTCTCGGGCATGAACCATCCGTGGGTCGCGATGTGGACATACGTCTTGCCCACGACACCAGTTGCGAGAGAAGCCGCTGTCACTGCGTCGGCGGTCAGTGTCGCGGGCTCGACCTCGAGCACCGCTTGCGCGAGCCCTCCAATCTGCGCGACTTCCTCGGACGCTCCATCGAGCGCGGACCAGCTGCCCCAGCCGCCGGCGCGATCGTCACGAGTCGCCTGCGCCAAGACTCGCTCCTCGAGTGCGCTCGAATCGAGCGTCACATCGCCCTTCACGTCGGAGTAGTCGACGCCTCCAACGAGGAGAACGGAGTCTGGTGTCTCGGCGCTCAGATCCGGGGCGATCAAGCGCGCGAAAGAGACCTCCGTTCGGATGTCGTACACGTCACCGACCCGAAAGACGTCCGTGCCGACCTCAGCTGTTCCTGGGCGATCGACGTCCGCCTCGAGGGGAAGCGCGTCCAGCGGGGCCGCGTGTAGCGCGTCATCGAAGCAGACGTACATGCGTGCCCCGAACTGGATCTCAGACGCCTCGACGAGCGGATCGAGGAGGATCCGACGCAGCGCTCGTCCGGCCTCGAGGTCGCCAGAGCTGCTCGCTGTCGCACTTACAGGCGTGGGGGTTCCGAACCCGCGGTGCGATCCGAGAGAGGTGCCCATCGCGCTTCGCCAGCGCTCGATGAGTGCGTCGATCTTCGCTGCCGAGCCGAGATCGATCTCCGCGACACCCCCGTCCGCTCCTATCGCGTAGGCGACGTAGCACTCGCCGGCATAGGTCCGATCCTTGCCCTCAGTGCCCCACTCCCAGGAGCCAATCCTGTGGAGACCAACAGCCACATCGCCCTCTTTGAGAGCAGCAGAGAATAGGGCGGGATCGACGGAGGTGACGAGAGACCGAGATCCGCCGAGCACCGCGAGCAGTTCTTTCTCGCACGCGTCACGGTCCATTGAGAGCTGCCCCAGCCTGCGATTCCACTCGGCCTGAGAAGCGTCGCGAGCCTGCTTCCACACCTTCTCTGGTTGACCCTGGACACGATCGGGGAGGTAAGGTGCCCGCGTCATGTGCTCGTCGATGGCGCGCTTCGCGGCGGCCACGGCACCGCGCAGCTCCGCCAGCTGGGCGCCCTCCAAGTCGACGCCAGACCCCAGTTCGAAGCGAGCGGTCGCGACATGCCTCGTGGTCTCGAAGGCCCGCATGTACGACTCCAGGTCGGCCTCGGGAACCCGTTGTGATCGACACCAGATCCGTCCCTTCGCCAGCCGCTGAGCCACGGTCCGTGCCGTCGCACGTGCCTCGCGCGGCGAGGCTGCGAGGCCCGAAGCCACGAACTCGCTCGCGGCATCGGCAAGGGAGGCAGAGAGCTCGAGTGCGCCGTCGCGGTCGTCCAGCTGGTACCGGGTTAGCGCGAGGTTGTACTTGATGGTCAGCACGTCGGGGTGGCCTGGCTCCAGGAACCGCTCTCGGCTGGCATGGACGTACTCCTCGAGCGCGAGCGCACGTTCAAGATCGCCAACGTCTCCAAGCGCCGAAGCTAGGTTCTGCTTGGCAAGCAGCAGGTCGGGGTGATTCGGGCCCAGCAGCTGCTCTCTGGCGGCGTGCACTTGCTCCTCGAGCGCAAGGGCGCCTTCGCGGTCGCCAAGTTCCGCTCGCGTCTGAGCGAGGTTGCCCTTGGCTGCGAGCAGAAGGTCGTCGTCCGAGTCAACGAGCTGCTGCCAAGCGCTGTGCACGTACTCCTGTAGCGCGAGAGCACCCTCGAGGTCACCCAACAGTCTCCGCGTCAGGGCAAGGTTGCTCTTGGCCTTGAGTAGCTTGGGGTCGCCGGGGTCCAGGAGCCGCTCCCAGGCCGCATGCACGTGCTCCTCGAGCACGAGTGCACCCTCGAGGTCGCCCAACTGCTTGCGAGTCACCGCGAGATTCCCCTTGGCCATCAGCAGGTTGGGGTCGCCTGAGTCCAGGAGTCTCTTTCGGGCTGAGTACACGTGCTCTTGGAGTGCGAGCGCTCCGTCAAGATCCCCCAGCCGCCTTCGCGTTGCGGCGAGGTTGTGCTTGGCCCGAAGCAGGGTAGGGTGATCTTGGGGGAGTCGTTGCTCCCAAGCCGAGTGCACTTGTTCGTCTAGCGCGCGCGCACCTTCGAGGTCGCCGCGCTCTTCTAGCATCGCCGCTAGGTCCTCCTTAGCTGCGAGCAGCTTGGAGTCATCGGGACTGAGCGACGAGTCAAGGCGCCGGTGGATTTCCGTCTTTACTGCAAATGTCGCATCCAGATCGCCGACACGCTGCGCGATCGCGTCTAGTGACTCGAGAACAGTCAGCGCCTCCTCTTCCCCTCGATGGGCAACGAGCGTCCGTGCCCCGGGCTCGAGAATCTCTGTAAGGACCGCGCGCGTCGCCTCGAGATCACCTTCCTCGAGTTGCCAAACGAGAAGTTCGAGCAGCTCATCCTGGGCAGTATCGTCCTCGGAGAGTCCTTTAGGAGCGAACACTTGGCGAGCACCGTCTACTTGGCGAGCGAGTGCGTCTGATGAACCGAAAGCGAGAGGAACGACCAACAGAAAGCGATGAAGCATGGGCAGATTTCGTTATCCGGCTATCAGAGCGAGGAAAGGTCAATCATCTCATTGGACTCCGCCATGCTAGGGCAAGCAATCGGATGCGACTCGGCACCGTGCGGCACATACCTGGGCGCCAGTCTGGGCCCCACCGGACGCAGCATCAAATGCGTATCGGAACGACCGGCCCGAGTTCGTGCTCCAATCAGGAGGTAGAGAGCGGAGCGGCCCAGTTCATCGGCGAACGCCGCAAAGCCTCCCCAAGAATCACTCAAGCGTCGCGACATTCCCGCTTGCCTCGACGGACCGCGGCCTATCGCCCCAACCACATCGAGGGACTCCGATTCGCGATATACCCCTTGCAGACTCTCCGCTCCAAGTTCCCTCGACGGAGGTCCTGAGTATCTAGAACTTGGAGGGTGGAGGACGACCGTAGAAGCGCGCTGTCGCCGACATGCCTCAATTCACCGCGACTCAACCCGATCACGCCCGATGCTCCGGATTCGCGAAGTCGAACCGGCAGCCCGCCTTCCACGCCCGCCGGTCGTTCCCGTGATTCGGAATCCCCCCCGCGTCCCTCAGCATCCTCGCAAGGTGCATCAGGTTCCACGTCATGATCGTCATGTTGCGCTGGGTGAAGTCGTTGTCGAAGCCGGCGCGTGAACCGTTCTCCAGCTCGTCGCCATACGACGGGCCCGGGCCCGCCTCGCCGATCCAGCCGCAGTCGGCCTGGGGTGGGATCACGAAGCCGAGGTGGCTGAGGGCGTAGCCGACCGTCATCGCCACGTGCTTGATGCCGTCCTCGTTGCCCGTCACGACGCAGCCGCCGACCTTGCCGTAGTAGATCGACTGGCCGCGGTCGTTGAGCTCGCCCGACATCGCGTAGAGGCGTTCGATCAGGACGCGGCAGATCGAGCTCTCCTCGCCGAGCCAGATCGGCGAGCCGACGACGAGAATGTCGGCGGCGAGCACCTGCGCGAAGATCTCCGGCCACTCGTCACGGTCGTAGCCGTACTCGGTCATGTCCGGGTAGACCCCGCCCGGGACGTCGCGCGAGGCCAGGTGGACGTGGCTCACGTCGACGCCGTTGGCGCCCATGATGTCGGCGACGACGTCGAGGAGGAGGCGCGTGTGGCTGCCGTCCGGCGTTCGCTTCAGCGTCGTGTTGACGAGGACCGCCTTCAGGTCGCTGAAATCGGTCGTGTTCGTGGAGCAGAGCTCCTTCTGGCGTTCGTTCATCGGGGAGGAGCGTGGGCGGCGAGGCGGTCGACGCGGGCCTGGAGCGTCGAGATGCGGCGGGCGGTGATTCCGCAGCTGCGCGCGAGTGTGACCGCGCGCTCCGCGAAAGTGCGCGCGTTCTCGACGTCGCCGACCGGGCGCTCGAGCAGCATCGACGCCCCCTCGAAGAGCTCGACGGCGAAGCGGTCGTCCGCGCACTCCTCCAGGGCTGCACGGTACGCGGCGCGGGCCTCGTCCACGCGGCGGGCGCGGCGCAGGAGGTGCGCGCGGCGGACCTGGACGCGGCGGCGGTCGTCACCCGCGACGTCGCGGGCGAGGGCGCAGTCGAGCCAGCGCATCTCGTCGCTCACGTCCTGCGCGGTCTCGGCCAGAGCCACCGCGCGGCGCGCGGGGCAGCCCGCAAGCGGATCGCCCGACGCGCGCGTCTCGGTCTCGACGCGGCCCAGGTACGCGGCCAGCGCGGCGAGCGAGAGGACGTCGTGGTGGTTGTGCTCGAACACGCCCTCGAGGCGGTGCGGCCGGCCGGCGAGATAGTCGAACCACGCGGCCGGCGCGACGCTGCCAGGTAGGTCATCCGTGCGCTCGAAGCCGAGCAGCGCGCGCTCCATCGTCTGCAGGCGTCCGTTCGGGCACGAGCCGAGCGTGATGCGGCGCAGCGGGTGGTAGAGGTCGAGGTGCGGCAGGCCCTGGAACGGCGGCTCGACGCCGGCGATCCGCATCTTGTCCTCCAGACGGTGGCGGTCGAACGACTTGCCGAAGAAGGACACGACGCCCGACGAGGCGCGGACCCGCTCGGCGACCTCGGCGAGCATCGCGGGCTCCTCGCCGGGGTGGCGCAGGAAGGACTGCCAGCTCGTGAACGCGCCGTCCTCGAACCAGCCGAGGCCGACCATGAACACGTGCGTGCCCGCGCCGCCGGAGAGGCCCGAGGTCTCGGTGTCGAGGAACAGTGCCCGGTCGAGCTCGATGTGCTGCAGCGCCTCGTCCTTGGCGACGCGTGCGATCGTGCGCGTGTCGACGTCGAGCGCCTCGTCGAGACGCCACGTTCCGTGCACGTGCACGATCGCACGCGTCGCCAAGGACGAGGCGCTGCAGCACATCGAGCTCGACCGGGCACTGTTCCTCGACACCGAGACCTCGGGCCTCTCCGGCGGCGCGGGCAC
>JBCCSK010000028.1:0-26641 GCA_039200205.1 Planctomycetota bacterium
CTTCGCCCCGACGCGATGCCCCGTGAGCCACTGAACGCCCATCGCGGCGCAGAGGCAAAGGCCTGGGATGGCGGGAAGGCGATACCGGGGCGTGTACCAGAACGCCACGCACACCGCGACGGGAAGGCCGACGAGGACAGCGATGGGAATGCGGCGCAGCGGCCCCCGCGCGAGAAGGACGAGCGCGATGACGAGTCCGAAGGGCAGGTAGAGCGCGACGGGCAGGGGGGCGAGCCAGGCGAACGGAACGAGTCCGTCGCGGCGCTCCAGCGAGAGCAGGTAGACGTCTCCGTACGTCCGCCCCGACAGCGTGTACCAGAGCTTGCGGAAGGCGACGCCCGTGGCGTGCAGCGGATCGTCCGCCCACCAATCGAGGCCCTTGCCCAGGAAGTAGTCGCTCGCGTCCGTCCAGCCGGCGTCGGCCCCGAGCGCGGCGCGCGCCTGGGCCAGCGCGTCCGTGTGGTAGGTGTCCTTGTCGTTCGCGACGTCGACCGCGACGAAGACGCCGTCCGCCTGGGGGTTGTTCCCGTGCCAGAACGTGATCCCCGCGTGCGCGCTGATCGGGATGACCTCGCGCGCGACGACGAAGTTGTGAATCGTCGCCGGGGCGATCGTTGCCGCGGCGACCGCGAGGAAGAGCGCGCCCGTTCGAAGCCGTGTGATCCTCCCGACCCAGGCCGCGAAGAAGGGAAGCCCCGCGAGGAAGACGGGCCAGGCGAGCGTCGTGAGTCCGGCGACGAGGCCCAGGCCTCCTGCGCTGCCAAGCTCGCGCTTCGACGACAGCGCCGTCGCTCGCTCGAGGAGTGCGGCGAGCAGGAACAGCTGCAGCGTGCCGCCGAGCACGCGCGAGGTGCCGAGCGCGGCTTCGGTCGTGAGCAGCAGGAGCGCTCCCGCGACGGCCCCGGCCGAGACGCCGGCGATCCGGCGCGTCGCGATCGCGAGCAGCAGCGCGGCGCTCACGAGCAGGAGCCCCTGGACGACGGCGAGTGCGACGAGCCCGCCGCCCAGCGCGCGGACGAGGCCGACGAAGTACGGGTAGAGCGGCGCCGAGAAGAAGGGCTCGTCCTGAACCCACTGACCGCCCGCGATTCGCTCGCCGAACGACCAGAAGTACTTCGCGTCCATCACGGGTTGGCGCGCGTAGGGATTGCTCTCGAAGGCGCCGCTGACGAGGAGCGCCTGGGTGAGCAGTCCGATCGCCGCGAGCCCGGCGAGCCAGCGCCGGAAGCGCCGCTCGTCCCGTTCCAACGCGTCCTGCGGTTCGATGGCGAGGGCCGCCGCACCGGATTGGAAGCCCACGGCCATCAGCGGGCGCCGCCGCCTCCGTCGGGCCCCGCGAGCGGGCGGGTCGTCACGATGCCCTCGCCCTGACGGACGACGACGTAGCTTCCGCCTTCGATGCGCCCCAGGGACTCGACGCGCCCGTCCGGCCAGCGGACCTCCGTTTCCTCCAGCGCGTCGCCCGATCCGATTCCGAACGGCACCGTCGGGCCCTCGCACGACAGGAAGCCGGCGCCCGTCCCGACGAAGCGCGTGGCGAGCGTATCGCCGCTCGCCGTGCGAACCGTCCCGCTGACGCGCGCCCCGTGCGCGCTCGTGTTCGGGGGCGAGCCCTCCAGTCGAAGCACGACGCAGCGTTCGCCGGGCCCGGGGACCGTGTCGTTGCGAAGCACGGTCGGCGGACCGTCGATGTTGCCGATGACGAGATCGACGTCGCCGTCTCCGTCGATATCGCCCGCAGCGCCTCCGCGGCTCGCCGCGCGTACGTCGAGCCCGCCGCCGAGGTCCTGCGCGAGCTGGAAGCGCCCCGTTCCGTCGCCGAGAAAGGCCTGGTTGCTCTGGGCGTAACCCATCCCGCGGCCGACGTCGTCCGCCTGCGGGAAGACATGGCCGTTCACGCACCAAAGATCGACGTGGCCGTCCAGGTCGAGATCGGCGAACCCGGTCGACCAGCCGAGGTAGGGGCGAGTCGCCGCGATCATCCTGGAGCGCGGCGTCGCGTCGTCGAAGCGTCCCTCGCCGCGATTCTCGTAGAGGGTGAAGTAGTCCTCGCTGAAGTTCGTCACGTAGAGGTCGGGCAGCCCGTCGCCGTTCGCATCGCCGACCGCCACGCCCATGCCCGCCTGGGGGCCGCCGTTCGCGGAGAGGGCGGCCCCGGACCGTACGCCGAGCTCCTCGAAGGACCTCCCCTCGACGTTGCGCCAGAGGAGGTTCGGGCGGGTGTCGTTGGCGACGTATACGTCCGTCCAGCCGTCGCCGTCCGCGTCGAAGGCGACGGCCTCGTACGAGTAGAGGGCGTGGGCATCGACGCCGAACGCGGCGGTCGCCTCCTCGAACGTCCCGTCGCCGCGGTTCACGTAGAACCGATCCATCGCCCCGTCGAGGCCGCTCGGACCGAAGTACACGGACTGGTCGAACCAGGTCTCTCGCCGGTAGGTGCCGTCCTCCTCGAGGAGCGCCTGGAGGTCGAGATCGATGTGGTTGGCGACGTACAGGTCGAGGTCGCCGTCCCGATCGACGTCGAGGAAGCATGCGCCGGTGCTCCAGCGGTCGTCCGCCAGGCCCGCGCCCTCCGTGACGTCCTCGAAGGCCCCTCCCTCGCGCTGCAGCAAAAGGGAGTTCCGGCCCCAGGCGGTGAGGAAGAGGTCGAGTCGGCCGTCTCCGTCGACGTCGGCAACCTCGACTCCCGTCGTCCAGCGCCGGTCGCCGAGTCCGTGCGCTTCCGTCGCGTCCGTGAAGCTGCCCGAGCCATCGTTGACGAACAGAGCGTCGCGCTCTTCCTGCAGCGCGCTCGGGTCGACGCGGCGGCCCGCGTTGGTCAGGTAGACGTCGAGGTCGCCGTCGCCCTCGAGGTCGAACAGCGCGACGCCGCCGCCGGCCGATTCGACGATCGTCGGCTTGTCGAGTCGCCCGTTCGCCTGGCGAAACGAAGCCAGCCCGGAGTCCTCCGTCACGTCGACGAAGCGGAGCGTCGGGCCCGCCTCGGCGCTCGTGCTCTCCGGGCTCTCCGGCCCGGGCGCCTCGGCGTCGCAGCTCGCGATCGCCGCCCCCAGCGCGGCAGCGGAGAGGAACGAGGGGAGACGCATCATCGACCCTGCCCTCCGAGCTGCTCTCGAAGGAACGCGAGTGAACTCCGTGCGCCTTGGTGGCTCGGGTCGAGCGCGAGCACCTCCTCGTAGACCGCCGCAGCGTCCGCGAGCCGGCCTCGTTCGTAGAGGAGCCCCGCCTTCGCGAGGCGCGCATCGAGGTGATCCGGCTCCAGCGTGACGTGCTCGTCGAAGGCGGCGATCGCTCCCTCTGCATCCCCGAGGTCGCGCAGGACGAGGCCGCTCGCGAACGGGCTCGCGCCGCGAGCTCTGGCACGCTCGAGCGTCTCGCGGGCCGCCGCCCTGTCGCCGTGTGCCGCCGAGAGAGAAGCGAGTTCGAGCAGCGGGCGAGCGTCGTTCGGAGAAGCCTGGCTCGCGCCTTCCAGGTAGGCGCGCGCTTCGTCGAGCGCGCCGAGCCGTCGCGCCGCGATCCCCGCGATGTAATGGGCGTCGAAGTTGACGGGGTCGAGCGCGAGGGCTCGCCTGCTCCAGGTCAGAGCCGCGTCGAAGGCGCCGACGTCGAGCTCGCGCCCCGCGACCTCCACCGCGGGGACGACGTCGTTCGGAGCGTTTCGGGCTCGCTCTCGCGCGCTGCGGAGCGCCGTCTCGACGGACGTCCACTCGTAGAACTGGGACAGCGCGGCCTCGCTGGACGTCGCGTCTCCCATCCGCTCGTAGAGCTGCGCGAGTCGCAGGTAGCTCGCCGTGTAGGAGGGACGGACGTCGAGCGTCCTTCGATACGCCTCGATCGCGCGCTCGGTCTCACCGAGCTGCTCCAGGCACTGTGCGTACGTGTGCAGCGTCTCAGGCGCCTGCACCCCGCCGTCGATGGCCTTCCGGAACGCCCGCGCTGCAGGCTCGAGGTCACCGAGCGCGTAGAGCGCGGCCCCGTACACCGCCTGGGCTTCGGGGATCTCGGGGTCGAGCGAGGTGGCGCGCTCGAGGTGAGGCAGGGCTTCGTCCGTGCGATCGGCTCGCAGCAGCGCCAGGCCGAGCCGCTGGCGCGCGAGCACCGAGGCGCCGTCGGCTGCGACGGCGCGCTCCAGCGTCTCGATCGCGGACGCGAGGCGCTCGGTGTCCCCCGTCGCATCCGCCTCTCGAAGCGCGGCCTCACCCTTGGCGACGAGCGCGGCTGACGCCTCGCGGTCTGCACTCGGCGCAGGCGTACGAGACGCGGGCTCATCGCCACAGGCGACGACGAACGAGGCGAGCAGAAGTGTGGGGATGCGAGCCACGGGCGGCACAGCGTACGGCCACGACCCGGCGGACGTTAGCGGCGCGACGCGCGGCTCGGTGGGCCACTTCGCCCAGGCGGTCACGGAGCCGAGGCTCCGCGCCCCCGAGTCCCTCGCTCGACGCTCCGGTCGTCCGCCCGGCGCTCGCGCTTGCGGGGTGACCCCGGGGAGAGGCTCGCCCGCCGACGGACACGGGTCAACGGCCGGAGCCCTCGACCAGTTCGAGCTCGATGCCGCTCACCTCGACGACTGTGCGCGCCGCCACGGTCCCGTCCGAGTGGACGCGCTCGACCTCGTAGCGGCCGTCCTCGTCGTAGGGAAAGCGCAGCATGCGAGTCGGGCGGTCGGGCCTGGCATCGCCGCCGTCTGCGTCGGGCTCGAGAGCGAGGAGCTGGAGGAAGCAGCTGACGCCGACGACTTCTTGTCTCGCGAGTTGGATCGCGTCCGTCGGCAGCTCGACGTCGAAAGAGGTCGTCGACGCGGCCGAGAGCGTGGACGAGCGTCGTCCGATCTCACGATAGCTCCCATCGGCGATGCGAAGCGCCGCCGCGCCGCCACAGCTCGGGTCTCCTTCATCCGTCTCTGATCCAGGATGACGGTCGCCTCCCCATGAGCACGACGTCCGGGTCTGTTCGAGAGAGAGGTGAATTCGTCAGTCACCCGCCCTCCGACGGATAACCACGTGGAGCGCGCACGGGTCTCCCGGACGCGTGCCACGCCGTCGCGAGCCGGGCCGTCGTCGCGCCCGGTATGCGGATCGACACCCCTGCGGCGGCTTCACGCTGCCGTTCAGCCCTCCGAACACACGGCCATGGGATCCTCCTACCTCCTTCCCGCCTTCCTCTCATTTCTGATCGGCTCCGAGATCGCCGCCGGCCAGGTCTCGATCGACACGGTCCGCTACGGGACCGACGAGCCGGAGTGGGCGGTCCCCCTCCCGCCCGGGACGACGAGCTTCACGGTCGATCCGAGCGTCTGCGTCGACACGTTCGCTCCCAGCACCACCAGTTCCCCCACGTGGGGGCTGGAGGGCGATGTGTTCTTCGCCTGGCAGCCCACCCGGACCGGTGAGGTCACGGTCTTCCAAGGTGGCGTGCTCTGGACGGCGTGGAGAGCTGAGGGTCCGGCTGCGCCCGGAGTTGACGCCGGATCGCTCGGCAGCCGCCGCGGTGGGATCGACGACCTCGACGAATTCGACAGTTTCGAGGTCGATGTGGGAGACACGATCGTCTTCCAGATCGGCCACTTCCACGGGGGGTGGCAGCCGGCGTGGATCCGAATCTGGGAGGACGGACGCGAGGTGCCGATCGGCCAGTGCCTGGCCAACGGCAGCACAGGTCCGATCGGATCCAATGGACTGCCTTCCGGTCAATACGCCTTCGTGGACGTCGTCGCGGATGGCCCCGTGATCCTGAGCGGCGTGTGGTTCGAGGACCTGCTCGACAACTACGGAATCCCGTTCTTCGGTCCGAGTCCGGGGTACTTCGAGGTCCACGTGTGTCCGGGCGGCGCTGCGGGTCACGAGACGGACGCGTCTCGTTGGACGCTCGCCAGCATCGGCTACCTGAACGGGCGGAACGGACGCCTCGTCGATCCGATCCTCCTGCCGGAAGGACGGACCGGGCTTGCCATCGTCGCGGTCGCGCAGTTCTCCTTCGTCATCTACTCCCACGGAGGCCCAGAGTCCCACGTCCTCGGCCGCAGGGAGATCGTCCTGTTCCCCGGAAGCGTCTCGTCGGCGTACTTCGACGACCCGGTCCTCGTCCCCGCTACGTTCGCGGGCGCGCTCTGCTTCGAGGAGACTGACTGGGTCGAACGAAGCTACTGCGGTCCGGCTCAGTCGAACTCGACGGGTCAAAGAGCCTCCCTGCACGCACGTGGAAGCGACGTGGCAGCGGATCGCGACCTCGAGCTCGTCGCGGCGGGGCTGCCGGCCGGAAGCCCGGGCTACGTGCTGGTCTCGCAGACCGCCGCGTACGTGCCGATGGCGGGAGGGAGTGAAGGGACGCTCTGCGTCGGCGTGCCACTGGGGCGTTACGCCGGGACCGTCCTCGTCGCGGACGACCAGGGATTGGCGCGCATGGACATCGATCCTGCCGCGATTCCGCAGCCGGGTGGCACCGTTGGCGCCATCGCAGGCGAGACCTGGCGCTTCCAGCACTGGTACCGCGACGTGTCCACGCTCCTGACAACCACCTCGAACCACACCGACGGAATCGAGGTCGCGTTCCGCTGATGTGGATGGACCTGTCAACCCGCCATGGGGCAGTCCGTCCGAAGCCTGACCCAAGGCGGGTTTTCAGGTCCATCCACATCACTGGAACTCCACGGCAACCGCATTGCTGAGGTTCGAGACGGGGACGCCCAGCTGGGAGTCCCGGTGCCAGCACTGGAAGCACCAGGTCTCGCCCGCCATTGCGGCTGTCGTCCCTGTCGCCTGCGGGAGCGCTCCGGAGTCGGCGATCGTCACGATGCGCCCGAAGGGGCCGCTGCTCTGCACCTGCTGGGCGAAGCGTCCGAAGCGGTTGCCGCTGAGGCAGAGCGTGCCGACGCTCCCGCCGACGTTCGGCACGTTGCCGCTGCCGAGCGCACAGAGGAAGTAGCCAAAGACCCCCTGCGGGAGGTCGTAGGCCTCGAGTCGCAGCGCCTGCACGCCGGGTCCCGGCTGCCCCACGACGCGCATCCATCCCGGCTCACCGGTCGAGTTGTTCGGGACGAGGCAGTACTGGAAGCCGGCGAGGTCGACGTCCATCGACGTCACCCGGCTCGCGTAGAGCCGGCCGCGGGCCGGCCAAACGAGGAGCCCGTCGAGGCCGGGCTGACCGCCCGTTGCGGCGCGCAGCGCGAGCGCCGGCTCCTCGGGCGCGACGATCGTGCCGTCCGCAGCGACCTTGCGCTCGGCGAGACCCATGCGGCCGCGACCCGCGAGATCGCCGCTGCAGAATCTCACTCGCGTCGACAGTGCCGAGCCCCCCGGCGGACGCTCGAGGTACGCGATCGAGGTGCGGCCGCCCAGGGACGAGAGTGCGGGCGCAAGCTGATCGTCATCGCGCGACACGCCCTCCATGATGGAGACGTTCGAGAGCTTCGTCGGTCCGCCCCACTCGACCGTCGCGACCTCGACGTCGGGCCCGACGTTCGGCACGTCGATCACGTGGCCGACGCTGCACCGCCATCGACCGCTGACGAAGCCGATCGACCCGACGGACGGCCGCCCGCGGAAGCGGCTCTGCGCCACGTCGACGGGGGCGGTCCCGGGCGTCGGGAAGGCACCGTCCGATCGGATCCACGCGTAGCGCACGTTGGAGTCGGTCCCGGGTTCCCGGCGCTCCCACGCGACGACGAATTCCAGCGCGTTGCCGCCAGTGACCTGCGCCGAACGCGGCGAGATCGACGGCTGCCCCACGAAGCCGGGATTGCCGATGAAGTCGATCACCGTTGGCGCACCGCGTGCGGCCCCCGTCTCGTCGAGCTCCAGTCCACGGATGCGTCGCTGGTCGGAGGAAGCGTCGTACTCCTCGAACACGGCCAGGTAGTTGTCGTCCTCACCGAAGATCGAGGCCTCGGGGTCCGCGCCTAGGTCGGTCGCTCCCAGGAAGTAGAAGGCAGGCACGGTGTAGGGCCTCTGCTGAGCCCCCATGAGCCCGGACGACAGCGAAAAGCGCCGAAACCCGATCCCGCGATCGTTACCGTCCCCGAAGACCGCAACGATGCCAATGCGTGCGGTTCGTCCGTGTCGAACGCAGGACGGTGAGTGCCACGACGCGGTCGTCACGTCGACGATGTGGTCGGAGAGGACCGTGACCGCGCCGTCTCCGGCGACGACGTACGCGTACACGTCGCGGTCCGACGCGCTGAACGCGTGCTCCGCGACCACGAACCAGACGTCGAACTCCGGGTCGTACGTCACGTCGACTCGGGAGAGGTCGAGGCTCGCCGGCGTCCCAATTCCACCGGTCGAGACGACGGGGTCGATCACGAGCGGAAGTCGAGCCGCTTCGACCTCCTCGCTCGGGAGCACGAGCGACAGGCCTCCGTGATCGAGGTCGAGGTCGACGTTCGCCCGCCGACCCGCTGCGTCGTACGAAGTGGCCTCGCCGTACAGGACGACGCTCGCGCCGGCCTCGAATCGCAGGCCCTTCCCGTTCGGCACGAGGGGCGGCGTCATCCCGTCTCGAAGGACCTCGATGTCGATCCGGAGCTCGCCTCGCCGTTCCAATCGATCGAACCGGAACGTCTGCTCGACCTCGTCGCGGCGGAGGTGCCAGCTTTCGACGAACGCGCCGTGATCGATGTCGATCCGGCGCCGGTCCGCAGTGACACTGATGGTGGGCCGATCGGCGACCCTCAGGACTCGATCGCCTGCTGCCGCGCCCTCGACGCGGAGCCAGAGCGGGATCGACGTCGGTGCGTTCGGACCGACGCGCGGGAAGAAGCGAACGCCTCCTGTCGAAGCGTGGAGCTTCCAGTCGGAGCCGGCGGCCCAGACGCTCCCGTCCGCGGCGAGATCGACGAGCGGGCGTACGCTGGCTCCGAGCTCGCTGACGTCGAGGTCGGCGGGGAGTTCAGCGGGAGTCGGGGAACAAGCCGCGAACGCGGCCAGGAATGACGTGATCATGACGGAGCGGTCGGAAAGTCCGGTGGCGGCCCCGAGCGCGGGGTGCGGCGGGTGCCGCGCGGTCCAGCGCGCCTACGGGGACGCCGTCACGCGGGATTCGCGAGATCCGTCGCCCCCCCTGTCAGCGCTCGAGGAGCGGCGCGAGCTCTGCCCGCTCCAGGAGCGCCTTGCGCGGAATCCCGAGCGCGAGCGCGTCGTCGATCGCCTCGCGGGCTCGCTCCGACGCCTGGTCCCGCACGGCCTCCGCACCCTCCACTCCCTCCAGCGCGGCCGACGCCTGGATCCAGGAGACCCCTCGCCACATGGCCACGTACCCGCTCGTCCCGCCGTCGCTCTCCGCCGCCGCTCCGAGGCATCCGAGCGTTCCCGCCACGTCCTTTCTCTGCGCGTGCACCGTCGCCTGCGCGAGCTCGATCAGAGTCGAAAGCTCGGCGGTACTGCGCGGACGCAGCGTCGGCCCGACGTCGTCGATGAGCCCCCGCGCGGACTCGAGCCGTGCCTCGGCGCGACGAAGGGCATCCTCGACCTCCGTGCGCATGCTGACCAGCCGAACCGCGGTGTTGAGCTGACCCGCGGCGGCCGCGAGGTGGTAGATGCCAGGGCGATCCATCGACTCTGCAAGCGCGATCTTGCCGTCGGCGACCTCTACGCTCAGCGCGAGCGCCTCCTCCTCCGTTCGGGCGTGCGGAACCAGGCCCTCTAGCGTCAGCAGCTGCCCGCTCCTGAAGTCGCGCACGTCGGGATACGCCTCGGCGAGCCGGGCGAAGCTCCGCGCGGTGGCACGCAGCTCCTCGAGACCACGGGCGACCTGGCCGCTGGAGATCAGCGCATCCGCCCACTCGCGTTGGACCTTCGCATGGCCGAGCGCGATCCGTCGGTCGTTCGGATCGAGTTCGAGCGCCCGTTCGTAGCTCGCGAACGAGTCGGCCAGCCAAGCGACATGCTCGGCGTTCACTCCCTGTAGCGGTCCCAGCGACGCGCCGGTGGCCTGCGCACAGTCACGCAGCGTCTCCGCGAGGATCGCGTGCCCGCGAGCGCGTTCCGGTCGCGCGTCGATCGCGCGGCGGGCGTACGCTTCGGATCGACGGAGGTGCCGCGTGACGCGCTCGAGCTCCTCCGCTCCTGCAGAGTCCGGGAGAGCGAGCCGACGTGCCTCGGCGATCTCGTCGTGCACCTCGGCGGCGAGCATCAGAACGTCCGCGTCGTCGTGTTCGAGCGCGAGCGTTCGCTCGGCGAGCTCTGCGGCCCGATCGAACGAGGCCAGCGCCTCTTCGATGCGACCGCTCGCAGCTTCGAAGCGGGCGCGCAGCGCGCTCGTCCCTGCAGCGCTCGCCAGGATCCGAGCCGGAACGGCGGACGCATCGACGAGTCTGAACCAGTCCGTCTCGGCTCGGTGGAGCAGCGCGAGTCCCTCGTCGACCTTTCCTGACTCGACGAGCGCGAGGCCGAGGCCCGTGCGCAGCTTCGAGCCCTCCTCGACCACGCGGGCATCGTCGGGCCGACTCTCCGCGAGGGGCTCGAGATGCTCCAGCGCGCGCCGGTAGGTCCGGACGCGCAGCTCTTGAACGCCGGGCAGATCGACGAGCGCGTCGTCCGAGAGCGGCCGAAGGACCTCGGCCACGGCTGCGAGCGCGGTCTCGAAGTGGGTCTCCGTCTCTTCGAGCGCGTCACCGAGCTCTGCGCGGTGCGTCGCCTGCACGACGCCGAACCCCAAGGGGCCGCCGATGACGAGTACACCTCCGAGGGCCCAGGCGACGGCGGCGGCGGGACGGCGTCGTACGAAGCGATCGAGCCTCACCCAGGGCCCAGCCGGACGAGCCTCGATCGGACGCCGTGCGAGGATATTCGCCACATCGCGCGCGAGGTCACGCGCCGACGCGTAGCGGCGAGACGGCAGCGGATCCATTGCCTTGAGAACCACGACCTCGACGTCGACGTCGAGGTCGCGATGGAGGCGCGACGGCGCGAGCGCGTGACCATCGAGGACGCGCCGCCGTACGTCCTCGGGGTGACGTCCGGCGAACGGAGCGCGGAGGGTGAGCAGCTCGTAGAGCGTCACGCCGAGTCCGTACACGTCGGTGCGTTCGTCGACCTCCGACATACGCCCGGAAGCCTGCTCGGGGGCCATGTAGGGCAGCGAGCCGAGCGTCGCGCCCGTGCGCGTCAGGTCACCGCGACCGACGAGCCCCGCGAGACCGAAGTCGAGGAGCACGACGCGTCCTCCCGGAGTGACCATGAGGTTCGACGGCTTGACGTCGCGGTGCAGGACGCCCCGGCCGTGGGCGTGGTCGAGCGCGAGGGCCGCAGCGTGCGCGATACGCAGGCAGGCGTGGACCCAGCTTCCCTCGAAGAGCGCGGGATCGACCTCGCTCGGCGGGTTCGCGCCAGGATCGACGTCGCGCTCCACTGCGTCGAGCAGGTCACGTCCTGCGAGCGCCTCGACGCGGGTCCCGATCACCGTTCGCAGGACGACGTCGAGGCTCGCGCCGGGGACGTACTCCATCGCGCAGTACGGACACCCTTCGAACTCGCCGAACGCGAAGAGCGTGGCGACGCTCGGATGGGCGAGGCTCGCGACGACTTCGACCTCGCGGCGGAATCGGTCGTGCGCCTGTCCGTCGAATCGCTGGTCGGCGCGCAGGAGCTTGAGCGCGACCGGACGATCGACGGGGCTCTCCCGGGCGAGGTGCACGACGCCCATGCCGCCGACTCCGAGCGGTCGCAGCAGCTCGTAGTCGCCGATCCATGGCGGCGTTACGTTTCCCTCGGCCGTGACCGCGGTGCGCTCCAACCCAACGTCACGGAGGCGCTGTATGGCGTCGTCGAAGCGTTGCGCGGAGTCTGCGTCCCGTGGTCGCTCGGCGCTCTGGGCGGCGGCGGCGTCCTCGCCCGCCTCGATGCGCTCGAGGTAGCGCTGAACGCGCGCGGCGAGGGGATCGGTGTCGGTGGGCATGGCGAGGAGAGGCAGAGGAGCAGGGTAGCGCGTACGGAGATCACCCCTCTCAGCGCCCGTTCCTCCCGGGCGTCACGCGGTTCGTGGGGAACCTCGCCCCGTGGGCTACCCTCGTCGAATGGGAAGCGGTGATGCCGAGATCGACGTCCGGGCGCATCTCACGGCCGCGCTGCCTGAGCTGCATGCGTTCGTGCGAGCCATCGCCGGCCCCGGGTTGCGTGCGCACGAGAGTACGGAGGACCTCGTCCAATCCGTGTGCCGCGAGGCGCTCGACCACGAGGCGAGGTTCCGGACCGGCGGCCAGCGAGAGTTCCGACAGTGGGTCTTCCGCGAGGCGCGGCGCAAGGTACTCTCGCGCGCGCGACACCACGCGGCGGCGAAGCGAGACGCCGGGCGCGTCGAGCTCGACGACGATCCAGACGCGCTTGCGCGGCTGGCGGTCGGCTACAGCTCGTTCAGCACGCCCAGCCGCCGGATCGAGCGAAAGGAGGAGGTCGCTCGGCTCGAACGCGCGATCCACGAGCTGGAGGACGATCAGCGCACGGCCCTGCTCCTCGCCCATATCGCGCAGTGGTCGCGGCGCGAGATCGCCGAGGAAATGGGTCGCAGTGAAGGAGCGGTGCGGATGCTCCTGCATCGGGCCGTCGCCCAGCTCAGCACGCGCCTTTGAGGTCGCCCACGCTGCGGACAAGACGTCCAAGCTGTCACTCGACGCGGCGTCGGGTCGATCGGTCAGCATGGGATCGCGGCGATGAGCTCGAGCGAGACCTTGGGCGGGGATCGGATACAGCGTGGTGGACGCCCGAATCGGTTGGGATCGGCGGGCGTACGGGCAGAGAGGCCGAGAGCGTTCACTCGCACGGCGGTGGCGATCCGGGGCTCGCTCGGGAGACGTCCGTGTCGGCACGGGCCGCCTCGACAACAGGCAAACCGCATCTACAGTTCAGCGCGCAGCGAGCGCGTCACCGCCCGTCACCTGCCGTCGACACCGACCTCAGAGCCTCCTCGTGATGCGCGCGAGCGCGGTTAACCTACGGCGCATGAGCCCGCTCGTTCCTGCCGTTGTCCTTCCTGCCCGCTTCCGCTGCCGAGTCCCCGCTTAGCGCGAACGACATCCGATGGTGGTTCAGATTCCCGAGCGCGCCGCGTCGCGCTACGCGGGCCGCTACAGCAGCTCCTCCGACGTCGCGCAGCTCTTCGAGACCCTTCGCGACTCGATCCGGATCGCGCTGGAGTCGAGCGACGAGGAGACCGCGCGCGCCCGCTACGACCTCGCGATCGAGTGCTATCACCAGCTCGAGTCGCTCGACCTGCCGGCGGAGATCCAGACGCGACTGCGGGAGTTCGTCGAGGAGCTCGTCGAGCGGTTTCCGACGGCATGGCGCGTCAACGCCGCGATTCGCGCTGTCGAGCGCGCCGACGCGGCCGAGAGCGACGCGGTTCGTGACGAGCGCCTCGCGGACGCGCGCGAGATCCTCGCGTCGGGCCGCGGCGAGGACGACGTCGACCAGACCGCGATCGATGCGCGTCTCGTCACCGTCGACGAGCGCATGGCGGGGGCGCCGACTGCCGAGACTTCGCTCGCGCCCATCGAGCCGCCGAGCGCGATCGCCGAGCTCGACGAGCCGATCGACCTCGCGCCGACCGAGCCCGATCTCGAGATCCAGCTCGGCGTCCTCGGGCGCGTTCACCTCGCAATGCTCCGGGGGACCGGGCGTCCGCTGCACTCGATCTCCGTGCGGAGCCTCGCCGCGACGCCACTCGGGGCGTCGACGCTCGCGCTGGAGGCCGATCCGGCGGCGTTCGCGGCGGCCGAGGTCGAGCTCCCGCCGCTCGAGCCGGGCGCGACGCTGACGCTCGACGCGCAGCGCGTCGAGTCGCTCCTCCAGTTCGACGCGTCGCTCCTCGCGCAGCTCACCGAGCCAACCGTCGGTCACGTCCATGCCCGCGTCCTCCGCCCCGACGGGACCGAGGCGGCGCGGGCGAGCGCCGAGTGGACCCTCCTCCCCGCCGACACGTGGCCCGGGTCGAGCGTGCGGCCCGAGGTGCTGGCGGCCTTCGTGCTCCCCGACGATCCGTTCGTCGCCCAGCTCGTCTCCAGCGCGGCGGAGAAGCTGGGGCCCGACGGGCCGCTCGACGGCTACGCGTCCAAGGATCCCGTGTGGGCGCTCGCGGTCGTGCGAGCCGTCTACGCGGCGCTGCGCGAAGAGGGGTTCGAGAGCGTGCCTTCGCCCGTCGGCTTCGAGGACGACGGGCAGAGCGTGCGGTTTCCGGCGGCGATCGCCCTGTCGCGGGTCGCGACCGGACTGGACGCGGCGCTGCTCGCCGCGGCGGTTCTGGAGGCCGCGTCGCTCCACGCCGTCGTCGTCCTCGCCGACGGGCGCGCGCTCGTCGGCGTCTGGCTGATCGATCGGACGTTCTCGAACCCGCTCGTCGAAGAGCCCGTGCGCCTCGCGAAGCGCATCGAGCTCGCCGAGGTCGTCGCGTTCGATCCTTCGGCCGCGTCGAAGGCGCCCGAGCCCGCGCTCGATTTCGAGGGCGCCCGTCAGCGCGCCGACGAGGCGCTGGCCGACCGCGATCGGTTCCACTTCGCCGTCGACGTCACGCGCGCGCGGCTCGGCGGGATGCTGCCGCTTCCGACCTTCGCCGACGGTTCGCAGGGGGGCGAGTCGACGCCGACCGTTCCGACGCGCGATCTGGAGGCCGACCTCGCCGCGTACCTCGCGGCCGAGCGCGTTCGAGAGGCGGCCGAGGAGACTCCGGCCACGCGATTGGACCGCTGGCTGCGGCAGCTTCTCGACCTGACGATGCGCAACCGCTTGCTCAACTCGACGAGCAAGAGCAAGCGCGTCGTTCCGCTGCTCGGGTCGCACCTGGAGGAGGTCGAGGATCGACTCGCTCGCGGCTCGTCGTTCCGAGTCGTCGAGCGGCCGTCCGAGCTCGCGGGCAAGGGCGAGCCGGACGAGGACTCACTGCGCGCGATCGATCCGCTCCTGCGCGCCGGGATCGAGGCCGGCGAGCTGCGCACGCACCTCGGCGACGCCGAGATCCAGGAGCGACTGACGAACCTCTATCGCGACGCGCGGACGGCGCGCGAAGAGGGCGGCGCGAACAGCCTCTTCCTCGCGCTCGGCTTCCTGCACTTCCGCGAGACGCCGCGCTCGACGAAGGTGCGCCGCGCGCCGCTGCTGCTCGTTCCGCTGGAGATGAAGCGGCTGTCGGGGCGACGCGGCTACTCGATCGCGCAGGGCGACGACGATCCGCGCGTGAACGTCACGCTCTTGGAGTATCTGCGGCGCGACCACGACATCGAGGTGCCCGGGCTCGAGCCGCTGCCGATGGACGACGACGGCGTCGATGTCGCGCTCGTCTTCCGCATCGTCCAGGAGGCGATCAAGGACGAGGACGACTGGGAGGTCGCGCAGGAGGCGCAGATCGGCCTCTACTCGTTCTCGAAATTCCTCCTGTGGCGCGATCTGCGCGACCGCTCGGACGTCCTGCGCCAGAACGCGCTCGTCGCGCACCTGCTCGATCGGCCGAACGAGCCGTTCGAGAGCGACGTCGAGAGTCCCGACCCGGCGACGCTCGACCGGACGGTCCGGCCGAGCGACGTCTTCGCGCCGCTCTCGTACGACTCGACCCAGCTCAGCGCGATCCTCGCCGCGACGCGCGGGCGGACGATGGTCCTGGAGGGGCCGCCGGGGACGGGCAAGTCGCAGACGATCACGAACCTCATCGCGCACGCAATTGCCTGCGAGGAGCGCGTGCTGTTCGTCTCGGAGAAGATGGCGGCGCTCGACGTCGTGTACCGCAGGCTGCGAGGGCTCGGCCTCGGGCCCGCGTGCCTGGAGCTGCACTCGAACAAGGCGAGCAAGAAGGGGGTGCTCGCGCAGTTCCAGGAGGCGCTGGAGGACGGGCGCGTCCGCGGTGCGCGGCGGCGTGACTGGGAGGCGATCGCGGCGGACGTCGAGGCCACGCGAGAGCGGCTGAACCGTCACGTCGACGCGCTGCACGAACCGCGCCAGACGGGCGAGTCGATCCACGAGGTCGTCTCGAAGCTCGGGCGCGAGGGGCGAAGGGGAGCGAATGACCTCGAGCTCGGGATCGGCGATCCGCGCGCGGTCGAAGAGGGGACGCTCGACGGGTGGCGCGCTCTGCTCGACGAGATCGACGTCGTCGCGTCCGACCAGCTCGTGGGACCGGAGAACGCGCTGCTCCTCGTCGGTCGCACCGAGTACTCGCCGCTCGTCGAGGACGAGACGCGCTCGGCGCTGCGCGCCTACGACGCGCCGGCGTCCGAGTTCCTCGTCGCGGCGCGAGCGCTGTGCGAGCGCATCGGCGTCGAGGCCGGCGCTCCGGCGGACGCGAGCGCGTGGGACGCGCTCGGCGAGCTGGCTAAGTCGCTGGCCACGGTCCCAGGCGAGATCGCGGCGCTGGAGCGCGTGCTCGGGAATCGCGAGGTCGCCGAGGCGGCTGCCGATGCGCTGGAGGCGTCGGAGGAGCTCGCCACGATCGACGCCGGCTTCGCAGCCACGTTCCGCGAGTCACCGACGACGCTCGACGTTCCGAGCCTCGAAGCGGCACGGCGCGACCTCGAGGCGGGCGGGCTCTTCGGCTTCATCAAGCGCTGGCTCGCGGGGCGCAAGCTGCGCGCTGGGATCCGGACCATCGCGGTCGAGCCCGGTCGCGTCGACGCGGCCGACGGCGTGCGAACGCTCGATGCGCTTCGTCGCGCGAAGGAGCTCGAAGGCCGCATCGCGTCCGTCGGTGAGAACGAGCGCGCGATCGTCGGCCCCTTCGGTCCACGCGGCGCCGAGAACCTCGAGGCGGCGCGCGACCGCGTCGATCGCGCGCGCGCCGTCGCGGTCGCCGTCGACGATCTTGCGGCGCGAACGAACCGGCAGCGCGAAGCGATCCGCGGGCCGGTCGCCGCGGCCGTCTCCGGGCCTCTCCTCCCCGCTGACGTCGCGCCGCTCGTCGACGCGTTCGACGCCGCGCGCGCCGAGCACGATGCGCGGCACGCTGACGTGCTCGCTGCAGCGGAACCGCTGCCCGACGCCCCGCTCGGCGCGGGCCTCGACGACGTCGCCGCTCTCCAGGCCCTCGTCCTCCGCTGGATCGATCGCTGGTCCGACCTGCGCGGCTGGTCGCGCTGGGCGTCGCTGCGCGTTCGCGCGATCGACGCCGGTCTCGGGACGATCGTCGAGGCGCTCGAGTCGGGCTCCCTCGCCGCGGGAAGCGTGCGCGCGGCCTTCGACGGCGCCTTCGCGCGCGCGTGGTCGCTGCACGAGATCTCGGCCGACGAGAGGCTCAAGGCGTTCGACGGCGTGGACCAGGTGCGCGCGATCGAGCGCTTCGTCGAGCTCGACGTCGAGCGGCTCGACGCGGCGCGCGAGGAGGTGCGCCAGCGCGTTGGCGCCGAGCGACCGACGCCCCAGACGCTGCGCGAGACGCAGCGCGGGACGGCGCTCGGCACGCTCCAGCGCGAGATCGCGAAGAAGACGCGCCACATGGCGATCCGGCGCCTCCTGAGCGAGCTCGGTGACCTCGCCATGGAGCTGAAGCCGTGCTTCCTGATGAGCCCGATGTCGGTCGCGCAGTACCTGGACGCCGACCACCCGCGCTTCGACCTCGTCGTCTTCGACGAGGCGTCGCAGATTCCCGTCTGGGACGCGATCGGCGCGATCGCGCGCGGGAAGCAGGCCGTCGTCGTCGGCGATCCGAAGCAGCTCCCGCCGACGAGCTTCTTCGACCGAGGCGACGACGACGCGATCGAGGAGGACGAGATCGAGGACCTGGAGAGCATCCTCGAGGAGTGCATCGGGGCCCAGGTGCCGACGCAGCGCCTGTCGTGGCACTACCGCAGTCGCCACGAGAGCCTGATCGCATTCAGCAATGAGCGCTACTACGACGGTCGCCTGATCACGTTTCCGTCGAACGCGTCGGAGGACCTGGGCGTGTCGATGCGCTTCGTGTCCGACGGCGTCTACGACAAGGGCCGCACCCGAACGAACGCGCCCGAGGCGCGCGCCGTCGTCGACGAGGTCGTCCGGCGCCTGAAGGACGCCGAGCAGCGAGAGCGCTCGATCGGCGTCGTGACGTTCAGCCAGGCCCAGCAGGAGCTCGTGCTCGACCTGTTCGACGAGGCGATCCGCGACGCACCCGAGATCGAGGAGTTCTTCGACGAGAACCGCGAGGAGCCCGTGTTCGTCAAGAACCTGGAGAACGTTCAGGGAGACGAGCGTGACGTGATCGTGTTCTCGATCGGCTACGGGCCCGATCAGAAGGGGCGCATCTCGATGAACTTCGGGCCGCTCAACCGGGACGGTGGCGAGCGTCGACTCAACGTCGCGATCACGCGTGCGCGCGAGCAGGTGCTCGTGTTCTCGTCGATTCGATCGGAGCAGATCGACCTCGGCCGGACGAGCGCTCGCGCCGTGCGCGATCTGAAGGCCTTCCTGCGCTATGCGGAGCGCGGATCGCTGCCGTCGACGGAGGAAACGGGCGGTTCGATCGACCGGCCGCGAGACGAGCTCGTTCAGTCGGTCGCGTCGGCTCTTCGCGAACGCGGCTGGGACGTGGACACGGACGTCGGGGCGTCGAGGCTTCGCGTCGACGTCGCGGTCCGTGAGCCGGAGCGCTCGGATCGGTTCCTCGTCGGCATCGAGACCGACGGGTTCAACTACGCGCACGCGGCGACTGCGCGCGACCGCGATCGGCTGCAGAGCCTCGTCCTCGAGGGCCTCGGCTGGGACCTCGTCCGGGTTTGGGCGATCGACTGGTGGCGAGATCCGGACGCCGAGATCGAGCGACTGGACGCGCGGATCCGCGCTGCGCTCGAGGCGGCGCGACAGGATGGGTGACAGTGACGCAGTGATGACGGACGGGAACGGGCAGAGCATTCCGGGCGGCGACGAGCTGCTCTCCGCGCTCCTCGTCGGTCTGATCGACGCCGTCGTCGTGATCGACGTGACCGGGACGATCCTGCTCGCGAGCGAGTCCGTGCGCTCGATGTTCGGCTGGAAGCGCGCCGAGCTCGTTGGCGAGAACGTGCGCGTCCTGATGCCGGAGCCGCACCGCTCGCAGCACGACGGCTACCTCCAGCGCTACCGCGAGACCGGCCGGACGTGGATCCTCGGGACCGTCCGCGAGTTCGACGTCCAGAAGAAGGACGGCACCGTCGTTCCCTGCGAGCTGAGCGTCTCGCGGATCGACGTCGACGGGCCCGAGGGGCCGCTCTTCTGCGGGACGTTCCGCGACAGCTTGGAGCGCCGACGGGCCCGCGCCGCGCTCGCGCGCAGTGAGGCGCGCTTCCGCGCCGTGTTCGAGCACGAGAACGAGCTCATCCTGCTCCTCGACGGCTCGGGCCGCATCGCGGACGTGAACACGCCGACGGTCGAGTGGACGGGGATCCCGCGGGACGAGCTCGTCGGCGTTCCCCTCGCCGAGGCCCGGCTCTGGGGGGGCGACGGTGCGAACCGACGCGCGGTCGCCGCCGCACTCGCGCGGGCGAACGAGACGGGACTCGCGACGACGCGCGTCGCCGTCGAGGTCTCCTACGAGTCATCGAGCCACGACGCGGCCGGCCGCCGGTCGGCGCGGCCCCACGAGCTGTCGATCCGGCTCGTGCCCAAGGACGAGGACGAACGACCTCACGCGATCGTCGAGGTGCGCGACATCTCCGATCTCGTCGCGGCCCAGCGGCGGGAGTCGTCGGTCATGCGCTCGCTCGCTCGCCTCGGTGAAGAGGCCGCGATCCTCAGTCACGAGCTGCGGAGTCCCGTCTCGTCACTGGAGCTTGCGCTCAAGGCGGTCTCGCGTCAGCTCGGCGAGGAGGAGAGCGCCGTCATCGACGACCTGACGGCGCGCATGCGGCGGCTCGAGGGCCTGATGCGTCGGACGCTGACGTTCTCGCGGCCGCTCGACCTCGAGCTCGAGGACGTTCCTGCCGCGCAGGCGTTCGGCATCGCGCTGGAGCGAGAGGCGACCGCGCTGCACAAGGCGGGCGTCCGGCCCATCGTGCAGGTCGAGCCCGAGACGCCGCCGCTGCGCGCGGATCCGCGCGCCCTCGACGACCTCCTCGCGAACCTCTTTCGCAACGCCGCGGAGGCCCAGGCGGCCGGCGGGAGCCTGCGGCTGACCGCGCGTCCTATTGGCCGGGGACGCGTGCAGGTCGCCGTTGAGGACGAGGGACCGGGGATCGCGCTCTCCGAACGCGAAGACGTCTTCCGGATCTTCAAGACCAGCAAGCCGGACGGGACCGGACTCGGTCTCGCGCTCGTTCGCAAGATCGCGGAGGAGCACGAAGCGACCGTCGAGCTGTCGGAAGGAGCGGGCGGAAGCGGACTGAGAGTGGTTCTCGACTGGCCCGCCCGCACGGAGTCGGGGGGGCGCGGCTTATCCTGAGGAAGGCTCGAACTTCCTCTCTCATCGCATGTCATCCAAGATCCGCGTCTTCGTGATCGACGACCAGTCGATCGTTCGCGCCGCACTGAGTCGATTGCTCGTGGACGACTGCGGCTTCGAAGTCGTCGGCGACTCAGGGGATCCGCGGCGTGCGATCGATGAGATCGGCCGGCTCCGCCCGGACGTCTGCACGCTCGATGTGACGATGCCCGGACTGTCCGGGATCGACGCGCTCCCGAAGCTGCTGCAGGCTTCACCGCGCACGAAGTTCCTCGTGCTGACGAATCACGAGTCGGGCCGCTTCCTCGAGGAGTCGCTCAAGGCCGGAGCGGCGGGCTTCCTGACGAAGGACTCGGAGCCGGAAGAGCTGCGGCTCGCGGTCGAGTCGATCTGCGACGGACGGAACTACGTCACGCCACGCGTCGCGAACGCGCTCGTCGACAGGGTGCGCGCGCCGGAGGGCGTCGAGGGCGGCGGGGCCGGTCGGCTCGCGCCGCTGACGGCGCGCGAGCGCGAGGTCTTCCAGCTCCTCGCGCTCGGTCGCTCGAACAAAGAGGTCGCGGCGGAGCTCGGCGTCACGATCGGCACGGCCAAGAAGCACCGCGAGAACCTGCAGCGCAAGCTCGACGCGCACTCGACCGCCGAGCTCGCTCGGATCGCGATCCAGGAAGGCCTGTTGTCGGGCTAAGTGGTTCCCGTCATGCCTGCGCGGAGCTTTGCGATCGCGTCGAGCAGCGCGTCCCGGTCGACGACGGTCCGCGTCTGCAGAGGGTCCTCCTCGCGCGCCTCCATCTGGCGCTCGAGGTGGCGCTCCAGGTCGTCGAGCAGATCGCCCGGCGCGCGGAGCGGTCCGTGACGCAGTGCCGGATCCGACGTCGAAGCGACCTCGTGAAGTCGCGTGGCCGTCCAACGGAGCCAGTCGTCCACCGAGATCAGGCCGACGGGCTTGCCGGTGCCGTCGACGAGCGGAACGCGGCGCACGCCCATGCGACGCATCAAGCCGATCTGATCGTCGCGCGTCGAGT
The DNA here is from genome assembly GCA_039200205.1 of Planctomycetota bacterium. Lineage (GTDB taxonomy): Bacteria > Planctomycetota > UBA1135 > UBA1135 > Saltatorellus. The sequence continues at coordinate 21,324 of JBCCSK010000028.1, forward strand.
CGGCGGAGAGCGTCCTGACGTCGGTCGTCATCGCCTTCGACACCGGCGTCTCGTCGGGGTCGCGGTCCCAGCGAACCGCGCGCAGGCACAGGTCGCGGTCGGTGACGATTCCGGACACGTTCCCGTCGCCGTCGATCACGACGAGGCTGCCGATCCCGCGCTCCTTCATCGTGGCCGCGGCTTCCCGGATCGAGAGGTCGGGCGTGACGCACACGACTTCGGAGTCGTTGTGGACGTGCTTCATCGGGTCACTCGGGGCCGTAGGACGAGGTGGTCGAGGAGGTCGGGTCGATCTCCTCGGCGAACTCACGCGCGACGGCGCCGGCGAGTCCTTCGAGCGAGCGTCCCATCGCCAGCAGCACGTCGTCGGCGGAGATCACTCCGACGAGAGCGCCGCTCGCGTCGACGACGCCGATCCTTCGCACGCAGTGGTGCTCCATCATGTTCGTCGCGTCGACGACCGTTGCGCCGCTCATCACGTGGAGGAACGGACGGGACGCGACTTCGCCGACGGGCGGAGGCTCGCTCCCCTTCGGCCGGAGGAGCGACGCCATGACGAGGTCGCGATCGGTGACGAGCCCGACGGGCCGCTCGTCCTCCGTGACGACGACGGATCCGACGTGCTTCTCTCCCATCGCCTGCGCCGCCGCCGCGACCGACGCGGCCGCGTCGATCGTGACCGGACGAGTTGCCAGGGCCAGGAGGTCACCGGCCGCGGGGTCCTGCATCAGTGCGCCTCCTTCGCGGGGAAGGCGAGGACGGGGACGCGCGCGTGACGGAGGACGGCCTCGGCGATGCTGCCGAGCGTCAGTCGGCGGAAACCGGTCCGCCCGTGCGTCGAGACCACGATCAGATCGACCCCGTTCTCGTTCGCCCACTCGGCGATCGCCTTCCCGGCCTCCTTCTCCGCGATCGCTTCGATCTGGACCTCCGACGAGGCGGGGAACTTCTTCGCGATCACGTCCAGCCCCTCGCGCGCCGATTCCATCCGCGGCCCCAGGTCCGGCGAGTCGACCTGCGGCGCGAAGGGGGACGCCGGGGCCATCACCGGGAAGTTCGGTACGATCGACAGGAGCGTGACCTTCCGACCCTCGAACAGCTCGGGGTTGTGCAGGAGGGGGCGGAGCGAGAGCTCCGAGAGGTCGGTGGGAAGCAGGATGTGCTTCGGATTCATGGGTGATGGGGGGTCGGGGGACCGCTTCGTGCGGTCGTCCGGCGGGGAGGCGGTTCGGCCCTGGACGGTCTCTCTCCAGCGTCGCCGATACGGCCGGAAGGTCTCACCTGCGGATTATGGCTACGCACTGTGGACCCCGACACCTCGACGATCGACGAAGCGCGGCGCTCGCGGTCGCGAACGAGAATCGCGGCTCGGCCTCGACGACTCTCGATCTTGGGGACCGACTCCGCGACGCCGACCGGCCGGGGGATCCTGCGAGCGTGAACGATCGACGAGTGAGTCGCCTTCGAGGCCGAGCCCCTGGCACGATCCTCGTCGCGCTGTCCGAGGAGCTGCGCGACCGCGAAGCGGCCGTTGCGCCCCACGACGACGCGGCGCTCGAGGCGGGGTCGCTGCTCGCGCGCGGGTTCCGCTGCCCCTGCGAGACGGTCCACGTCCCATGCGGCTCCGGCGACGCGAGGCCGCCCGACGAGGCGCTCCTGGATGCGATCGGCCGGCGTGACGACCCCCTGCTCGTCCTCGGCGCGCGGAGTCGTTTCCCTGCCGCGGGCCGCACCACCCGCGGCGTCGTGACGTTCCTGACGTGCCCCGTGTGGATCCAGAGGGGCCCGTGGACCGCGCCTCGCCGGGTCCTCGCGGCAATCGCCTACCCCCTCGGAGATCGAGACGTCCTGCGGGTCGGAGTCGCCGTCTCCGCGATGCTCGGTGCGCGGCTCGACGTTGCGCACTGCCGCGAGTCGGCGACACCGGGCGTCGGGTCGATCGCGCGCAGCGACCTGGACGCGCTCGTGGATTCCGTCTCTCAGAGCATCGACGAAGCGGGCGGCCCCGAGGGCGACGTCGGCGTCCTCGAGGTCGCGGGGCCCGCGGGCGTCGCGCTCGCACCCCATCTCGAACGCGCCGACCTGACGATCCTCGGACGCGGGGCGCGACGCGGCCTCGGCCGCGTGCTGCACGAGGTCATCGGACGCCGTCGCGGTCCTTTCGTCGTCGTCCCCCCGACCCCACGGCCAGGGTATGCGCGTCACTCGGCCTTCGAGAACGGGAAGACCTCGGGCGTCGCAAGCTCGAGGTAGGGCTCCAGCGGCATCACGATCGAGCACGTCAACGAGCCGGCGTTGAACGCGATGCGGTCGTTCTCGAGGAACGACTCGTCGAGGCAGTTCGGGAGGTCGAAGATCGGGCGACCGAACGGGGGGACGCAGCCGGGGACGAGGCCCGTGAGCTCGTGCAGCTCGTCCCGGTTCGCGAAGCGCGCCCGCGTCTCTCCATACTGGCGGCGGACGCGGTTCGAGTTGATCTGGCGCGCTGCGCTCAGGACGCACACGCGGAACGCGTCGCCGACGCGGAGGACGATCGACTTGCCGCCGACGACGAGCAGCTCGCCGCGCGCTGCCGCCGATTCCTCGCTCGTGCGGGTCGGCCCGTGCTCCACGTAGCGGTAGGTGACACCCGCGTCGTCGAGGAGCGCGCGGATCCTCCGCGTGACGGCGGTCGGTCCGTGGAAGTCTGACGGATCCGGCTCCATGCCGAGCAGCATGCGCGAATCGAACGGACGATCGGGCGTGGAATCCACGTCCCCGATTGCGCCGGCCTCGCTGCCCGGGTTCGAATGGGGGATCGATGCGCACGATTTCACCGGACGAGGTCCCCGAGTGGATCGACAACGAGCTCTTCGCACCGGACCGTGAGCGACCGATCGTCGCGATCACGACCGACTTCCGCTCGAAGGAGTTCCTGCTGGAACCCGAGGATCTGGAGTCACGCGTGAGCGACCTTGCGGAGGTCGTCGCAATCCCGACCGGCGAGGCGACGTGGACGCTCAGCGAGGCGCTGCCGGCGAAGCTCGACGTGTACGGCGGCGCGATGAGGGTCTGGTGGCCCGGACTGACGCGGGAGTCGAACCCGTACGATCACAAGCTCTTCCTCGCGACGAACCGCGACGAGGCCGTCGCCGCGGCGGAGAGGATCGGTCGCGCGCTCCGCGAGTGGTCCGGTGAGCCCGACTGCGCCGCGCCGGCGGTGCCTCCGATCGCTGTCGAGGTGACGGGCGTGGAGCCGACGATCGACGTCGTCGACGCCCAGGGTCGCCACGGGCGGGTCACGGAAGCGGACGTGCCTCTCCACGCGCTCTCCATCTGCCTTCGCGCGGGGACCAAGCTCGACGCCGTGCGCCTCGACCCGACGGACGAGCGGAGCGAGGGCCTTCGGTTCTCGCTCGTCGGTCAGATCCCCTCGCCCTGGGACCGCATCGGGAGCGAGCTCACTCCGGGCGACATCGTCTTCGGCCGCATCGTCGCCATCCAGGATCGGTGGACGCTCGTCGAGCTTCTCCCGAGCGCGCGCGGCATCGTCGGGATCGCGGAGATCGACCACTCGTTCGTCGAGTCGATCGCGGACTTCGTCGAGATCGATGAGATCGTCAAGGTTCGCATCCAGTCGATCGACCCCGACGCGCGGCGCGCCGTCCTCTCGATCAAGGAGGCGATCACCGCCAAGGCCGAGCCGCTGCCCTCGCCCTCCCTGGTCGCGGGCGGAGCGCCGTTCGACTGGTTCGAGTTCCTTGGACGCTCCATCGAGGACACCGAGGAGGTCGAGGACGGCGACGACGAAGCGCGGATCGACGGGCTCAAGCGTCAGCTGCGCGCGGCGAACGACGACCGCGCCCTCCTGCGCGATACGGTCGCGCGACTGCGCCGCGAGCTGCGCAGCCTCGAGGATCGGTTCGGCGAGCTTCAGCGTCTCGCCGGCCCCGATCTCGATCCTCTCAAGGGCGAGCGTTCGTTCCTCCGGGCCGTGCGCGTCGCCCACGCCCGAGACGTCGAGGAGGACGAACGCGCCGACTTCCTTCTGGGGCCGATGCGCGTGGGGCCGTCGTTCCTGGAAACCGCGCGCGACCTCGAGGACGTTCCGGTCGACAAGCTCGTCGACGTCGCTGCGCAGATCGCGGCGGGCAAGGTGCAGAACGTCGAGGGTCGCGAAGTTCACGCGCTCGGCGTCGACGGTCCCGCGACGGACTCCGCCGGACGCGTGCGCGAGCGCGACGGCGCGAAGGCCTGGCGCTGCAGCCTCCAGATGAACGAGCCGGAGTCGCTTCGAATGCTCTGGTGGTCGGTCCCTAGCGAGGCCGGGGATCGCATCGAGTTCGCGTCGGTGAACGAGCACGACGACTTCGACATCCCTGAGTGAAGGGAGTCCTGTCCTTTCACGTCCACTCGCCGTGGACGAACGCCCGACCGTGTCGCGGCTCGCGGAAGGTCCACAGCGAGCGCCCGCACACCGTCTCCAGGCGGAAGTAGTCGCGGACCGTGTGCAGCGAGCCGTCCGGCCTGGCGGGTTCGTCGCTCCACCAGGGACGAGCGAGGCGCTCGGGACCGCGCGCGGTGCGCACGCGGAACGCGATGCCTCGCCAGCGCAGGCGGCGCGGGGCGCCTCGCTCGTCGAGGGCCTCGAACGTCGCGGGCTCGGGCGGTGAGAACAGCAGCGACGGGCGCGGGGGAGGGGGCGCGGCGCGGTGCTCCACAGACGTCTTCGGGCGCGGCTCGTCCGGCCGCGTCCACGAGTACGCGAGCTCGGGCAGGTGGGACGGCTCGGGGCGCGCCCGCAGGACGTTCTCGGGGCCGAGGCGCGCGACGAGCACGTCGACGAGCTCACCGACGCGCTTGTCGAGCTCGCCGGCGCGGCTGTCGTCCCGCGCCTCGTCCCCGGACGACCACGCGCGAACCTGGCGCGAGGGGAGGCGTCCCGTTCGAACGGCGACGCAGCGCACGCGGAGGATGCCGAAGCCCAGGTGCGCCGTCTCGACCTTCGGGCGCAGCATCGTCCACAGGTGGCGCGCGTCCGCGCTGGGTCGCGCGAGCGCGATCGGGAGGCGTCGCGGCGCGAGGTCGGACGGCTCCAGGACGAGCGTCGCCTCGAGGACGCCGCGGCGCGCCCGCTCGAGCTCGGCGGCGAGCTCGCGGACGAGGTCCTCCGCGGTCTCCGCGATCGCGCGCGCGTCCTTGACCGGCCCCTCGAACGTGCGCTCGACCTGGGGTGGCGTCTCGTGGACGAGCGGCGTCACCGGCTCGAAGGCCCGCCCGAGCGCCTGGTCGAGCCGCAGCGCGACGTCGCCGCCGACCGCGTCGCCGCGCGGTTCGGC
>JBCCSK010000029.1:0-26545 GCA_039200205.1 Planctomycetota bacterium
CGAATCGAGTCGACGTCAGTTCGTGAACGTCACCTCGACGGCGTTCGTGAAGTTCGACGTCGGAGATCCGAACTGGACGTCGCGGCTCCACAGCTGGAAGTACCAGGTCTCACCCGGCGCAATGCTGACGAAGCCGTTCGGCTGCGGGACGCTGGAGGGATCGACCGTCGTGACGATGACGCCCTCGGGTCCCGAGCTCGCAAGGGCGTTGACGTAGCGTCCGGCGCCGGCGACGCAGAGGTTGCCCGCCGAGCCGGCCGGGTTCGCGACGAACGTCGCATTGCGGGCCGCCAAGAGGTAGCCGAATGCGTCGATCGTCAAGTCGATCGCGACGAGGCGCTTGGTGGAGCCGACGCTCTGGTCGGGGCCCATCGCGCGAATCCAGCCCTTGCGACCGCTGTCGTTGCGCTCGGCCCGGCAGTACTGACGGCCGATGGAATGATCGCCGGTGAGCGGCTCGTTGTTGAAGGCGTCGAGTGTGATGCCCTCGATCCGTGAACTCGAGGGATCCGCTCCTTCGGTCCAGACCGCACAGGCGTCGTCCTCGAAGAACGCTCCGCGCTCGTTGCCGTCGTACTTCGACGCGATCGCTACGCCGCGCTCGGTCGCACCGCTGAAGGCCATTCGCTGGTGCCGCTCGCCCAGCGTCGGAACGAAGCCGTTGCCCGGCGCGTCCATGACGCTGCCGGAGACCATGTACTGGTCGTAATCGTTGTCGTTGGTACCGAATCGCTCGGCGTAGGCGAGGAGGAAGCCGCTGCCGGAGTTTGCGATCGCGCACTCCGGCTGGTCCTGCATGACATCGATGTCCTCCATCGCCGTGATGCTGACCTCGGGGCCGGCGACGTCGGCGAAGGTCGTGACGGCGCTGTAGATGCTCGACTGGAAGCCTCCGCCGACCGCAGCGAAGACGCGCGGATAGGCAACGACGAAGTGCCGTTCACCCGTGATCTCGAGGCCAAAGTCCGACGCGGAGGTCGTCACCGGGTCGACGCAGTCGATCGACGAGGTGACCTGGAAGCGCGTCGTGGGTCGCGGTCCACTGAAGCTCCCGTCGAAGTAGACGCGGCGCGCCCAGACCGACCCGCGGCCGTTCCCCGTGTTGTCCCGGATCCAAACGACGTTGTAGTAGTTGCCCTGGAGCGACGAATCCCCAAGGGACGACGACACGGAGCACTGGATGTCGTTGTCGAAGGAGTTGTCGATGCTGATGCGGCCCGTCGTCAGAGATCCGTCGCTGGCAACGATCCGCCCATGCACGTCGCCATCGAGGGAGTTGAAGAGACGCGTCCACGTCACCAAGTAGCTGAATTCGTTCACCGACGGGAACGTGTTGCCGGCGACGTCGGCGTTGAAGCAGTCGAAGTCGCCGACGGAGTCGTTGATCACGAAGAGGGTTCCGTTGACATAGCCGGTCCCCGACACGTCGACGGTAACCCCCTCGATCTGCCGGTTGGTCGCGCCGCTCGGGAGCGCCGCCGCCACGATGAGGAACTGGTCCGCCGCATCGTTCACGGCGATCGCGGGCTTCGTGTGTGACGTCGCGCTCCCGGTCGCGAGGGCGGAGAAGCTCCCCGGCACGACCTCGCCCGTCTGGCTGACGGCGAAGTAGTACAGGTCGGAGTCCGTCGACGTGACGAAGTCCTGGAAGACGACGAGGTACCTGTTCTGATCCTGATCGAACGCGATGTCCGGCTCGGAGTCGTCGAGCGTCCCGCCGCCGAACGCAAACGAGTCGAGGACCGGGTCGATCGTGACCGGAAAGGTGGCGCCGGCCAGGAAGTCCGCGGGCACCGTGAGCGAGATCGTGCTCTCGTCCCAGGTCGTCTCGATCGGGGCGCGCGCGCCGCTCGCGTCGAGCACGAAGGCGTTGCTGTAGTTCACCTGGGCGTACTCGTTCGAGAAGACCAGGCCGTCCGGATCGGCTCGCATCTGGAGCTCGGTGTCGACGTCCATCGTGACGACGAGATCACCCGAGCCCTCGAGCGCGTCGAAGCGGAAGAGCTGCTCGACGCCCCCGAGGTCGTAGTCGTAGGCCTCGACGACGCTTCCGCGATCGACTTCGAGCCGGCCGTCGACGTCGCGCAGGACGACGTTGCCGTCCAGGGGCAGCTCGCTCCGACCGCGCGTGACGCTGCGGAGCGACAGGCTGACGCTGGCGTCTCCCCGCTTCCCGACGACCGGGCTGTAGACGAAGCGCTCGGCGGAAGCGCTCGCCTTGAAGCCTCGCCCGCGGACGACGGCCTCGCGCGCCTCCAGCGCGACCATGGGTCGCGTGAGCATCGCCTCGACCCGAGTCTCACCCTGGATCGCGCGCTGGATCTCCTCGAGGCCAGTCTTGGTAGCGGGCGGAGCCTGAAGCGTCCGACGACCGGGCTCGACCTGGACAGGCGCCTCGGAGGAGCGCTCGACCGGGAGCTCCGATGCCTTGTTGGAGTCGTCGTGCGACACGGGGACATAGGGCTCACCGAGGCCCTGGATCTGCGCGAACGACGTTCCCGCAGTGACGATGGCGAGGGTCGACGCGAGGGTCGCGCCGTGGACGTGGAGTTTCATCGACAGGAGAGGTGTGGGGCACCTCGGAGCTGTAGAGGCAGGGTTGGTGGAGGGGAAAGGGCCAGCTTCTCGGCCTGAGCTGCGGGAACTGCCCGGGCGAAGGATCCCTCCACAGCGAATCGCGCCGTTCTCGCGAGACGTCCCGCGTCAGGCACGAAACCGAGAGCGATCGCTCTCACGACGAACCCTCCGCCACAGCTACGATTCGATCCGCCTCGACCTGCCGAAGCGCCACCTGATGACGAGCCCTACTCCCCGCCGTCCCCGGCTCCACGTCAGGGTCTTCGACGAACTGCGCGAGCGCTGGGAGCGACCAACGACGCGGCGGGCCATCGGCTGGGCGCTCGTCCTCGCGTTTTTCGTCTCCATCGTCGCGATCGAGCTGTCGCGGCTCGGCCTCGTCACCTCGTTCTTCGGCCGCCCCCTCCCGACGAACCACCTCGCCGCGATCTCGTGGGTCTTCACGCTCCTCCTGATCGCCGAGGTGCTCGACCTGATCTTCTCGCTGGCCGAGTCAGTCGCGAACGCGCTCGGGAAACAGCTCGAGATCTTCTCGCTCATCCTCATCCGGAAGAACTTCGACGAGCTCGCAAAGCTGCCGGAGCCGATCGATCTCACCGGCGGACGCTACGTGCTCTACGAGATGGGAGCGCTCGCGCTCAGCGCGTTGATCGTGTTCGTCGCGCTGGTCGCCTACTACCGCCTGCAGAGGCACCGGCCGATCTCGACGAATCCGGAGGACGTCGCGCGTTTCGTCTCCCTCAAGAAGATCGTTGCGCTCGGTCTCCTCGGAGCGTTCGTGCTGACGGGCCTCTTCTTCGGCGTCGAGACGCTGACGGTCGACTCCTCGGAGGACGCACTGTCCCTCGACTTCTTCGTCGTCTTCTTCACCGTCCTCGTCTTCTCGGACGTTCTGCTCGTGCTCGCGTCGCTGACCGTGACGCGCGAGTACCGCATCGTCTTCAGGAACTTCACCTTCGCGGTGGTGACGGTGTTCCTGCGCCTCGCGCTCGTCGCCGACCCCTACACGAAGTCGATCCTCGGCGCGGCGACGGCGGTCTTCGCTCTCGCCGCCGCGTGGGCGTTCGAGTACAGCAAGGCCGAGCCCACCGACGAACTGCGGGTCCCTGACGTCGAGGGAGGCGAATAGGCCCGCGGCGAGGTCGAGCGATCCTCGCCGCGGGCCCCTGGACGCTCGCGGCCGAAATTAGCCGCGTGACTCCCGCCAGACTACGGGGCGAAGACGACCTCCAGAGCGTCCGTCGTGTTCGACGTGGCCGAGCCGCCGACCGAATCGCGGTACCAGGCCTGGAAGTACCAGGTCTCGCCGATGTCGAACGCAGCGCCCGGCGTGATGGTGAAGGGTGCCGGGATCGAGGCCGCGCCGCTCTGGCCCGAGTTCTGGACGTTGTCGATGCGGAAGATCGTGCCGCCGAGGCACAGATTCCCCTGGCTGGTCCCGAAGTTCGGCACGAAGTCGGTCGTGTCGGACGCGAGGAACAGCACGAACGCATTGGTCGGCAGGTTGCTCGCCTCGAGCACGAGATCGGCGGCGGTGAAGCTCGTCGTCCCGGCGGATCCGATCGCGCCCACGGCGCCCGTCGAGTTCGCGTTCGAGCTGCAGAACACCGTCGGCGCCGCCGCTGCGAAGTCCGCGGCGAGCGTGCCCGCGAAGTTCAGGTCGGCGGCGACCATCGCGACGGGGTCGAAGATCTGAAAGGTCCCGCTGTACTGGCCGGAGATGCGCGTGTCCGTCCCCGTCACGACGACGCTACCGGCGAACGCTTCGGGCTGACTCGAGAAGCCTGCGATGTCGATGATCGACGTGAGGCCGGACGCGTCGATGGTCACCGTCCCACTGACGACCGTCGTCGTGACCTGGGTCTGGAAGCTCCCCCCAGGATCGACGGCCGCTGCCGGGCTGGAGAAGCTGAAGGCGAGGTTCGTGATCGTGATGATCGCGAAGGGCGGAGCCGCGGGATTGAAGTTCGGGATCTCCGCGCTGATGTCCGGCGCGACGATCGCCCCGCCCGTGCCGCTCAGCGAAACGCTGGAGGGACTGGAGCCGGGCACGCCGTCGAGCACGACCCCGACCGTTCCCGAGAGGCCGTAGTCCGGCGGAGTGCCGTTGACCGGCCCGATCGGAGTGACGCCACTGACGAGCCCCTGCGAGGCGACGGCGTCGATCGTGAAGTCGAGGGTCTCCTGCGCGCCGGCAAGGGCACCGAGCGCGGAGGCCGAGAGGAGAGAGGCTGTGAAGCGAGTGGAGAGTTTCATGGTGAATGCGCCTGAATGAGCACTCGGGGAAGGGACGCCGCGACGGTCCACGGCGCCGGAGAGGTTGATGTCGATATCGTTGACGGGGGGTGCTGCTTCGCGCCGGACGAGGTCTCTCGATCACCACCGGAGGCTGACGTTCACCCCGTAGAACTCGGGCGCGTTCGGGACGACGAAGAAGCTCGCGTTGCGCACGAGCCCGAACTCATCGAGCAGGTTGCGCGCGAAGAGCTCGACCTCGCCGCCCTCCCACCGGTATCCGGCGCGCGCATCGAGCGTCGTGTAGCCGAAGATGGAGCGCGTGTTGGCGGGATCCTCGAACCCGCCCCCGATGCGCGTGACTCGCACTCCGCCGAAGTACCCCCCCGGGCTCGCATAGTTGACGCCGAGCGAACCGTTCCAGTCAGGCGTCGGGTTGAACTCGTTGCCCGAGAAGTCGTTCGCGCCGACGAAGAAGGACTTGTACTCGGTCTCGACGATCCCTGCGGCGAGGTCGAACGCGAGGCCTGGAAGCGCGTCCGGCGAGTACTGCATCGTGACCTCGGCGCCGTAGGACTCCGCCTCGCCCGCGTTGGTCGTGAGCACGGGGAGGAAGGGAGACGTCGCGAAGGACACCTGCTTGTCCTGCCAGTCCGTGAAGAACAGGTTGAGCCCGTAGGCGAAGCGCCCGTCCAGCAGCGTGTCGCGCATCGAGAGCTCGTAGTTCCAGAGGAACTCGGGGTCGAACGCCTCGACGCCCTCGAAGTTGAAGATATCGAACGTCGTTCCGCCGCCGCGGTATCCGCGGCTCACCTGGGCGCCGAAGGTCAGGTCGCCGCGCGGGTTGTACCGCACGCCAATTCGCGGGAGGAGCACGGTGTTGTCGACCGACTCCTCTGCGCCCAGCGGCGGATCGAGCCCGAGGACGGTGTCGTTCTCGACATCGAACTCCTCGTACTCGACGCGGACGCCACCGGTCAGCGTCCAAGCGTCGCTCATCCTGTAGTCGGCCGAGCTGAAGATCGCGAAGGTCGTCCGCGTCTCCTGCTCGTCGAAGAGAATGCCTCCGCCGAGCTGCGTCCCTTCGAACTCGTCGCGGAAGCGCCCCGCGTACAGGCCGACGACCGCGTCGAGCTCCTCCGTTTCGTAGTAGAAGGCGAGCTGCTGCGTGATCGCCTCGTCCTCGTACATGAAGTCGTCCGGAAGGCCGATCGGCTCGAACGACGCATCGGCTTCGAAGGTGCTGACCGCGGTCGTGCTGCTGAACCGCCACGCGTCCCCCATCAGGCCATCGACGTCGACGATCGCGCGGTTCGTGTCGCTGTCGATCTCGGGGTTGCCCAGACCCTCGCGGGCAGGCTCGGGACGGCGATCCTCCGGGTCCGCCGTGAAGTCATTGACGTTCTGGTTGTTGGAAGTGCCCGCCGTGTTGTCGAGCGTCAGCTTGACCTGCAGCGTGTCGTCGCCGTTCGGCTGCCAAAGAAGCTTGCCGCGCAGCTGCCGGTAGTCGAACTCGCCGTAGTCGTCCCGCCCGATCGCGTCCTCGATGAAGCCGTTGGACTCGCGGTAGTCGACCGCAATTCGGTACGCGAGATAGTCGTCGATCAGCGGGCCGCCGTTCGCGAATGCCGTCTGCCACGTGTCGTACGAGCCGACGCCGACGCGCAGGCGCCCCTCCTGCTCCCACGTCGGGTCGACGGTACGAAGGACGATCGCACCGGCCGCGCTGTTCGGCCCGTTCTCCGTCGACTGCGGCCCACGCAGCACTTCGACGGTCTCGACGTCCCAGAGCTGCATGGGCAGCCAGGCGCGTCGCGAGGTGTCGGGGCTGATCCACGCCCCGTCGACCGTCGTACTGATCAGCGGCGAAGGATTGTCGCCATCGCCGAAGTTGTTGATCCCGCGAACGGTGATCTGACCGTCGGTGACGCCGACGTTCGGCAGAGTGCGGAGGACCTCGTCGAGGTTCGGGTTCCCCGGACGCTCCTCGATCTCCTCCTGGTCGAGCGAGCTCACGCTCGTGATCGTGTCGACGAAGCTCCGGTCGATGAGCTCCCCCTTGATCACGGTGTCCGCGAGCCGATACGTCTCGGGCTCCGGAACTGGCTCGTCGGACGCCGTCGACTCCTGGCTTTGCGTTGCCCCGAGCAAGACGGGAACAAGGAGAACGGCGCAGAGCGTGGGCATGGCACAGAGGCGCCGAGGTCCGAAAAGGACGACGGCGGGCGACGGGGATTCGCGGGGAAGGGAAGCTGGCCGCGCTCGAGCCTCTGCGGCGGCGCAAGAGGTTAGCGCCTCGAACGGCTCCGTCGGGGACCTGGATGGCAGAGAGTCTCGCGCGCGAGATTCGCGACGATCGCGAACCCTGGGGAATCACCCGATCCCCTAGGCGTATCCCCCGCGCCCCGTGGATCGTCCACCCGAGCGCGTCTTACCCCGATGGGGTGGACGAACGAGCGGCCTGTCGGCGATCCTTCCGCTCCGTGTCCGGACTCTCGATGAAACGGCGCCGCTCATGGCTCGCGCTCGGCCCCCTGCTCTTGGCCGCGGGCTTCACGTCGCTGCAGGAGCGCACGGCTCCCGCCGGTGACGACGCGCGGACGGTGCACGAGCTCGTTGGCAAGCTGCGGTCCCTGAGGGCTGCGCGGGTCGCCCGTGCAGAGGATCACGAAGCAGCGCTCGGTGCGGTCGACGAGCAGATCACGGCCCTGCGCAGCGACCTCGATGCGACCGAGGGTGAGCTGCGCGGCGTCGAGGCCGCGATCGCTGCGATCGGCTCCGATCTCGACGCCGCTCGCGCCGACGCCGACCGCGCGCGCGACTGGATCGAGAGCGTCCGACCGGCGCTCGACGCCCTCGCCGCCTCGACGGGCGCCTCGCCGCCGATCGCGGACGACATCGAGGCTCTGGCGAACGATGTCCAGGTCCTGTTCACGCGCTCGGTCGACGCCGTTGCGGCGGCGCGCGCGATCGAACTCACGAACGAGCCGGTGCTGCTCGAAGACGGTCGCGTCCGCGTCCACGCGTGGCAGCTGCGCATCGGCGGGGTCGGCGCCGTGTTCGCATCCGAGGACGGAGCGCGCTTCGGACTGCGCGGACCGAACCCTGACGAGCCGTGGCGCCTCAACGCGACGGATGCGCAGCGCAGCGCGATCCGCCGCGCGATCGCGGTCGCCCGCGGCCGCGAACGGCCCGCTCTCGTGCTCGTCCCCGTGCCTCTGGAGGCCGAGTAGGAGCTCGGACGATGGCGCGTCACGGAATCACGATGCTGCTGTGCGGCGCAGCGCTCGCGTTCGCGCGCGGGCCGGCGCAGGAATCCGCCGCCGACCTGGGCGCCGAGGTCGAGCGCCTGGAGCGCGAGGTGCGCGACCTCACCGCGGAGCTCGAGCGCGACGCGGCGCGCGAGGCAGCCGAGCTGGAAGCGCGACGGGCTGAGCGGAGCGCGCTCGCCGGGCGAATCCTCGAAGCGCGGCTCGCGGCCGATGCAGCCGCCGAGCGACTCGTTCCGCTCCAGGCCAGTCTCTCCGCGGCTCGACTCGACGCCGAGGGCGCGCGCGACGCCGCGCAGACGCTCGCGTCGGCGGGAGCTGCAGCCGCCGAACGCCTCGCGGTCGCGATCGGCGACCTGCCGGGTCAGTCCGCGCGCATCGACGCGCTCGTCGCCGCGGGCGCAGCGCTCGCAGCGCCGTCGGACGGAGTGCCGTCGGAGGACACGGCTGGCGCTCTCATCGACGTCGCAGGGATCATCGGTGGAACCCTCGAAGACGCGCGCAGCGTGCGCGCGCGATCGATCGAGCTCCATGGCGCGGAAGGTGAACTGGAGTCGGTGCAGCTGCTGGAGGTCGGGCTGGCGCAGTTCGCGTACGTCTCCGACGACGATGTCGCCGTCGCACTAGGGAGCGCTCCGGATGCCGCGGGCTACCGCTGGGCGACCTCGCTACCCGACGACGCGGACGAGGGCGTGCGCGCGGCGGTCGATGCGCTCCGCGCCGGCGACGCGGGCGACGTCCTCTCCGTTCCGGTCGACCCGACCGGTCGCCTGCGCGTCGAGACGGCCAGCGAGCCCGCGTCGTGGCGCGATCGAGTTGCGTCGGGCGGTCCTGTGATGCTCCCGCTCGCCGTCGTCGCTCTCCTGGCGCTCCTGTTGATCATGGAGCGCATCGCATTCCTGTACGGCGCGAACTGGCGCCGCGACGCCGTCGCAGCGCGCGTCCTCGAAGCCTCCAAGTCCGCCAGCGACGAGCCACTCCGCCTGGGACGCTTCGGCGGGGGTTCGGTCGGGCGCGTGATGAACGCGTGCCTGCGTCGCCGAGACGGCGGTCAGCGCGCGATGGAGGACGGGATCCAGGAGCAGCTGCTGCACGAGACGCCCCGCCTGGAGCGCTCGATGGGTGGGCTTGCCGTCCTCGCCGCGGTCGCTCCTCTGCTCGGTCTGCTGGGAACGGTCGCGGGCATCATCGAGACGTTCGGCGTGCTGCAGGCGTTCGGCGGCGGTGAGCCCGCGCTGATGGCCGGGGGCGTCAGCGAGGCGCTCGTGACGACCGCAACCGGCCTGGTCATCGCCGTGCCGACGCTCGTCGTCCGCAGTCTTCTGCGCGGCCGCGCGGACAGGATCCTCGCGGACTCCGAGCGACACGCGGCGACGCTCCTGATGAACCTCGCTCACGGAGAAGCGCGATGATCGAAGAGCTCCTCGTCCGCGGCGGCTGGATCCTCGTCGCGATCGTCGCTGCTTCGATCGCGTCGTGGACCTTGATCGGCCTGGCGTGGTTCATCGCGCGCGACGAGTCGCGCGTCGACTGGGATGCGCTGGACGCGACGATCGAGGGTCTGTCCGCGTCGCCGTCCGGAGCAAGTGCGGCGCTCGCCGTTCACGACGGAGGCGTCGTCGGCGAGCTGCTCCGACGCGTCGGCGCGTCGCTCGAAGGCGCGCGCGCACACCTTCGGGATCGACGCGCGTTCCGGCTCCAGGCCGACGCGCTGCTCGCGAGTCGGACGGCGTCGCACGAGGCGTACCTGCGTCCGGTGGCCGTCCTCGCGACGATCATGCCGCTGCTCGGTCTCCTCGGAACGATCGTCGGCGTGACGATCTCGTTCGAGGGAATCGTGAGCGCTCCGGGCGCGCGCCTGGAGGCGATGGCCGGCGGCGTCTCCCGAGCGCTGATCACGACGGAGGCCGGCCTCGTTGCGACGCTGCCGGTCGTGCTCGCGCACCGCGCTCTCGGATCGCGACTGCGGCGGCGACGTGACGCCGTCCTGCTGCGGGTTCAGCGGATCGAAGCGGCGCTCTGCCGCGAGGAGGCGAGCTAGTGTTCCAGTCGAGCCAGCGCAGTCGACGAGCTCCGGAAGAAGCGGCCGTGGACCTCGCGCCCCTCATCGACGTCGTGTTCATCCTGCTGATCTTCTTCCTCGTCACGGCGACCTTCGATCCGGACCTCGGAGTCGACGTCGAGCGCCCGAGCGCGGCGTCATCGAGCGAGTCCGCGCCCGACGCGATCCGCGTCGTGATCGCGCCGAGCGGCGCGACGTACCTCGACAGCCGCCCGGTCACGATCGAGCAGGTCGCTTCCCGCGTCGCGCGTTCGCAGGTGCCGGTGGTCGTCGTCCCGGATCGATCGGTCCCGTCCGGCCGCCTCATCGAGGTGATGGACGCCGTGCGTCTCGCGGGCGCGAGCGACGTCACGGTCGCGACGAGCGCACAGGGAGGCCGCCGTTGAACACGACGCGCGCCAGCGCACTTCGTCGCGCGCTCCGCGTTCCCGCAGCGTTCGCTCTGGCGATCGGCGTGAACGCAGGACTGTGGTGGTGTCTCGCGGCGCTGAGGCCCGATCCGCTGGAGGTGCGCGAGGAGACCGCCGCGATCCAGGCCATACTGCTCACGGTGCGGAGCGAAGTCGACGCGCCGCATTCGACGGAGGCAGCGGCGGAGCCAGAGCCAGAGTCCGAACCCGAGCCGATCGAGATCGACCTCGACCTCCCGCTGCCGGCCTTCGAACCGCTCGAGCCGCTCTCCGTCGCGCTCGACCTCCCGAACCCCCTCCTGCCCTCTGCCGCGGTACACGTCGCGCCGATCCCTCGCACGAGCACTGCGCAGAGTCGCGCGCCCGCGGTGGCCGCGTCCGGTCTCGGCGAGACGCTCGACGCCGGCCAGGTGGACCGGCCGCCGCGTCCGCTCGCGGGCAACGCGGATCCCGTCTATCCGTCTCGCGAGCGACGCCGCGGAACCGAAGGGAGCGTCTCCGTCCGACTCCTGATCGACGAACGCGGCCGCGTTGCCGAGATCGAAGTCACCGCGGGGCGCGGCGCCTTCGTCAAGGCCGTCCGCAAGGCCGTCGCAGGCTGGCGCTTCACGCCGCCGGAGCACCGCGGTCGCCCCGTCCAGGTCTGGGGCGTGAAGACGTTCAAGTTCGAGCTCGATCGATGAAGTCGCTGTCCTCTCTCCTCCGCCTCTCGGTCGCGGTCGTCGCGATCGCCCCGCTCGCCGTCGGCCAGTCGCAGGGACTGACACCCGATCAGGCCGAAGCGCTGCGCTCGGCCCAGGCGCTTCAGCGAGAAGGCCGCCACACCGCCGCGGTCGCTGCGCTCGAAGCGCTGCGCCGAGAGCGCCCCGATGTTCCCGCGCTTCCGCGCCTGCTCTCGTACAGCCTCTTCGAACTCGACCGACCGGAGGAGGCCCGCGCCGCCGCCGTCGACGCGATCGGCCTCGGTCGACTCACGCCGGACCTACTGACGCGACTGGTCCAGATCGACCGGGGCCGCGGCGATGCGGCGGTCGTCCTCGACGAGGTTCGCATCCTGACGATCCTCGATCCGGGCAACCCGACGTGGCGCCGGTACCGGGCCGAGCTCTTGGCCGCGAGCGGACGGCTCCCCGCCGCCGAAACGGCGTTCCGCGCGATCCTCGACGACTCCCCGTCCGACGCCGAGGCCTGGGTCGGACTCGGCAACTCGCTCGTTGCCGGAGGCTCGACGGGCGATGCTGCGTCGGCGTACGAGACCGCCTGGATCCTCGGTCGCCGTAGCCCCGAGATCGCCGATCGTGTCGCGGGGCTCGAGCAGCAGAGCGGTGACCTCGCGTCAGCGGTGCAGTGGCTGGAGCGCGCCGAAGCGCTCTCGCCCGACGCAGACGGTCGGCGCGCGATGCGGTCTGCGCGTCTCCTCGCGAGCGTGGGGCGCGATGACGAAGCGCTGGAGACCGCCGCTCGCCTCGCGGACGCCGAGGCGCCCGACGTGGCCGCCGACGCGTCTCTGCTGTGCGCGACGATCGCTCTTCGCGCGGGCAGCCTCGACGAGGCCAGCGCTCGTCTCGAAGAGGCTCGGAACCGCGGAGTGTCCGGCGCTGCGCTCACCGACGCGCTCGGGCGGTCCTACTTCGTCCGCGGAGACCACGCCCTGGCCGCGCGCTGGCTGGCCGAGGTCGCCGACGGTGACGCGGGACCGGACGTGTTCCGACTGCTCGCGCGTGCGCGGATCGAAGCGGGCGAGCTCGACCTGGCTCGCGAAGCGATCGTCTCCTACGTCGAGAGACGGTCGCTCGACGACGTCGCGCGTTCACTGATTGCCGCGTATCGCAGCGCGCGCGCTGCGGCCGCGACAGACGGCGACGAGTGAGCGGCCGTCGCCCGAAGCACGACGCCCAGGTGACGACCGCGCTCGAGAGATCGCACGCGCCACCCTTCGTGCGGGCTGGAGCGAAGCATCGGAAGTCGACCTGGCCGCCGCCTGCTCTACCGTGACCTGATGGCCCGCGAAGCCGTGAGAGCGAAGAGGTCGAGCAGAGGAGCGAGATGTTCAGGCCATTGCTTGCGAACTGGCCCCGCCGCACGATAGCAGGGCGAGACGAACGCACCGGGCAGCGCGTCGCCAGCCCCTGTCGGGCTTCCCAGACCTCTCCCTTCGAGATGCACGATCATCCGACCGCTCGAGCGGGAGTCCCCTTGACGAGGGGCATGAGCATTGGCGTCGCCGCGCTGGTTCTCGCCGGATCCGTCGCCGCGCAGACGGGACTTCGGGACGACCTCTCGTCCATCCTCGACGACAGCTCGATCCCGTCGCTCGGGTACGCCGTCGTACGAGACGGTGAGGTCACGGAGATCGACGTGCTCGGCGACGCACCGCGCGATGCTGCGTTCCGGATCGGGTCGATCTCCAAATCGGTGACGACCGTGCTCGTCCTCCGCCTCGCAGAGGAGGGGCTCCTCGATCTCCAGACACCGCTGACCGAAGCGCTTCCGGACGTCGGCATCGCGAGTCGCTGGGCATCGACCGCGCCGATCCTGCTGGTCGATCTCCTGGAACAGACGAGCGGGCTCCCCGGTACGTCGTATGCGGACTACGGCGCCCACCCGACGGACATCAGCCCGCTCACCGTCGCCGGCGACCATGGATCGCGAACGCGCTGGCGCCCCGGCGCGTTCTTTTCGTACGCCAACGTGAACCACACGCTCGCAGCCGCCGCTGCGGAGAAGGCCGCGGGGGTCGCGTTCGACGAACTCGTTCGGACCCGTGTCCTGGAGCCTCTCGGTCTTCGCCAGGCCAGCTTCGACCGAAGCGCGGTCGGCGAACGGCTCGTCGAGAGCTTCGACGGGAACGGACAGCAGGAAGAGCGCTGGGATCTCGACGTCCGCCCCTCGGGCTCGCTCGTCGCTTCGATCGACGACCTGGCGGCTCTCGCGCGCTTCCTCGCGACCGACGGAGCCTCCGGGCCGTGGGAAGGGACGGAGATCGTGCGCCGCATGCGGACGCCCGAGCGAGCTCTCGTCGCTCGCGCGAACTACCCATTCATCTACGGCGCGGGGCTCTTCCCGTTCGTCGAGAACGGGAGCGTCTACTACGGCCACTGGGGCCGAATCGACGGCTTTCAGGCGGTGTTCGGCACCAATCCGAACGATCGAAGCGGGTTTGCTCTGGTCGCGAACGGCGCGGATCGCCGGGCGTTCGGTCGCGCGAGAGCTCGAATCGCGCGCGAGATCCCAGGAACACCGGCGCAGCCTGACACGGTCGTCGCTCCGTTCGGCGGCGAGGTCGAGGGCTGGTGGCTGCCCTTCACGGACGACAGCGCGGAACGCGCCTGGATCAGCGAGGTCACGGGGCTCGTCCGCGTCGATCGAACCGACGAGGGAATCGCGCTGACCGCCGGACTGACTCCGTGGAGCGCGCGCGCGCTCGAGCCGTTCGGACCCGGGCGGTTTCGAGTGCCCGGATACCCGATCGCAACCCACGTCTTCGCAGAGGATCCGGCGGGCGAGACGTACCTGCTGGGCGACCAGCAGCTCTCCCTTCGGCGGATCAGCTCGATCGAAGCGTGGCTGCGCATCGCGGTGCTCGGAGCGTTCCTCGTGGCACTCCCGCTCGCACTCATCGGAGGGCTGCGCGCCTTCCTTCAGCTCGTTCGAGGGCGGGCTGGGCCGCGCCGCAGCGCGTGGATCCTGCTCGGGCTCGCCGCGGCGAGTGCCGGGTCGTTCATGGTGCTCCACGTCCTCTGGGGGATGCTGGCACCGCTCTCGGAGCTTCGCGAACTCTCTCGTCCCAGCTCGCGGTCGGTGACGCTGGCCGTCCTCAGCGTGGCGTGGCCGTTGGCGAGCGGAGCGTCGCTCGTGAAGCTCCTGCGCGGACGATCGTCCGACTTCGGAATCGGCCGTGTGCTCGCCGTGGGGATCGCCGTCGTCTTCGGGGTCGTGGCCGCTTACCTCGCCACTTTCGGGTTCGTTCCTCTTCTGACCTGGCGCTGAGGGCCCGCTGCAGCTTGCGCTGCCCAGGCCCCGCATCCGGCGCCTCAGGGATCGATTCCGCGGAGCAGGTCGAGCGCGATCCCGGCGAGCTCCTCGGCGACGTTCTGCTTCTCGCGCGTCGCGGAGAGACTGGCGAGGGACACGAGGGTCAGGTCGCGCTCGGGAAGGTGGGCGACGAACGACGAGTAACCGGGCACGTCGCCGGCGCCGAAGATCGCATCCCCGTCGCGAAAGATGTGAAAGCCGACGGCGGGACTCGTCTCGCCGTCGACCGACCAGTCCGTGAGCGCGCGCTGGCCCGCAGGGCCGAGCAGTTCTCCGCGCGCGACGACGCGGGCGAAGGGCGCGAGATCGTCCAGCGAGCTGTACAGGTCTCCGGCGGCACCGGACCAGCTGGAGCTCCAGTCGGTCGCGTCGAACCAGACGGTTCCGTAGCCGATCGGCCGGCCCTCCTTCCCGAAGCGATAGCCCCGCGGTGCCGGCGCGGGCAGGCGTCCGTCGGGCGACCATCCCGTCCGTTCGAGGTCCATGGGCCCGAGGATCCGATCGCGGATCGACTCGTGCCACGACTGCGACGTGACGGAGGCAATGACCTCCCCGAGCACGATCGTGTTTGCATTCGAGTACTGGTAGCGCTCGCCGGGCTCGAAGGAGAGGCCGTCGACGAAGGCGTACTCCAGGATCTCCTCCGTGCGCCACATGCGGCCTGGGCGCTCCTCGATCTCCCGCTGGAAATCGCGATTCGCGATCGGATCGCGGAGGCCGCTTCGGTGGTAGCCCAGATCGGCGATCGTGATCGTGTCGCCCTCCGGCACGTCCGCGACGTAGCTGGACACGGGGTCCTCGAGTTCGATGCGACCCTCGTCCAGGAGCTGCAGCGCGACCGTCCCGACGAAGAGCTTGGTGACGCTCGCAATCCGGAAGCGGTGCGCGCGGGTGATCGGCGCGCTTCGATCCTCGTCCACGTGACCGAGCTCCAGCACGAGCCTCTCGTTCAACGCCGGGCCCTCGAAGAGGCCGAAGACGGCACCCGGCGCCTCGAGCGTCTCGAAGGACGCTTCGAGTCGAACGCGCAGCTCCTCGACGAGTGCATCCGAAGGACTGGAGGCTCCCGTCGCGGACGCCGCCTCCTCGTTCGAAGCGGCACAGCCCAGCAGGACGGCGGACGCGGCGAGTCCCTGGGCAGAAATGCCAAGCCCCGAGCGCGTCCTGGTCAGAGGACGCGCCAGGGACATCGGCAGCGCGTGGAAAGCGCAAGCTGCAGCGATTGCTGCGCGGGCTCTTGGCGCGAAGATCTTCGAGTCAATCGTCATGGGCGATTCGCGGCGGCTTCGACGGACCGCGGGGAGTCACCGCGAGCGCTGACTCTCTCCGCTTCGTCGGACCACGACCTCTGCGAGCCCCGTTTTTTGTCGAAGCGGCAGAACTCGATCGCCAGATCTGTCCGAGGTCGGGCGGGTGGCGGGGCCTGGGTCCGAGCTCGTGAGCCATGATCCGCCGGTCGGGCGCGCGACGGACCGACGAGACCGTCGATCGATCGCGCTGGGCATCCGAAGGATGCGAGCGCTACGAGCGGCGGAGATGATCAGAATTCGACGCGGATCCGCGGGGACTCGTCCAGGAGCGGCACCGCCACTCGACGGCCGTCCTGGAGCTCGAGGACGACCGACGAGACGTCGTCGGGAACGACCAGGTCGACGAGGCCGTCGTCGTCGGCGCGCTCGGAGAGCTTCTCCGCCAGCCCCGCGAGCTCGATGGAGACCGGGGTGTCGGCGAGGGGCGCACCGTCGCTCTCGACGAGCGACAGGAGG
The DNA here is from genome assembly GCA_039200205.1 of Planctomycetota bacterium. GTDB lineage: Bacteria > Planctomycetota > UBA1135 > UBA1135 > Saltatorellus. The sequence goes on from JBCCSK010000029.1 coordinate 16,355, forward strand.
ACGGGCCGGATCTTCGTCGTGAGATCGAGTGGGAGGAGGCGCGGATCGCGCGCCGTTTCTCCGGCGCGAACGGTCAGGAGGTCGACGCTCGCAAGCGCTGCCGACGTGCCGACCGGGACGAGTGCGAACGACCAGGTTCCGGGCTCGAGGTCCTTGAACGCCACTTCGCCGACGCTGGGTGGAAAGCAGCGGTCCCTGACGACCCGACCCTTGTCCGACGTCAAGAGCAGCTCCAGCTGCAGGAACGGCGTGCGATCGGGCAGGCGCAGATCGAGCGCCAATCCGCCGCGCGGTTCCCGCCGGCCTTCGTCGCCGGCATCCGATTCGGACGGAGCGAACGGAGGGAACGCGAGATCGCCCAGGTCGATCACCGCACCCGGCGCGGGGTCCCGGCCGATCGTGGCCTTGATCGACCGCGCCTCGAATCCGTTCGAGGCGGCCGACTGAACGACCTCGACCTCCTCCGCCGTTCCTGCGAAGGGCCAGAAGGCCTCGTAGCGACCGTCCGCGTCCGTCCTCGCCGTCCATGACGACCCGGGCCCGTCGAAGAGTGCGTTGAGCGTCACCTCGGACGAGGCGAGCGGTTCGCCGCGCTCGTCGACGAGGCGCATGCGGATCGCGGGATACGGCGGCCCTAGCTGCACGTCGACCGAGCAGACGTCACCGGGCCCCACCGGTCCTCGGGCGGTCGTTTCGGCGAGCGCACGACCGTCGACGCCCGCATCGACTGCGACGTCCACTCCGACGCCGACGTGGTCGAACCGTGCGACGCCGCGTTCGGCCGCCAGGTCCTGGGCCGACGCAGTGGCCGCTCGATTGCTGCGTCCGACGGCGCGCAGGGTCACCTCGGCCTCACCGAGGAAGGGGCTGCCGTTCTCATCGAGGACGCGGACGACCACCGCACCGGTGCTCGGCAGAGTCAGATCGACGACGGTCCCGGGCGCGACCGGAGTCTCGAGATCGACCTGCGGCCGCGGAATGCACGCGATGTCGGCCTCGACGCGGATCTCCGGCACGATCGAGAGGTCGTCGCAGAGCCGCATCGCGCCGCGCAGGACGTCGAGTCCGAGCCGCACCTCGCCCGCGGGCGCCTCGGTGATCGCCGTCGCGCACTCCAGGTCCTTGCCGCGCGCGATGCGCACCGTGAGACGCACGGGCACGCCCGCGAGCGGAAGACCGGCCGGGCTGCGAACCCGCACGAGGATCCCGCCGGGAGTCGTCCGATCCCCCTCGACGGACGCGGACTCGTCGTTCGAAGGAACCTCGGTCTCGACGCCGTCGGTGGCGACGGGAGTCGAGCGCTGGAAGATCGCCTGCTCCTCGACGTCGACGAGCTCGACCCCCTGCTCCCGATCAGCGTCCGACGTGGCGGTGGGACGTCGAACGAGCTCCTCCCCGCGGTCGCGATCGCGGAGGAGGAACAGCGCCAGCGCGGAGAGCGCGATGGCGACGGCGAAGGTCAGTCTGCGCATGGACGACCGGTCGTTCGTCGCCGCGGCCCCGGCGGATTCCGCGGCGCACCGTCGCACGTCGCGACTGGACGGTGCCCGACCACGTCCCGTTGCAGGCACGACGTCAGGTTTCCTGGAGCCTGAGATTGCGTCTCAATCGCTTCGGGGTATGGTTCCGCGCCGAGGTGACGACGAGGCCCAGAGAGACGTGAACGATGCCTGACCGAGTCACAGTGCTGTTCGGCACGGAAACGGGGAATTCCCAGGAGTGCGCAGACCGGCTCGCCTCGGCGATCCGCGACCTCGGAATCCCCTCCGAGTCCATCGACATGGGGCACTACGAGCCCAACGAGCTCCCGAGCGAGCGCCTCGTCTTCATCGTGACCAGCACGTTCGGGAACGGAGATCCGCCCTCGAACGCGAAGTTCCTGCACGAGTACGTCGGCGCGGAGTCGACCGAGCTGAGCGGACTCCGGTTCGGCGTCTGCGCGCTGGGCGACAGCACCTATCCCCTGTTCGCACAGTGCGGCCGGGACTTCGACGAGCGCCTCGAAGAGCGCGGCGCACTGCGCGTCACCGAGCTCGTGACGTGCGACGGTGAGTTCGACTACGACGAGCCCTTCGAGGAGTTCAAGGAGAGCTGCCTCGCCTACCTCGGAGAAGCCTGGAGCGAGCTCGCGGAGTCGACGGCTTCCTCGGGCGAGGCGGAAGCGAACGAAGCCCAGGCGACGCAGAACGCAGACGAAGCCCACGGCACGTACGGACGTCTCGCGCGGCGCCGCCGCCTCAGCGGAGCGAGGTCCGAGAAGGACACGTGGCATCTGGAGTTCGACTTCCCCGGCGAAGCGCCTGCGTACGAGCCGGGCGATTGCTTCGCCCTGTCACCCCGCAACGATCCGGCAGAGGTCGCGCTCATCGGCGAGTGGCTCGGGCAGTGCGGAAACGAACCCGTCACCCTCGCGAACGGCGCCACGACCACGCTCGAAGACGCGCTGAGCCGAGAGTGCTGCCTCCAGCGGATCCCGCTGCGGCTGGTCGAGCTGCTCGCGCCGCACAGCTCGATCGCGCGTCACCTCGGTGAGAACGCGGACCTGCGCGGATCGTTCGGCGCCGACCATCATGTCCTCGACCTCCTGCGTACTGCGCCGGAGGCGAGCGTCCGCGGCCAGGACCTCGTCGCCGCTCTGCGCCCGCTCACGCCGCGCTTCTACTCCATCGCGTCCAGCCGCCGCCGCTCTCCCCGGGAGGTGCACTTCACCATCGACGCCGTTCGCTACCCCCGCGGCGATCGTGAGATCGTCGGCGTCGCCAGCACGTACGCCATCGAGCGGATGCCGCTCGGCGCGAGCGCGCCGCTCGAGCTCCACGCCAACCCGTCGTTCCGGCTTCCGGAAGACGACCGGCCGCTCCTGATGATCGGTCCAGGCACCGGAATCGCTCCGTTCCGGGCCTTCCTGGACGAGCTCGACGAGCGCCTCGCGGCGAACCCGACCTGGCTCTTCTTCGGGCACCGGACGGAGTCGAACGACTTCCTGTACGCAGACGAGATCCGCGCGCACCTCGCTTCCGGTCGACTGCATCGACTCTCACTCGCGTGGTCGCGCGAACAGCCGGACAAGCGCTACGTCCAGGACGTCCTCCTCGAAGAGTCCGCGGACGTCGCCGCCTGGCTGGCGGAGGGTGCGACCGTGTACGTGTGCGGAGATGCGCACGGCATGGCGCCCGCGGTCCGTCGGACGCTCGGCGAGATCGCCGTGGAGCAGCTCGGCGCGTCCAGCGCGGCCGAATGGCTGGAGGAGATGCGGCTCTCCGGTCGCTTCAAGGAAGACGTGTACTGACGGAGGGGCGAGTACCATCGCGCGCGCCCAGTCCGCGTTCGTTCCCACGGTTCCACTCACGTGGACCGACTCGCCACCATGGAGACCTTCGACTCGATCCGATCCCGCCGCACGCTGAAGGTCCTCGCTGATCCGTCGCAGCCCTTCGCGGAGTGCGACGAGGACGTCGCGGTCGCGCTCCGCGATGTGATCGCTGCCGCGGGTCACGCTCCGTATCACTATCCGGCGGACGAATCTCACCGCTCCGGCGAGCTGGACTCCGTCGTTCCGTGGCGAATCCACGCGCTCGAGAGCAGCGCGTGCCGCCAGCTGATCCTCTGGAGCGAAGGCGCAGGCATCACGGCTGGGAAGATCAACAGCATGCTCGCGGCCGCGGTGTCGTGCTCGCTCGTGACGTGGCTTCCAGACCCACCTGCCGACGAGCGCGGCTTCCAGGAGTTCGAACCGACGCTTCGAAACATGGAGCACATCGCGGCCTCTTCGGCCGCCGTTCAGAACCTCCTCCTCGCCGCGACCGATCGCGGATTCACGACCTACTGGTCGAGCGGCGGCTCGCTTCGGAGCGAAGCCGTCTTCGACCGGATCGGGATCCCGCGCGGTGAGGTCCTCCTCGGAGCGATCTTCCTCTTTCCGTCGGACGTCGGGGACGCTTCGACGAAGCCCGGTGCACTCCGAGACCGGCGTGGACCGGTGGAGTCATGGGCACGGGTCCTCGGGGCGGATCAGCTGCGATAGGCCGCCGACAGCGACGGACACGCGGTCGTGTCGCGGGCGAGATCGGCTCACGGCCCCGGGGCAACAGGATCGGAGATTGCCGCCCAGACTCGACGCGCGTCGCCGTCAGGAGACGCGCGCGTTCGAGGTCGACCCCGACGTCGTGTGGATCGAGTCGGACGGGAGCGACGCGGTCGACGCACGGTGATGGGCCGGCCAATACTATCAAAAATGTGGGTACTTGCGCGGACTGTGGCGTGGCTCGAACCTAGCGCGCGAACCCATCCGCCACCCCCGACGAGACCCCGATGCAGTACCAAGGCTTCACGACCTTCCGCACGTCCCAGAGCGACGGCGTGCTCACCGTCACGTTCGACTTCCCGCCGGTGAACGTGCAGGGCCAGGCGATGCTCGCCGACCTGAACAGCCTCGCCATGCGCCTGGAGCGCGACCGTGCGACCAAGGTGGTCGTCTTCGACTCGGCGCACCCGGAGATCTGGGTCTGCCACTACGACACCGAGCTCCTGAAGGACATGTCGACGGAGGCCGTCTCGCGCGACGACGTCGAGCTGCTCGACCTCCAGGCCGTCTGCGAGCGGATCAGCAAGGTCCCCCAGGCGACGATCGCGAAGCTCGAGGGCTTCGCGCGCGGCGGCGGCCACGAGCTCGCTCTCGCGCTCGACATGCGCTTCGCCGTGCGCGGCAAGTTCAAGTTCATGCAGATGGAGGTCGGCATGGGCATCCTCCCGTGCGGCGGCGGGGCATCGCGCATGGCGCGCCAGGTCGGCCTGGGCCGCGCGCTCGAGATCGTCCTGAGCGCCCGCGACTTCGACGCGGACGAGGCCGAGGCCTACGGGACGATCAACCGCGCGCTCGACGCGGACGAGATCGACGGCTTCGTCGATGCGCTCGCCAAGCGGATCGCGAGCTTCCCCGCCGAGTCGATCCATTCGTGCAAGCGCGCCGTCTACGAGTCCATCGATCGACCGATCGACGAGGCGCTGCGCGCCGAGGCGTACTGGCTCTACCAGGCGACCAGCAAGACGCCCGCGATCAAGCGCTTCACCATCGCCGACGAGAAGGGGATGGAGCACGACATGCAGAACCAGCGGAACTGGAACGAGCTCGTCATGCAGGTCCAGGAGATCCAGTGAGCCGCGAGAGCGCGCAAACGAAGAGCGAGACCATGAAGGCAATGATCGTGAGCGAGTACGGCGACGACGCCGTCTTCCAGTCCGAGGACGTTCCGGCGCCGGTCGCAGGAGCGGGTCAAGTGCTCGTCCGCATCGCCGCGTCGAGCGTCAACACCGTCGACACGATGATCCGGCGCATGGGCAAGGACCTGCCGCTGTCGCCGGACGCGCCCGCGATCCTCGGCATGGACTTCGCCGGCACCGTGGAAGCGGTCGGCGACGGCGTCGACGGGTACGCGGTCGGTGACGAGGTCTACGGATGCGCGGGAGGTCTCGGCGATCTACCCGGCACGCTCGCCGAGCTCATCGCGGCCGACGCGCGCCTGGTCGCGCACAAGCCGAAGAACCTGTCGATGCGCGAAGCCGCCGCGCTTCCGCTCGTCGGCATCACCGCGTACGAAGGCCTGATGCGCGCCGGCGTCGCGAAGGGCCAGAAGGTCCTGGTCCACGGCGGCTCGGGCGGCGTCGGACACGTCGCGCTGCAGCTGGCGAAGCACATGGGCGCCGACGTCTACTCCACCGGAGGCGGCGATGCCCAGATGGCGCTCATCGAGCGACTCGGCGCCACGCCGATCAACTATCGGACGGAGTCCGTCGAGGACTACGTCGCGAAGCACACGAACGGCGCGGGCTTCGACGTCGTCTTCGATTCGGTCGGCGGAGCGAACATGCTGAACTCGTTCGGGGCCGCCGCCCTCAACGGCCAGGTCGCATCGACGGTCTCGCTCTGCGAGATCGACCTGACGCTCGCGCACTTCAAGGGACTCTCGCTCCACGTCGTCTTCATGCTCATCCCGATGCTCCACGACCACGGGCGTGAGGCGCACGGCGAGATCCTGCGCGAGCTCGCGAAGATCGCCGATTCGGGCGGTCTGACGCCCGTCCTCGACGAGATGTCGTACTCGCTCGAGGAGGTCGGGCAGGCACACGCTCGGCTGGAGAGCGGCAAGGCGATGGGAAAGGTGGTCGTGGAGAACTGAACGGCGCGGCCGCTCGTGCTCAAGGCACGCGACGAAACCCGTCGAGCGGCCACACCACGGCCTCGACGCGACCGAAGACGCGGTCGAGCTCGACCGGACCGCGATCGCGGCTGTCGCGGCTCGAGCTCGACGCGTCCCCGACGACGTAGATCTCGTCGGGCCCGAGCAGCAGCGTGCGTCCGACGCCGAACGAACCGCGCGGCACGACGTGCAGGTCGCGCTCGACGAGGATCGAGCGGACCTGCATGACGATGCCCTCGCCGCCGAGGCGGACGCGCTCTCCGAGACTCACGGGCTCGGTGGTCCGCGACGACGGGTGCGGGCTGTTCCTGTCGTATTCGACGCTCATGCGCGCGTCGCCGATCTCGAGCTCGAGCCGGTCGTCGACGTTCGAGAAGCGCACGGGGATCCACTCGCCGAGCGGGATCGTCGCCCGGCCGTAGTCGAGGTAGTCGATGCCGTCGGGGGTCGTCCGGAAGACGTCGACGCGCGAATCGAGCTCGCCCGCGTAGACCGGAGCGGAGGCCTCGAACACGTCGCCCTGTTCGACGAGCTGGACGCGGAGCCGCCCCCCCGGTTCGAGCACCCGTACCTCGAACGCGACGGCGACGTCGTGCACGGTGTGGTTTCCGGCGACGCGTTCTCCGCACGGGAGCAGCCGTCCGTCGTCGACACGATCGTGGAGCGCGAGGAGGCCGAGGGCGGCGCCCCGACCCACGGCGCTCCCGTCCATCGCCCACACCTCGTCGGGTCCTGGCTCGGCGCCGTCGACGAGCGACCAGGGATCGACGAGCGTCCCGCCGTGCCTCCAGTGCTCGCCAATGGACTGAAGACGGGAGTCGAAGATCGGAATGAGGCCCGGCCGCTGCGGGTCGTCGCGGAGCAGCCGGCCCTCGATGCGGACGTCGCCCGTCGGCTCGATGACGATCGCCTCGTTCGGAAGGCCGAGGACGCGCTTCACGGAAGCGCCGCCGCCGACGTCGGTGAACGCAACGATGTCGTAGCGGTCGGGAACGCCGTCGTCGTAGCGCAGGAAGACAATCTCGCCGGTCTTGATCGTCGGCTCCATCGAGCCCGACGCGACGGGGAAGAACCAGCCGAACGACGCGCGGCAGACGACGAGGGCAAAGGCGAGAACGACGACGACTGCGCCCGAGACGACGAGCACTCGGCGCAGCTTCGCGCCTCGGCTTCGAACGGAAGTGCTCCCCTCGCTCATCCGCGCAGCGCGATCTCGCGGGCGACGAGGATGTAGATCGCCGAGCCCGACACGTCGGAGAGTGCGATGAGGAACGGTCCTGCGACGATCGCCGGATCGATGCCGAGCCGCCGACACGCGATCGGGATCAGCCCGCCGAGCATCGCCGCCCACGTCACGGCAGCGAAGACGGCCGCGCCGACCGCGACGCCGAGCCCCGGCGTGCTCGACTCGATCGCGGTGGCGACCAGCCACGTGATCGTCCCGCACAGGAATCCGATGATCGTGCCGACGCTCCACTCGTTCAGGAAGACGGGCAGCTCTCGGTCAGGCTCGATCTCGCCGGTCGCGAAACCGCGAACGAAGATCGTCGACGACTGGATGCCGACGTTGCCGGCGAGCCCGACGATCAGCGGCAGGTAGCGAAGGATCGCTTCCTGGACCCCCTCCCCGCCAGTGGACGACGAGCCGAGCGCGAGGGCGAGGATCTTCGCGCTCCCGAGGCCGGCGAGCACGGTCAGGCCCATCAGCGGCATGCGCTGACGGACGCGGACCAGGATCGGGAGGCGGGTCTGCTGCCCCTCGGAGCCCGTGCCGACGAGGAGGGCGAAGTCTTCGCTGACCTCCTCCTCGAGAATGTCGGCCGCATCGTCCGAGGAGATGACGCCGAGCATCGCTCCCGCCTCGTCGACGACCGCGATCGAGTCGAGCGCGTACTTCGCGATCGTCTTCGCGACGGTCTCCTGGTCGTCCTCGACGGAGGCGAGGAACGGCTCGACCATCACCTCGTCGACGGGCGCATGGATCTTGTTCGTCAGGAGCGCCCGGTCGGAGAGGTACCCGACGGGACGCTCGTCCTCGTCCAGGACGAAGACCCCGAGGTCGGGCTCGGCGTCCTCCCCCTCCTTGCGGAGGTCCTTGACGACGTCCCCGACGCGCTGACCGACGTGCGCCGCGACGAACTCGGTCGCCATGACGCCGCCCGCGGACTCGGGGTCGTAGGCGAGCAGGGCGCGCAGTCCCTCGGCGGTCTCCGGAGAGATCTGCTCCAGCGCGTCGTTGACCACGCGGTCGTCGGCGTCGACGAGCACGTCGGCGGCCTCGTCCGACGGGAGCTCCTCGAGGACCTCGCCGAGGTCACGCGCGTCGAGGCGAGCGATCAGCTCCTGGGTGAAGCCCTCGTCCGCGTGCTCCAGGATCTCGGCCTGGCACGCCGACGAGAGCGCGCCGAAGACGCGGTGCCGATCCTCTTCCTCGGTGTCGCGAAGCCACTCCGTCGCGTCCGCCGGGTGGACGTCCGCAAGAAGGACCGCAGCGCGCGCGGGAGACTCCGCGAGCACCTCCCGGAACGCGGCCTCGGCGGCCTCGAGGCTCGAATCGGGGGCGGTCATGGCGATGGGCGCCCGGGGATCCAGCCCCCTCCCCCAAGCCCACAGGCACGGTCCGAGCGGGGCGGATGAGCGCGTCCGTGGTTCGGGCTACGATACGGGACTCGAGGAGCCGTGCGGTAGTCTCCGGCGCAGGTCCCCGAGACCTCTCTCATGACGAATGCGAACGGCAAGGATCTCGACGGTCTCATCCACGATTGGAACGCGGAGGATCGCAAGGGCTTCGGCAGGATCCAGCTCGACGACGAGACGCTCCGCGACGGCCTCCAGAGTCCGAGCGCCACCGACCCCGACCTCGACGTGAAGCTCGAGCTCGTCCACCTGATGGACCGGCTCGGGATCGACACTGCGAACGTCGGCCTGCCGGGAGCGGGCGACCGCGCGCGCGAGCACATCCTCGGCCTCGCCAAGGAGATGAAGGGCCTCGCGATCACCCCGAACGTCGCGTGCCGGACCGTCATCTCCGACATCGAGCCCGCCGCCGACATCCAGCAGGCGACCGGAGAGCCGGTCGAGATCTGCGCCTTCATCGGCTCGAGTCCGATCCGCTTCTACACGGAGAGCTGGGAGCTGGAGCGCATGGTGCAGCTGTCGCACGACGCCGTCGCGTTCGCGGTCAAGGAGGGCATGCCGGTCATGTTCGTGACCGAGGACACGACGCGCGCGCAGCCCGAGACGCTTCGGGCCCTGTACGGCGCCGCGATCGACGCGGGTGCGAAGCGACTGTGCGTCTGCGACACGTGCGGCCACGCGACGCCGACGGGCGTGCGGGGGCTCCTGCGCTTCGTCCGCGAGATCGCCGACGAGAAGGGCGTCGAGGTCGGAATCGACTGGCACGGACACAACGACCGCGGGTTCGGCCTGATCAACGCGCTCGTCGCGATCGAGGCCGGTGCGAGCCGGATCCACGGGACCGCGCTCGGCGTCGGCGAGCGCGCCGGCAACACGGCGATGGACATGCTTCTCGTGAACCTGGCGCTCGTCGACTGGATCGACCGCGACCTGACGGCGCTCCGCGAGTACGTCCAGAAGGCCTCGGAGGCGATCGGCATCCCCTTCCCGAAGAACTACCCGGTCTTCGGCGACGACGCGTTCGAGACCGCGACGGGAGTCCACGCCGCCGCGGTCGTCAAAGCGTTCCGCAAGGGCGACTCGTGGCTCGCGGACCGCGTCTACTCGGGCGTTCCCGCGGGGATGTTCGGCCTGGAGCAGCGCATCCTCGTCGGCCCGATGAGCGGCAAGTCCAACGTCAGCTGGGTGCTGGAGAAGAACGGCGTCGAGCCGAGCGAGGAGACGATCTCGAAGGTCCTCGACGTGGCGAAGAAGTCGGCGCGCAACCTCTCGGACGACGAGGTCGTCGCTGCTGCTCGTGGATAGGAGCGGGCGACCGCAACCCGGTTCAGACCGACCGCGGCCCCTCGGCGACTTC
>JBCCSK010000030.1:0-26498 GCA_039200205.1 Planctomycetota bacterium
AACGCGGAGCAGATTCGTCGCGCTGGCGGGCCGCATCGTCGTCTCTGCGCGGCGAGCGACGCTCATCGTGACCTCGCGCGCGGCGAAGCTGTGGGCGCAGATCACCGGACGCCTCGCGCGACTCCGACCATTGGCGCCACCGGCGTAGCGCCGGGAGGAACTGACGAAGAACGACTGACACCGGAACCACCATCGCGAGCTGACCGCCCCCGCACTCGGGGAGGGGGGCGCTGCGCCGATCGGCAGCGAGGCACCGAGCTTGTGCGCGCTTCGCACCGGTTGGCTACGAGCAGGACGCCTCAACTACCGCCGGTGAATAAGGCAGGTTCACACATCCGCACACCTCGCGCTCGCATTCGCACTCTCCGCCTTCTCGCTTGCTCAGGGTCAGGCGCCCTGCATCGGCTGGTCGCTCGACAGCGAGATCCAGCCGTACGGGACGGACCCGAACGGCATCGGCGTGAACGGGGAGCTCGTCGCCTCCTTCACCGTTCTCGACTCGACGTCGTCCCTCGGGGGCGTCGCGATCCACCGGGTCCTGCCCGACGGGACGGGCGTCGAGCTCGTGGACAGCTTCGCGCAGACCGGCCTCGGCCCGGGGTTCAGCGCCTTCACGTTCGGCTGCGCCATCTCGAGCGACGGCGCTGTCCTCCTCGCGAGGAAGCGCCCGGTGCCGGAGTCGGTCGAGCTCGTCCAGTTCCGCGACGGAGGGACGGTGTGGGCGGCCTCGTCGATCTTCGCCACGAGCACTTCGAGCGCACAGAAGTCGCGCCACTTCCACTCCGATGGCGACACGGCGGCGGTTGCGGGCATCGCGTCGGGCGTCGGCGCGAGCCGCTTGATCGTGGACTTCCTCGGCGTGGATCCCGTCAGCGGCGATTGGTACGTCGAGGACACCGGTCGCGGTCCGAACGTGCTGTTCGGCTACGGGATCGGCGACGTTCACGTGCGAGGAGACCAGGCCATCGTGCAGGTCTTCGGATCGCGACGGGCATTCGCCTGGAAACGCACCGCCCCAGGACAGTGGTCCGATGTGGCGCTGCCCGACGCGGTCGTCGGGCCGTCGAGCGACATGTGGCGACTCGCCCTGGGGGACGATCGCCTCCTCTCTCTCCACCGTGCGGGCGATCGGTGGCGATTCGAGCTGCGCGAGAGGACCGGGCCGGCGTCCTGGACGCTCCTCGGCGTGACGCCGCTCGCGTCCGTGAACTCGATCGGGTCGGTCGGGCTCCAGTTCGACGGTGAACGCGCGCTGCTGCAGGACAACGCGGAGACCACGATCTGGCGCCGCACGTCCGCGGGGACGCTGTCGCAGGAGTGGGCCGCGCCGGGATTCGGGTACCGACTGGGCGACGGCTACCTCGTCACGCGCGTCCTCGACGGATCGGGGTTCGAGACGAACGTGATTCCGTTCGACGATCTGGCGAGCGGCTTCCCGCCGTGCTTCTCCGCGGGTCGGAACGTCTGCACGGAGCAGCGCGGCGGTGCGCTGCGCTACCTGCCCGGTTCGGGCATCGTCTCCGACGAGGTCTGGCTCACGGGCGCTCCGCCCAACGCCTTCGCGGTGCTCTACGGCCAGCGCAGCTTCAATCCGCCCTTCAACCCGACCGTCGACGCGCTCTGTCTGCCCCTGTTCCCGACGCGCGTGACGACGATGCCGATCCGCACGTCCACGGACGGCAGCGGCATCTGGCGCCTCGACCCGAGTCAGCTTCCGACCGAGCTCGGGCCCATCTCCTACGCAGGTGAACTCGCCGCGTTCCAGGCCCTCGTGCGTATCCCTGGCGGGGCGGCCTCCACGGACGCGGTATGGGTCCAGCTCTGAGCGGGGGACGTCGTCAGCGCGCGAGCAAGATCGCGCCGATCGCCGTGACGTAGGCGTTCCCGGGGCCGACTCGACAGCCCCAGGATCCATCGGGACGCTGGTTCGCCGCAAGCCACGCGAGGGTGTCCGTCCGCCACTCGATCGCGAGCTCGACGGGCGGCGGGATCTCGTCATCGACGAACGCGCCGATCGCCCGGTCCACCAGGAGCTCGGCATCCCACGTCAAGAAGTGCTCGGGAGCATCGTCGAGGGTCCGTGCGCGCTTGCGGCGCAGCTCGAAGAGCTGACGGGTCGTCGCTTCCCACTCGGTTTCGTCGTCGCCCGTCGAGACGCCGAGCAGGATGCCCGCGGCGATCGTGTTCGGCGTGATGCGAGCGTTCAGGTGGTGCTGGTACTTGTACGCCCCGTAGCGGGGATCGGACGGGTTGCTCACGCGCATCTCCATCCAGAATTCGTTCCAGCGACCCCACCGGCCCTGCACGCCGTCAGGGATCCTCACGAGGCCAGGCGCGAGGCGGTGGACCGTATCGATCGCCGAGCGAAGAGCGTCGACCTGGTACGCGGTCTCCAGGATGTCGCTGTCCTGCGCCTCCGGGGTGAAGCGCCATCCGCCGGTCTCGGTCGACTGGGCTTCGAGCGTGAAGCGCACGGCGTCGTTGAGGGCGTCGATCAGCCGAGCGGGACCCCCGGCGGCGAGCGCCGCAGCGAGACCTCGGGTCGCGTACGCGTGGCTGCGCATGCGGGTGCCGCTCGCCGTGAGATACCCGTCCGCACGCTGATGGGCGAGCAGGAACTCGACGCCTCGCTGGAGCGCCTGCCCACGGCGGGACTCATCGAACTTCGTTCCGCCCGCCGCGAGCGCCTCGACGGCGAGTCCCGTGACGCCGACGTGCGGGGTCGCAGAGGACGTGACCCGCCATCCGAAGTTCAGCTTGAAGCCGACGTCACCGCGCCACGCGCCGCTCGCGTCGTCCTGCATCTCGACGAGCGCATCGAGGGCCCGCCCTCGCATCCAAGCGGGGACGTCTGCGAGGTCGCCCGGCGGCGAGGACGCTTCCTCCAGGTCCTGGGTCAGCTCCTGCATCGGAGCGATTCGAGCCAGCGCCGCGAGTGGCGTCGCGAGAATCAGGGTCATCGTGGCCGTCGCGAGTCGCTGAACGGGGCGCGTCGGCCTCCGGTTGCACGACGCGTCGAGGACGGACGCGACTCGCTGCGAGAGCACCGGGCTCGAGGCCATTCCCGCCACCGGCATTGCCTCCGATCCTCCCGTCGCGAGTACGACGAGGCCCCGCGCGTAGTCGCTCGGTCTGAAGCCGGAGCGCAGCACCGCGTCGTCCGCGGCGCGCTCGGTCTCGAGGCGGAGCCGCTCGAGCGCGACGCCCACGAGGACCGTCGGCCACAGGAGCGCGGCGATCGTCGTCGCGAAGATCAGGAAGGGCCCATCCCGACGCTCGACGTGCCACAGCTCGTGAACGAGCGCCGCACGTCGCCATTCGGCAGCGCCCGGTTCCTGGAGCGAACTGGAGAGGACGATCCGGGGCGCGCCGAAGGGCCGCGGGTCCCACACGTACGCGCCCTCGATCGCGTCGGACTGGACCGTCGCCACCCCGCACCTGGAGTCGTCGATCGACACGTGCCTTGCAGCCCGCGTCAAGCGTGACGCGCGGCGCAGCCCGAGCCCGAGGCGCACCAGGAGGAAGGCGGCTCCCAGGAGCCACGACGCGAGGAGAGCCTCGCGCCATCCGAGCGGCGGTCGACGCCGCGGTTCGAGCTCGACCGCGCCCTCTGGTACGGCGCCGATCTCCCGTCGCTCGGTGGTCGGCGGCGTCGGGCGCGACTCTATCGCGGGCTCGGCGGCCCGTGCCGCGACCGGTCCCGCTGAAGCGGTGAGGACCGGAACCTGGCGGGCCGGGATCCACCGCCATGCGGGTAGCGCCCACGTCGCCAGAGGCAGGAGCGCGAGAGCCACGAATGTCGCTCTCCACACGTCGACGCGGAGGGTCGCCGAGCTCGACCGCAGGACGCGGACGGCGGTGAAGGCCAGTGCGATCAGGAGCGTGGCTCGTAGGAGCAGGAGCACGGCGTCCATCTCAGCGGCCCTCCTCGCGCGCCTTCTCGATCATCCCGAGCAGGCGGTCGCGCTCGGCGTCGGACAGCTCGTTCTCGGAGACGTGGAGAAGCGCCGCGACCGCCTCGCGCAGGTCGCCGTCGTAGAAGGTCTCGAGAGCGCGCGCGAGCGCTTTGCGGCCCGCGACGGTTCGACTGCGCGTCGGTCGGTAGACGTTCTTGGCTCCGACCTTTCGGGCGCGCAGGTGACCCTTCTCGAGCAGGACGCGCAGGAGGCCCCGAACCGCAGAGTAGCTCGGAGGCTCGGCCATCGCGGCCTGGACCTCTGCAGCGGACGCCTCACGACGGGCGTACACGATGTCGAGGATCTCGCGCTCGCGGCGACTGAGGGGTTCGGGTTCGATCGGACTCATCGGCTGCTCCGGGAGGCGTGTGCTAAAGATTTAGCAGCAAGCTGCGGCAAGCTCCAAGGGGGCAGGTGCTAAAAAAGTGGCACGCGCCCTCGGAGTGATCGCATCGCGGGCGACGCCGCCACGGTCCGACGATCAGCGCCGCGGGACGAGCCGGACGGCACGCAGCTTCATCAGCGGCCCCTCGGCCTTCTGGCTGTGCACGCTCAAGCGGTGTGATCCTGCGGTGAGGTCCAGCGGCTCGAGCCGGACGTCCGCGAACGACTCCCAGGCACCCGTGGCCTGGACGATCGACGCCGAGCGCTGCTGGAGGCCTTCGACTCGCACTTCGAACGCTCCGCCGGCGTCACCGTCGGCGCACGCGAGCTCGACGACCACGTCGTAGGCGCCATCGGCCTCGACCTCGGCCTGCCACTCGGCGAAGTCGTCGGACTTTCGCCAGTACCCGAGAGCATCACGGTCCGGCTCGTAGCGCAGCATCCCACCGCGGATGGCGGCGTGCCGGGCGCGGAGCACGATCGCCCCGTCCTCCTCGGCGTCACGCGCGTCCATCCGACCCGCGCCTTCGCGCATGGCGCTGAAGAGCTCGTCGAGGTGCTCGGTGTAGACGTCGCGCGGCGTGCAGTCGCGCGCGCGGCAGATCGAGGCCGCCATCCCGACGATCTCGCCCATCGCGCCCGTCGTCTTCATCACGCGGACCGCGCCCAGCGCCTCGTGCGTCACGCTGATGTCGCGACCGGCCATGAAGAGGTTCGGCACGTTACGGCTGTAGAGGCAGCGGTACGGCACCCAGTACGGGCCCTCGTACACGTAGCCCTCGCCGTGTGTGTAGTCAGCGATGAACTCGTCGCCGTCGTGGCCCTCGGCGTACTTCGGGTTCGGGAAGTGGGTGTCGATGCCCCACGTGCAGGGGAAGCAGCCGTCCGGGAACTCGACGCCGTCGCGGAGGTCCTCGCCGGTCAGGATCACGTCGCCGAGCAGGCGCCGCGACTCGCGCTTGCCGGCGATGTAGGCGACCCAGCCGAGCCTGTGCGCGGGGTAGCGCTTCTCCACGTTCTTGATCGCGTCCCAGGCTCCGTACATCGCGCGGAAGTTCTGGTCGCGGATCCGCTCCATCTCGTGGATCGGATCGCGGTCGAAGCCGTTCTCCCAGAACCAGTTGCCGAGGCTGATCGGCTGCGCGCCCGCCTCGGGCTCGGTCGAGCCGCTCGTGCGTCCCGGGAACGGGCGCTCGGTCAGGTCGACGGCCCACGGGCAGCGTGGGAACGTCGCGAGCTCGCACGCGGCCTGGAGTTCGCTTGAGAGGGGATCCTCGTCCTCGCACAGGCACTGGATGTTCCACAGGTTGCTCGCGCCCATGTGGCCCTCGTCGGTCTGCTCGAAGTCCGCGCCGACGAGCGCCCCGAGCACGCCGTCGCCGGTGCTGTCGAGGAACCAGCGGCCGCGGATTCGAGAGCGCTCCGCCGTGCGGACGTTCTCGCACGTGACCGAGGCCACCGAGCCGTCCTCGCCCTTCGCGGCCTCGTTCATGCGGCTCTCGAGGAACAGCGTGACGTTCGGCTCGGCGCGGACGACGCTGAGCTTGCGATCGTCGTCGAACACGTGCGCACCCTGGGCGTTCTTCGAGTCCGCGCGGCGCTCGGGAACGAGGTCCATCACGACGTCGCCGACGCGCGGGAACGGCTGCTGGTTGACGTGCCCTTCCGGCCAGACGCGGACCTCCGAGCTGGAGTTGCCGCCGAGCACAGGGCGGTCCTGGACGAGAGCGACCGTGAGTCCGAGGCGCGCCGCGGTGACGGCGGCGGCCGTCCCGGCGACCCCGCCGCCAACGACGACGAGGTCGAACGTTCCCGCGTCGATGGGCTCGGTCGGTAGGCCGAGGAGCCGCGCGCGCAGTGCCTCCAGCTCGTCGCCGCCGTCGGGCGGCGTCCACGCGAGGTCGCGCGTGAGGAGGATCGCGTCGCAGCGCCCCTCGAATCCGGTCAGGTCGTGGAGCGCGAGGTCGACCTGGGCTCCGAGCTCGACGGTTCCTCCGTCCTGCCAGTGCCACGGATCGCCCTCGGTCCCGAACAGCGTCTCGAGCGGGGTCCCGTCGACGATCAGCTGGAACCGACCCGGGGCACCCGGGGCATTCCAGGGCGCGACCCAGTCGCGCGTGCGAACCCAGACGCGCGCCGTGCCGGGCGAATCCATCGAGATCCGCGTCGTCGCATCCTCGACCGGGTCGCCCATTCCGTGCGCGAGCAGGAACGGCGACCCCATCAGGTCCATGAACTGCTGGTCGAGCACCCAGCCGCCGAGGTCGTCGAAGGCCTCGGTCTCGATGAGGACGGCGTCCTGCGCGGCGACCCCGCCGGCCGCGAGGATCGACGTGAGAACCGGGGCGGCGAGGCGACGGAGTGTCGTGGGCGCTGAGCTCATCCGGACAGTATCGGTGGTCGGAGCAGGATCCGCACGTCGCGTCCTGGGAGCCCGCGCGGCCGAGATCCGGAGCGTCGGTGCGGGCGAGATGGCTCGACCTCGCTTTCAATGGGCTCCATGCGCTTCTCCGCTTTCTCGATCCTCGTGCTCGCTGCGCCCGCTTCTGCCCAGTTCGGTACGTACCAGGACTCGGAGCTCGGCCTCGGGTCCGCGCGCGACATCGAGGTCGTCGACTTCGACGGGGACGGATTGCTCGACCTCGTCGTGCCCGACGTCGTGACACGCCGCATCGTTCTGTACCGAGGCGTCGGCGGCGGTGCATTCGACGCGGCCCGTGCGCTCGGCGGCGGTCCGGTGACGACGCTGAGTCCCGGGCCTACGGTCGTCGCGGCGGGCGACCTCGACGGGGACGGGGATCCTGACGTGGTGGCGCTCAGCGAGAACGGCGAGGCCGTCCTGCTCGCGAATCTCGGCGACGGGACGACGGCCTCCCCGATGCCGCTCGCGACGGTCGCGGACGCGCGGAGCAGCTTCGGCTTGAGCATCGAGCTCCAGGACATCGACGACGACGGATGGCTCGACGTCGTGACGTCCACGGACGGACCGTCGTCGTTCAACGCGGGCGGCACGTTCGTTCAGCTCAACCTCGGCGGTCTCGCCTTCGCTCCACGCGTGCGCTTGACCCAGTCGCTGACTCCGGGCGGCACCGTGACGTTTGGCGACGTCGACGGAGACGGCGACGACGACACGATCGTGAACCACGCCGAGGATCGCGAGCTGTACGTGATTCGGAACGACGGGGTCCTCCCACGCACTTCGGTCATGTCCCTGCCGTGGAACGGATCGCTCGGGACGTTCCTCGACCTCGAGCTCGGCGACTTCGACCTCGACGGCGATCTCGATTTGCTCGCGGCCGGTCCCGCGATCAATCGCGCCCACATCTACGAGAACGACGGGACCGGACAGTTCGCCGCGCCGACGGTCGCGATCCCGGGGGGCGGGTCGATCGGCGACCTCGTGCCGGTCGACGTCGACAGCGACGGAGACCTCGACGTCGTGTGGGCGCTGACCCCCGGCGACCGGCGCCTGCAGTGGGTCGAGAACCTGGGCGGCGGGGTCTTCAGCGGCGTGCGTGGGATCAGCGCGGGCGTCGGCTTCTGGCGCATCCAGGTCGTCGACCTCGACCAGGACGGAGTCGTCGACATTGCGGCACAGAATCCGGATCTGACGTACTGGCTGCGCGGTGACGCCTCGGCCCCGTTCTCCCCGTTCGAAGCGCGGACTCCCGTTTCGCCGACGACGGAGACGGACGCGATCGTCCTGATCGACGCGGACGGAGACGCGGATCTCGACGTCGTCGGTGCGAGGCGCTCTGTCGGCCAGTTCAGCTTCATCGAGAACGCCGGCGAGGGTGAGCTCCTGGCGCCCTCGGCCCAGGCCGTGGGGCCGGCAGGTGGAGCGTCGGCTCTGCGTGCCGCCGACCTCGACGGGGACGGCGATCCCGACCTCGCGCCGATCCCGAACGACGACGAACCGCTGCTGTGGTACGAGAGTCTCGGTGGCTTCACGCTCGGCTCCAGCGCCGAGGTTCCGTTCGCGGGGGACCGCGCCGTCGACCTTCAGTTCGGCGACGTGGACGGTGACGGTGATCAGGACGCGGTCGTGCTCGCGCGGTTTGGCACGGAGGGACGGATCTCCTGGGCGCAGAACCCCGGCGATGGCTCCTTCGCCGCTCCGACGGCGATCGCGGACCTGCCCCTGGGCGCAGGAACGCTGGAGCTCGCCGACATCGACCTCGACGGGACGCTCGACGTCGTCGCGACGGAGGAAGGACCGACGACGGCCGTCTCGCTGATTCGCGGCCTGGGCGGCGGAGCCTTTGGACCCAGGTCGCTCTTGGCGGCCCCGGGGGCCTCGCGCGTACTGCCGGAGTTCGCGCTCGTCGACGTCGACGGCGACACGCTGGTCGATCTCGTGCTGTTGCGCGAGTCGACCCCGAGCGACTTCGCCGAGTGGATCCGGAACCTGGGCGGGGGAGCGTTCTCTCCGGCCGCGACGCGGATCGCGTCGATCGTCGATCCCGACGGCGAGCTGCAGGGTGCAGACCTGGACGAGGACGGAGACACCGACCTCCTCCTCGGAAGCGTCGCGTCCCTCAACGGCACGGTCTGGCTGGAGAATCCCCAGGGCCCGAGCGCTTGGCCGACGCAGACACTGCTGGTGTTCGGGAGCCGAGTTCTCGCGGCCGCCGCCGGCGATCTCGACTGCGACGGCGACGTCGAAGTGCTCGTCGCGCCCGAGGAGCGCGGAGTCGGGCTCTTCGAGAACCTCGCCCTCGGCTCGATCGGCGGGACGGCTCCGTGCGGCCCCGCGACTCCGAATTCCACCGGCGTCCCGGGGCGGCTCGAGCTCGTCGGAGACGTCGACGTGGTGCGCAACCGCGTGACGCTTCAGGCGAACGCGCTGCCGTCGAACGTCTTCGGCTACTTCCTCACGAGCCAGATGAACGGAGCGACGTTCCCGGTTCCGGGCTCGGTGGGCCGGCTCTGCCTGATGGGCGAGATCGGACGATTCAACGGTCCGGGTGAGGTCCTGAGCGCGGGGCCCGCAGGCTCGTTCTGCCTTCCGATCGACCTGACGGCCATCCCGCAGCCGACCGGGAGCGTTCAAGCGGTCGCTGGCTCGACCTGGTTCTTCCAGGCCTGGCACCGCGACGTGGCGGGCGGCAGCGTGGTCTCGAACTTCACGACGGCCGCGGGCGTGACGTTCCAGTGACCGGCGGGGTTCGGTCCAGCCCACCGACCTTGCGTCAGCGCTGGCCTTCGTTCTTCGGAACGGCGACGAACTCGACCAGGTAGTCGAACGCGATCGACTTGCCGCCGTCGAAGCTGACCTTCGCGCCGTACCGCGCGCCAGGCCGGACCACGAGGCCCACAGGCCGGAAGATCACGCAGGGGCCGCCGCCGTAGGTGCCGCCACCCTTTGCGCAGTAGTCGAGCTCCAGCGGCGCGCTACTCGGCTGGTAGTGCTCGTCGAGCGTCACGATCTCGACCTGGATGTCGTCGTCACTCGCGGGCGACTTCCCCGTCAGGAGCTGGATGCTCCACGCGTGCCGTGGCCCGAACAGGTCGACCGGCACGAAGCCCGCCGGCGGATACAGCACGGCGCTGCGCCCGCGGGCGCCCGGTCCGCTCCCGTCCATCGACCACATCGCCGCCCACTTCCCGGACGCGCCGAAGCCCGTCTTGCGCATCGACGGGTTCAGGCACCAGCGCCGGTGCCCGACGCGGTCGATGTTGCTCGGGTCGGAGTCGTCCATGTACATGTCGACCGAGCGCGCCAGGCCTCCGTTCGCGAGGTTGCTGTGGCTCGCGCCCTCGTAGCCCTCTTGGAAGCGGTCGTCGTCGAAGCCGTCGGGCTGGTCGGGCGTGTGGTCGAGTTCACCGTTCGCCTCGCACACCTCGCTCGCCGCGTCGCAGAGGTCGTTCCACTCCGGCACCAGCGACATCTCGCGCCACGCGAGCCGGCAGAGCGCGCGGTAGGTCTTCAGCCGCATCAGCGCGTACTCGCGGTCCTCCGAGAGAGGGTCGGCCGGATGAGCTTCCGCGACGACGCGCGCCTCGGCGAGCTCCGCGCGCAGAGCGTCGAGCTGCATCGGGTAGGGCTCTCGACCGTCGAGCTCGACGAGGAGTCCCTTGGACCACTTGCGCGTGCTGACCGTCTTGTTGGCGATCGAGATCTTCGCCTTCCCTTCCAGGAGTCCCTTCCTGTACGTCGCGCTGCGCTTCCACTTCTCGACGGGGCGCTCCTCCTCGAACTTGCCGTCGAGCACGCCGCGCACGTACTTCGCGCGAACGACGTGGGCCTCGTCTGCGGTGGAACTCTCCCAGCGGCCGTGCAGGAGGTCGTTCTTGTACGTCGCGTTCAGCGTTCGCACGCCGCCTTCGAACGTCCGCCAGTATCCGTTGCGCTCGCCGCTGCCGTAGAGGGCCTCCAGCACGAGCTCGCCCGACTCGCCGAACTCGGCGAAGCGCCCGTGGAGTCGGTCCTTCTCGTAGGAGGCCGTGACCTCGACGGTGCCGTCCTCGCGGAAGCGCTCGTACTTGCCCTCCTTGCGCCCCTCGTCGTCGACTTCGAAGCGCTCCTGAACAGCACCGCCGGGGTACGTCGTCTCGACGACGCCCTCGTCCTGGGACACGGGAACAGCGATCGAGGCGAGGAGGAGGAGCTGGGCGAGCATGACTGGGGCAGAATACGTCGAGCGCCGGTGTCCGTACGGATCGCCGCCCCTCACATGACGGACGCTGCTCCCAAGCCGATGCGCGCGGATCGAAAGATCCTCGCCTTGACCCTCCTTGCCCTCCTCCCGCTGGAGGCGCTCTGCGCCCAGGCCGCGTTCCACACGCTGGGGGAGGTCGATCAGATCGGGGTTTGGTTCGCGGTCGTCGCAGGGAACGTCTTCGCGCTGGCTCTCGCCGTCTTCAGCGCCAGGGCCGCGACGATCGCAGCGATCCTCGTCGGCGTCGCGATCGTCCCGTACCACGTTGGCCTGATCCGCCGGCACTCCCTCGTCCGGCACGAGGCGTCGCGGATCGTCGCGTTCGCGTACGAGGCGAAGGCCGAGACGGGCGCATTCCCCGAGTCGCTCGACGGCTACGCGTACGAGCGACCCGGCGTCGCCCGCTACGTCCAGCACTACCGCGCCGACGAGGAGGTCGGCGGGTTCTGCGTCATGTACTTCGTCGGGACGCCGACGACGTCGCACTGGTACACGCCGAAGGGCGGCTGGCAGTACTACCCGGACTGAGAGCGCAGGCAAGAATTGCCTGCGCAGCCCACCCGCGTTCGTGGGTGCGCCACCATGGTCGGCTCACGGCCTGGGCAGCGCAGGATGTGGCGATCGCTGCCCTGGCCTCGAGCGGGTCCGAGGCTCCGGTCTCGGCAAGAGCCCATTCCGACGCAACACTCGGGAAGCCTGCGGCATGGGCAGGGCATGGAACCCACGCACACGATCTCCTCCGAGGACCTCCTCTCCCACCTCGCCTGGTCACGCGCCCTCGCGCGCCGTCTCGTGGGCGACGACGCCACGGCCGATGACGTCGTCCAGGAGTCGTTCGCCGCTGCGCTGCGCCGACCCCCTGAGCGGGACGGGCCGCTAAAGCCGTGGCTCGCTCGCGTCGTGCAGAACGTCGCGCGTCAGCGGGCGCGGAGCGAGGGGCGCCGGACCGAGCGCGAGCGCGCAGCGGCCTCGCCCGAGGCGCTTCCGTCGGCGTTCGAGCTCACGGCGAGGGCCGAGGCTCAGCGGCAGCTCATCGACGCGCTCCTGGAGCTCGACGAGACGTCGCGCGAGATCGTCCTGCTCCGCTACTTCGAGGAGCTCTCCTCGGCTGAGATCGCACGCCGTACGGGGCGTCCCGCGGGAACGATCCGCTCGCGGCTGAAGCGAGCCATCGACGAGCTGCGATCGAAGCTCGACGAGCAGCACGGCGGAGATCGAGATTCCTGGCGCGCCGCGCTCGCGCCGCTCGCTCTCACGCCTGAGGCGGCGAGGTCGGCCGCGTCCGTCAGCGCCCTCGGCGTCGGGTGGAAGATCGCAGCGGCCATCGTCGCGACGTTCTTGGTCGTGATTGCACTGCGGTCAGTGTTCTCGACGAGTCGCACACCGGATTCGGGACCGAACACTCGAGTCGCGATGCCTTCGTCCGCTCCCGCGGTCGTGGGGGAAGAACCCCTCCCGGAGGCCACCTTCCCCCGCGGTCGCCGACCGGCCGAGGCAGCGCCCGCGAACGAGCCCGACGCCAACGTCGCCGTGGTCGGCGCCGGCTTCGGCGACGTGCTCGTTCGATTCGTCGACGCAGGCGGAGAGCCGGTTTCCGGGATCAAGGCGTCGAGTCGCTCGGTTCCGCCCGTCGCGTGCGGTGCCGATGGTCGCGTGACGCTGCGCGTCTGGTACGGGGGCGAGCGCGATCGCCCGGCGATCGACTTCGTCGGGCCCGGGTTCGCTGCGGACACGGTGAACGCCTCGGGCCGCAGCGGCGAAACGGTCGACCTCGGAGACGTCCTCGTCCACCCGGGCGGGTCGATCGAGGGAACCGTCGTCGGTCCTGCGGGAGAGCCCGCGCCGGGAGTCCGCGTCCGGGTTCTCGGGCGCGAGCGTCGCGCGACGACGACCGGCGGCATGCAGGTCGGCTCCTACACGCGGCTGGGCGCGGTCGAGGCGACGTCGGACGCGACGGGCCGCTTCCGTCTCACGGGCGTCGTCGCGGGCGAGGTCCGGGTCGACGTCGACGACGATTCGGAGCAGGTCGAGGGCGCGTCGGAGCCCGTTCTCGTCGTCGCTGGATCCACGGCGGCGGGCGTCGTCGTCGTCGCGAGGCCGGTCGACCCCGACACGCTGATCGAGGGGCGCGTCCTCGGTCCGGACGGCGAGCCCGTCCCGTACATCATGGTGCGCGGCAAGTGGACGAAATGGCTCACCAACGGCTCCTCGGCGACTTCGACGGACTCCGCGGGGCGCTTTCGAATCACCGTCGGAAGCCGAGCGAAGACGGCGCTCACCGTGCGCCGACGCGACCCCGACGTTCTGCGGGGCGAGCTTCGCGGTCTCCGCGGCGGTGCGCGGGACGTCGTCCTGCAGCTCGCCGCGCCCGGTCGCTTCGAGATCGACGTTGCAGGCCCTTCCGGGGCCCCTGTTCTCGGCGCGCGCGTCGAGCTTCGCTCGGAGGGCGAAACGGAGGCGGGGAACGAGGCGACCGAGAACGGTCGGTACCGTGTCCCCGTCCCCTCGAAGCGCTTCCGAGCCCACGTCCTCGCGGATGGATTCGCCGAGGCGGTTCTCGGGCCCTTCGATCCGGAGGCGCTGCCGCCACGGACGCGCGTCACGCTCGAGCCTCTGCCGCAGCTGACCGGGTTCGTGACCGCGGACGGCGCCCCGGCCACGGGTGCGCGCGTCGTCGTCCGCGCCGTCGCTCCCGACAAGACCCTCTACGCCGGCCTCCCGAGCCTCGTGACACCGAGTCCGATCGCAGAGACGCGGACGGGGCCGGACGGGCGCTTCGCGCTGACCGTCCGAGAGCGCGGCCGCGTCGTCGTGCGCGCCGAGCACGACGACTTCGCCCCGTTCGAGTGGGACGCCGTCGACTACCGCCCGGCATCCGGACTCGACGTCGGCGCTGCCGTGCTCGGTGCAGGTGGTTCGCTCGAGGGCGTCGTCCTCGACGGAGACGCGATCCAGCAGCGCCACGTCGTGCTCGCGTCGCGGGGCGACGGGGTCGCGCGGACCGTCCGGACCGAGCCCGACGGCTCCTTTCGCTTCACGCGCCTGACGCCCGGCCCGTGGATGGTGCGCGTCGTTCCCGAACCCGTTCTGCCGGAGGGCGCGATGGTGTCGTCGACGACGGGGCGGCCGTATCGGGACTTCCAGGCGGATGCGATCGTCGCAGAGGGTCGAACGACGCGCTTCGATCCCGTCATCGGCGCTCTTCAGGCCCGTACTGTCGTTCGCGGGTCGTTCAGTCTCGAGGGCTTGGACGCCGCTCGCTTCAGCGTGGAGCTCGTTACGAGGGATGTGCCTGCGTCGACGTGGACGATGGCGGAGCGGGCCCGCGTCCGTGGGGACGGGTCGTTCGAAGTCCGTGGGGGCGCGGCGGGACGCTACGTCCTCCTCTTCGTCGACCGCGAGGCCGAGGGGGAAGACGGCCTTCGTCTGATCCGGGAGCTCGACCTGGTTCCCGGTGAGACGCGCGTCGACGTGCGTGCCGCGATGGGGGCAGTCACCGCGGGACCTGCGGCCTCACGCGTCGCCGAGCGACTCCTGTGGCGCGGAGGCGACGGGACGTTCGCGCTCGCACCGATCCCCGAGCCGGGGGCCCGCCAGGCCTTCCCCGCGGGCGTCGTCCAGCGCGTCGGCTTCGAGGCGATCGCGGCCTCGCGGCTCGACGCCGTCGACGTCCGCGAGCAAGGAACGCTGGCCGCGGGTGGCGAGCTCGCTCTCGGCCGGTGAAACGCAGTGCAGAGATGCCCGGGCTCGACGCGCGTGGCCTACTGATCCGTGAGCGCGAACGTGACGCTGACGCTCGCCTGGACCCGGATCGTCCCCTGGGGCCCGCCCTCTCCGGTCGAGCGCGTCGCATCGACGAAGTTCTGCGACATCCGGGGCTGGTCGCTCCAGCCCCACCACCAGCTCGAACCCCGTGAGCCGTAGCCGCTCGAGCTCTCACGAATCTCGATTGGCTGCCCGACGCTCTGACCGAGGACGCTCGCCATCGACGTGGCCTTCGAGCGAGCCGCCTCGAGCGCGCGGGCGCGGACCTCGTCGCGCCGCTCGCGCAGCTCCGACGTCTCGTAGCGAATCCCGTGAACGTGCGTCGCGCCCGCAGCGAGCGTCGCGAGAACGACCTCCGAGACGCGCTTCGGATCGTTCATCGGGATGCGGATTCGCGTGCGGGCGATGAAACGACCGTCCGCTCGCGAGTTCGCGGTGGAGCGGACGTTCATCTGTCGCGGCCGGACTCTCACGTCACCTCGACCATTGGCCTGCAGCCATTCCTCGAGTGCGTCGACGGCACCGACCGCTTCGGTCCGGAGGATCTCCGGGTCGAAGCCTGGACGCTGGAGGCGAAGTGAGATCGTGATCGAGTCGATGACCGTGGCGACACCAGCCGCGTTCTTGACCGACCTCGTCGCGTAGTTGACGCCGCTGATCTGCGTCATGCCCGCGTCGATCGCAGCGCTGACGACGTCCATCACGATCGAGCGGTCGTCGAGGAGGATCTCGTAGCCCGCGTCGATCTCGTACGGCGCCTGGCTCGACCCGGTCCATGACGGAACGAGGGAGTCGTGGTCCGCGAGGACGCCGTTCTCGTCGAGCCCGAGATCCGCCAGCGCGCGCACGGTCGCGTCGATCACGGCGGCGTTTCGGGAGCGTGCCTCTTCGGGGTCGGCACCGTGGTTCTCGACGCCGAGGACGAGCTCGAGCCGATCCGCCGTGACGAGCACGTCCGCGCTCCCGCTGACGAGGATCGATCGTTGACTGGCCTCGGCGGCTGTGCTCCGCAGGTGAACGACGGGCAGGGCGAGCGCGAGGGCTCCGAGTGCGAGGAGGGACTTCATGGCGAGAGAGGCGATCAGGCTCTTGGGGTCACGAACGTCGCGACTCGACGTCCGAGGCGAGGTGGGACGGACTCCCAGTGGCTTCCTTCGTCACCGGCGTGTCACAAGGCTCCCTCCTCAGCCGATCTAGGACCCCGGCGGCGTCGTGCTACCGTTCACGCCTGTCGATCGATGTGTGCCCGCTCGCAGCTCCGTCAGCCGCCCCCTGCCCCGCTCGGCCTTGCGCTAGCGGTCGCGCTGCTCGCGACCTCCTGCAGCGGGCTCGGGCCGCGTCCCGACGGCCCGGCGGACCTGAGGATCCCGCGTACGGGACCCGGGACCCTCACCGTGGCGGGGGACGGGCGAGCGAGGCTCGACGGCGAGATCGTTCTGATCGAGGAGACCGAGCTGCGGGTCCGCCGCGACCGGAGCGGGCGAACGAACAACGTCTTCGTCTGTCGTCTGGCCGGGGAACGCGGTCGGATCGAGTTCGTCCTGGACGGGGATTTCCTGACGGACGACGCGTTCGCTGTCGTCGATGTCGGCGCGGGGCCGATGCCCTTCGTCTCGACGAGGCTGGAGAGGAACACGCTCGCGGACGGCGGGGCATACGTGCGCGGGAGGCTCGGCCATCGCCTGCCAGCGCAGTTCGAAGCGCTCGAGAAGGGCTTTCCCGGAGTCGAGACGCTCGTGCTGGTCGACGTGCCGGGCGGCTCGATCACCGAGGAGTCGCTCGCGGCTCTCGAGCGCCTGCGGCAACGGGGCCTCGAGACCGTCGTTCCAGCCGGCGGCATGATCGCTTCGGCGGGCGTTTGCATGTGCCTCGCAGGAGCCTCGCGTCGCATCGAGCAAGGAGGTCGAGTCGGCGTCCACGACTGGCGCGGCAGCGAGTGGCGAGGCGACGAGTTCGTCCGATGGGACGGCAGGGAGGTCTCGTCGAAGAGCGCGTACCACGACCTCCTGCGCGCGCACTTCGAGGCCCACCTCCCGGGCGGCGCAGACTTCTACGCGTTCACCTCCGCGGCCGCTGGACACGACGGGATCCACTGGCTCGACCGCGCAGAGATCGCCCGGTTCGGGCTGGAGACGGATGGGGTCCCGTGAGCGTGCGCTCCACGGGCCCCCGTCGACTCGCGCTCATTCGAAGACGATCCGCACGGCGTTGGTGAAGTTCGACGTGGCGGAGCCGCCCGCGGTGTCGCGGTGCCAGCTCTGGAAGTTCCAGCGGTCTCCGATCACGACCGCGTTCGTCCCCGTCGGACCGGGGATCGCCTGCGGGTCGACGTTGACGAACCCCTGTCCAAGCGGTCCGGAGTTGAACACGCCGAAGCGGCCCACGCTCCCGCCGACGCAGAGCGTCCCGTCGGAGCCACCGGCCATCGGGGCGAAGTTCGGCGTCGCCGACGCGAGGAAGAAGCCGAACGTGTTCGTCGGCAGTCCGAAGGCCCCGATCGTCTTGATCGAGAAGGGCGATGAGTCGCCAAAGGCGGCGATGAAGCCGCGCCTGCCGGTGCTGTTCACGACGCCGTCGCAGTACTGGAAGCCGGCCGCGTCGCGGTTCGGGTCCGGGAAGAAGTACGACGTGTAGATGTCGTCCTCGAAGCCGTCGTTCTCCGAGAAGGCGATCAGCCCGTCCTGGTTCGTGCCGCCGCCGCTGAAGGCCGTGGCGACAGCGATCTCCTCGTCGTTGGGAGCGCCGGTGTGAAAGGCGATCCGACGCTCGAGGATCCCCAGTCCTTCGGCCACGGGCTGGACGACCGTCGCGATCAGTCGCCCGGCTTCCTCATACACGAGAGTGAAGGCCTCGGCGTGGGTGGCGACCACGACCCCGTTCTGGTCGGAGTCTCTGGGGCCGTGCTCGGCGCGGGTCAGCTCGGTCGTCGACAGGACGTTCGTCCCCGCGCACATGGCTACGAAGGCGTCGGTGACCAGAGACGGTGCATCGTCCCAGGTCACGAGGTAGACCTGGTCAGCGCCTGGGCCGCGAAGGACGTTCGAGAGGGACGAAACATCCACCGAGAAGTAGTCCGCGCCGAAGTCGGGCGGGGCCACGTCGAACGGTCCGAGGAGCATCGAGCCGTTCCAGCTGAGCTGCGCTCCCGTCACGCGCTCTGCGCCGCCCTGGGCCTGCGTCCATGCGAGGCAGAACATCGCGTCGCCGTTCGGGTCGCCGGTCGAGCGCGAGATCGAGGGCGGCCCGCTGTCGACGATGGGCGTGAACTCGAGGGCGATCTCGGGGCCGACGAAGTTCCCCGCGGTGTCGAAGATGATCGCGAAGACGTCCCGGTCGAACGCGTTGTTGCGGCTATAGACGACGCAGAAGTGGGAGGAGCCGGAGATCGGGTAGTTGTCTCCGCCGACATCCGGATCCGAGCACGAGTACGTCGGCGTCGCACCCTTGAGGATGAACGGACTTCCCAGGATCCCGGTCGCGGCGCTGCGGAAGCGGGCGACGATGTTCCTCGACATTCCAGGGTCCTGCCCCGTGGCGACGACGAGATGGCTCCGGTCCGCCTGGACCGTCGCGACCTTCGGGCGGGACCAGGCCGTCCCCGAGATGTCGACGTACTGGGCGCCGGACACGGCAAAGGTCGTCGCATCGACGAACGCGCTGTACACGTCCTGGTCGATCGTCGAGAAGTTCTCTTCGTAGACGATCAGGTAGCGATCGCTCACCCGGTCGTACGCGAGGTCGGGGTTGCGCAGATCCTCGGTGAAGTCGTCGACGAGGACCGGAGAAAGCACGGGATCGACGATCAGCGCCTCGCCAGCCGGGGGAAGGGCGTCCCCCGCGACGCGCAGCTCGATCGCGCTGCCGTCGAACAGGGCCGGCACGTCGCTGAACGCTCCGCGGTCGTCGATCGCGAACGCCTCGCCGTAGCGCATTCCACCGTGGGCTCCCGTGAGGAGGAACCCGCTACCGTCCGTCTGGACGGCGAGGTTGGTCTCGACCGCGATCCGGAGGACGAGATCACCGCTGCCGGCGGGAACGTCGAACGCGAAGGACTGCTCGACCGAGTCGAGGTCGATGTCGTACCGGACCTCGACCGGGCCACGATCGAGGACGAAGCGATCTCCTTCTCGGCGGACGGTCGCGCTCGGTTCCAGCCGCAGGGGATCGCCGTCGCGCGAGACCGACTCCAGCCGCAGTCGCACCGGGTAGTTGCGGTCGACCCGGGGCCCGAGGGCAGGGATGAACTCGAAGCCGTCCGAGCCAGCGCGGGCCTTGTAGCGCGCTCCTCGTGCCCAGAGGTCACCGCGTACGTCGACATCGAAGTGGACTCGGTCGCGAAGGGATGCTGCGACCAGACGGTCGACCGTGCGCGTCGGGAGTCCCCCTGTCTCTCGCGGGTGGGAGGCCGGATGGGCGTGGCTCAACGCCGAGCGCGGAGTCGACGGGCGATCGACGTGCGGCGTCGCGCGGGGCGCGCTGGATCGGATCGGGAGGGGCTCCGCCCTCGCTCCGGCGTCCGGTCGAGCGAACGGGTCGAGGTCCTGGGCGGGGGAGGGGACAGCGGCCGCGAGGAGCAGCGGCAGACAGCGAACGTTCATGGCGAGGGCAGAATCGAGTCGTGAGGTGGGGAGACGACGGCCCGTGCCGCCCTCTCCGTCACGACCAACACTGCGGACGCCGACCGGAGTTTTCGGGATTCTGCGCGTCGTCGTGCCAGCGGCGTCTACGCAGTCCCCTCGTGGATCCACTCGTCGGCTTCCGTCTTCTCGTTCGAGAGGAAGTACCTGAGCTTCGCCGTCGTGAAGGGCTTGCAGAACCACTCCATGCGCGGCCGGAAGCGCTCGGGTCCGACGATCGCGACCCGTTCGACCTTCGCCCAGTTGGGGAGGTCGAACTCGACGTCCTCGAAGTGGGATCCAGGCTCCCGTCCGACGTACCGCGTGAGGTCGAACATCACGCGCGCCATGTCGTACTCGTCGATCGTCTCGTCGACGTACGGGACGATGTGCTCGTAAGCCTCTTCGTCGATCCAGCCCTGGACGAGGACGTGGATGATCCTGCCGCGCGGTTCGAGTGAGATCTGATGCGTCATGGGGGTGTCGCTCCTGTCAGGAGTCGAGGGCGTTCTCCAGGAGGTCGCAGACGATCTCGAGCACGCGGACGCGGGCGAAGCGCTTGTCGTTCGCGGGGACGATGTGCCAGGGAGCGGCGCGCGTGCTCGTCCGTTCGACCATCTCGTCGACGGCCGCGACGTAGTCGTCCCACTTCTTGCGGTTGCGGTAGTCCTCGTCGGTCAGCTTGTGCTTCTTGTACGGCGTGTCCTGACGGTCCTCGAAGCGCTGGAGCTGCTCGTCCGCGTCGATGTGGAGCCAGAATTTCGCGAGCGGCGCGCCCGTCTCCATCAGCATCTCTTCGAAGTCGCGGATCTCCTCGTACGCGCGACTCCACTCGGCCTCGGTCGCGAACCCCTCGACGCGCTCGACGAGGACGCGCCCGTACCACGACCGATCGAAGATCGCCATTTGGCCGGGTCGCGGATAGTGGCGCCAGAAGCGCCAGAGGTAGTGGTGGCGCCGCTCCTCCTCGGTGGGCGCGGCGATCGGAATGACCTTGTAGTCGCGAGCGTCCATCGCGCCCGTGAGTCGCCGGATCGCGCCGCCCTTGCCGGCCGCGTCCCACCCCTCGAAGACGAGCAGGCTGGACCGACCCTCCTGCGCGGCGGCCGACGCGAGCTTCGCCAGACGCAGCTGGAGTTCGGCTAGCCGCTCCTTGTACTCCGGTTTGCGCAGCTTGCTCGTGAGGTCGGCCTCGGAGAGAACGCTCGTCGCGGGGGCGGGCAGGCGGACGGCCGGCGGTGGCTGCGGCACCTTGCGCCGCTCGATGCCGCCGAGGATCGCATCTCGGACGGCGCGGCCGACGGCGAGATCTCGCGCATCGCGTTCGAGGTTCTCGAACCGGATCCAGGGCGCGTCGGCGGCCCCCGTCCTCTCGATCGCGTGGTCGAAGAGCGGCCGCACGTCGTCGTAGCCCGCGACGTAGCGGCGCTCCGCGTCGGTGACGCGCCACGACTTGAGCGGATCCTCTTCGGCATCACGAAGGCGCTGCTCGAGCTGCTCCTTCGTCAGATCGAAGAAGAGGCGCAGCACCACGTTCCCGTCGTCCGTCAGCGACCTGGTGAACGTCGCGACCTCGCGCAGGCGTAGATCGAACCACGCGTCGTCCAGGGTTCCGACGATCCGCTCGAACACGAGCTCCTTGGCCCAGGCGTCTAGCTGAACGCCGATGCGCCCGTCCATCGGGATCATGCGCGCGTAGCGCCACATGAACGGGCGCTCGCGCTCCTCGTCCGTCCGGTCGGGGCAGGGGTCCGCGTCGATGTAGCGCGCGTCGAGCCACTCGTGCAGAAGGTCGTACGTCTCCTCGACGGCCCTGCGGTCGATTCCCGTCAGCAGGATCTTGAGCGAGAAGTCCTGCTTGCGCAGATCGAACTGCGCGTTGAGGAGCTCGACCCGCAGCTCGTCGACCTCGTCACCGTCGCGCGACTTGGCGCCCTTCTTCTTGTCCTTCTTCTTGTCGCTCACGAACCGTCCGAACGTAGGTGGATCAGTGTAGGTGGATCTTCAGCGCCCCTCACGTCCGGTCATGACGAGCCCGCGGTCGGGGATCGTCAGGATGAACGCCGTGACGATCGTCGCCAGGAGGCGCGCGTCGTCGCCGTAGCCGGTGTTGTCGCGGTTCGGCTGGTACGCGAACGTCCCGTCGTGGCACTCGGCCAGCAGGAACCACCAGCGGTTCGCGCGCATCACCGCCTTGAACGTCGACTCGTCGATCGAGGCACCGAGCGCTCCGTAGGCCATGCCCATCAGTGGGGACGCGTGCGTGTCGGGGAAGCTCTCCGGGTGCTGCGCCATCAGCGTCGCGTGAAGACGCGCGCTGGTGCCGTGGTCGTCGAACGGACTCATCCAGTGCGCGATCGCGGAAGCGCCGGTCCGGCCCATGTCCGCCCAGTCCGCCGGGCCTCCACCGAGCTCGTCGAGGTACCACAGGTAGCCGGTCTCGCCCGTTGCCGCGCCCGAGGTAGGCGTAGGCCGCGCGATGGCGCTCCTCGTCGACGTCGATCCCACAGCGGTCCATCAGCGCGAAGGCGAGGGCGCCCTGGGCCGTGATCATCGCGATGGGCCCGTAGCCCTCGAAGCCGGGGTTGTGGCCCCAGCCGCCGTGCTGCTCCTCGGGGCTCGTCGGCCAGGAGTGCGGGTGCGACTCGCGCACCTTCGGGTTCACCTGCGAGAGGTCGAGGTACTGGGTCGAGCAGAGGAAGTCGTAGACCTCCTGGAGCTCGTCGATCACCCAGCGCTTGCCGGTGGCGAGGTGGTACTCGCTCATCACGATCGCGGCGGACATGTACTTCCAGTTGACGAGGCTGGAGCTGTCCTCCGGGCTCGTGTTCCGCGCGTGGTAGCGGGCGCTCTTCTCGACCGCGTTCAGCGCCTTGCGCTCACCGCTGCCGAGGAGTGCGAGCGGCGCGAACGTATTGTGGATCGGGTTGCCCCAGCTGCCGTCACCCTGCTGCGTCTCGACGAGGTGCTGGAGCAGGCGTTCGCGCACGTCTTTGGCATGCTCGCAGTCGAAGGGGAAGGACTCGGCGAACCTCCGCGAACGGCGCGGGAGGTCGACCTTCACGTCGATCTCGTCGTCGCCCCGGAGCAGCTTCAGCTCGAGCGCGCGCTTCTTGGAACCGTACGCGCGCTCCAGCGCCGCCGCGAAGTCCTCGATCGGGCCGGTCGGCCCGAAGACGTCCATGCCGTAGCCGTTGACGTGCGGCGTCTCGAACGGCTCTCCCCCGGCGCTGACGATCCGGTCGCCGACCTCGACCTCGCCGTCGGCCGGCGTGTCGTCGAACACGTGTCCGACCACGAGATGCGTCGGATGCTCCTCGTCGAGCTTCACCCGGATGCCCGTGATCCCGAGGTTGTAGAGCCAGCCCTCGACCTCGGCGTCCGGTCCACGGTGGGCCTGTCCGTTCCAGGGTACGCCGCTCGGGAAGTAGTGGACCTGCGCCTCGGCGATGGACGCGAAGGTGCAGGCGACGGCGAGCGACAGGAGTTGAATGGGCGAGGGGGCGAGCTTGCTCACGGCGCCAACATACCTGCCCCGTCCCGGGAATCCCGTCACGTTCGAACTCGCGCGGCAAGTCACGGCTGGATGCGGACGACCGCCTCCCGCGCGCTGGACCTTCGGCGCGTCGAACCACCCCTCGAACGTCTCTTCCCCCGGGCTCGTCGCCCGGCTCGATCCCATGCCCCGACAGTCGCTCCTCGCGATCTGCTTCACTCTCGGCCCGATCGCCATCTCTTCCGGCGCCGCCCCGCAGGACGGCCCGTCCGCCACATCCGATTCGAGCGCGGAGCGAGCGGCCGCGCGACTCGACGAGCTCGAAGCGGAGTCCTCGAAGATCCAGCTCGAGCTCTTCGAGCGCTACCGGGCCGCGAAGACCGACGCCGAGCGCGCGAAGATCCCCGACTACAACCTCGGCGCCTGGGCCGAGGTGAAGCCGCGCGTCGTCGAGGCGTCCGCAGAGTTCGCCGGGACACCCGGCGCCGTCCCGTTCCTGCTCTGGACGGTGGGTGCGAGCGTGCGGACGCCGCACCACGACGAGGCGATCGCAGCCATGGAGACGCTGCTGGAGGACCACGCGTCCGACGAACGTACCGTCCGGGTCGCGAGAAGCCTGCCCCGGTACACGCGCTCGCTCGGGGTCGAGCAAGCGGTCGAGCTCGCAGCCGCGTTCGAAGGCACCTGTCCCGGCGACGAAGCCAAGGCGGCGTTCCGGTTCGCAGGCGTCCGCTCGCAGCGTTTGACGGGGAAGGAGCTCGCCGACGCGCTCACGACTGTCGTGGAGGAGTTCCCCCGGACCAGGGCGGCGCGCGAAGCTGCCGGATGGAAGTTCCAGGTCGAGCGTCTCCAGGTCGGCATGACGGTGCCGGAGCTCGAAGGAACGACTCTGGACGGAACGGACTTCCGCCTCTCCGACCACCGCGGAAAGGTCGTCGTGCTCGAGTTCTGGGCCGTGAACTGCGGACCGTGCCGCGAGAAGATGCCGGCCTCGGCCGAGCGCGTGCGGCGCCTCGCGGACGCGCCGTTCCTGCACGTCGGGGTGCAGTCGTGCGACGGGGCGCCCGAGGTCGTTCGAGAACTGACGGAAGAGCGCGGTGTCAACTGGCCGATCGTCACGGACCGCTCGGTGGACGGCAGCTCGTTCGGCCCGATCGGAACGAAGTGGAACCTCAGCGGCTGGCCGACGGTGTTCCTCATCGATCACGAGGGCGTGATCCGGTCGGACTGGGCGACCGAGGAGGTGCTTGCGAAGATGCTGCCCGAGCTGATCGAGCGGGCGAAGAACCGCTGACCCGTCGAGGCTCGGCACCGGGGTGCCCTTCTGAACTGGATGGCTTTGATGCGGCGTTCGGGAAACGAAACTGTCTGAACCCCTGCAACCGCGCCCGACCTGAACCGGTCTCTCCCTCAGACGCCCCATCGAGGGCCTCTGAGGAGGATGACCAATGTTCCAGCCGCCGCGCTGCCCGAACCCCTACTGCCCTGAGTTCAAGGCGCCCACGCCCGGATTCTTCACGCGCGAGGGCTACTACCACCCCAAGTGCCGCGCCCATCCGGTCCCGCGCTTCCGCTGCCGGACGTGCGGCCGCGGCTTCTCGCGCCAGACCTTTCGCGCCGACTACCGCGATCACAAACCGCACGTCAACGCGCAGGTCGTCAAGCTCCTGACCCACGGCACGGGCTTTCGCGGTGCTGCGCGTTTGGTCGGGCTCAGCCGACGCTGTTTGGAGCTCAAGGCGCGCAAGATCTCGAGAAACGCGCGTTGGCTCGACCACAACTTGAAGCGGCGCGTCGCACGATTCGAACTCGGTGATCGCGACGTGCTGCGGGTCCACTTCGACGAGTTCGAGACCTTCGAGGAGCGCCGCACGACTCGCCCGGTGACGATCGCAGTCGCGATCGAGTCGCGCACTCGATTCCACTTCTCGGCGGTCGCCGCGCCGATCCGGCCGCGGGGCAAGATGACGCCTGCGCGCCGCGCTGCCATCGAAGAGGACGAGGTTCGCTTCGGCCCGCGACGCACGCGATCGCGGACGGCGCGCAAGGTCGCGCTCCGAAGGGCGGCCCGAGTCGCGCCCGATGCGAGCGTCGTCGAGCTCTTCACCGACAAGAAACCGAGCTACGCTCCGATCGCGGACTGGGCGTTTCGGGGGAAGCCGATCGCGCACAGCCGAACGTCGAGCACGCTGCCTCGGGGCCAGAGGAACCCGCTCTTTCCGATCAACAACGAAGAGGCCGAGCTACGTGAGAAGCTCAGCCGCCTCCGGCGCGAATCGTGGCTCGTCACGAAGCGGCGCAGGTTCCTCAACCTGCACCTCGCGCTCTACGCGGCGTGGCGAAACTGGGTGCGGCCGCGGACGAACCGGGACAGGCGAAGCCCGGCGATGATCCTCGGGTACGCGACGCGGCGCCTGAGGCACGAAGAGGTCGTCGGGTGGCGGCAGGACTGGGGGCTGCTGAGTCCCAACCCCTTCGCGGGTGGGCGGCGAGCCGTGGGCGAGGCGGCCTGATCCTGCCGCTGAGACCGCATTCAACCCATCCAGTTCAGTCCGCTTCAGGGCCAGCGGACGACGGTCCAGCCGCCTGCGTCGACCCGAACGTCGCGCGACACGCGCTCACCGTTCGCACCGACGCCGCGGAGCTCGACCGACGTGCCCGGTACGAGGAAGGGGAAGCGGACCGAGCGACGCTCGCCATGGCTCCCGACCGGCTCCGCGTACACCTCGGACCGCGGACCCCAGCTCGACTCCAGCGAACCGTCGAAGTCCTCCAGGAAGTACGCGGCGGGGTTCGGGATGTGGACGGACTCGGGGCCGAAGCGGACCTCGATCCCGGTCGACGGAAGATCCAGGACGTAGTCACCGCCGCCCGCCGCGGACCCGGGCACGAGCGCGATCTGGTTGTTGCCGAGGCCCTCCATGTCGACCTGGAAGAGGAGCTCGCCCTCCGGGAGAGCCGTGCGGAAGCGTCCGAGGTCGACGCGCTCCGAGCGATACCAGACCTGGGGCGTCGCGCCTCGCGCGCTGACCAGGAGCGCCTTGGCTTCGCGCAGGAGCTCGCCGTCGCGCCGAAGCTCCACGATCTGCGGTCGTCCGTCGATGCGAAGGATGACGTCCGAAGGCTCTCCTGCCGCCAAGTCGATGTGCCCGACGAGGTGCTCGGAGATCCAGTAGCGGTAGCGGCCGGGCATCAGCGGCTGGAACGCGAAGCGGCCGTCGGGACCCGTCGTGGCCGACCAGCCCAGGTTGCTCATCGGAGCGCTGCGCTGCGTTCGGATCGACACGCCTTCCACGGGCCCCTCGGGCGCGAGGACGATGCCGCCGAAGAGGGCCGCCCCCGACTTCCCGATCAGGACCTCCGCGTCCTCGCCCGACTCGACGTGGACGAGCTGCCACGCTCCCGACGCGTCCGCGTCGCCGTCGACGCGGAGCCCGTACGGTCCCGGCGCGAGGTCGAACGCCGCCGCGCCGCTAGGGTCGGTGGACGACTCGGCCTCGTCGTGCTCGCAGGACATCGTGCGCACGATCGCGTTCTCGACGGCCGCGTCGTCCACGTCGACGACACGCGCAAGGAGCCGACCCGGCGCGACGTCGAGTGTCCCGAGGTCGGTCTCGCG
>JBCCSK010000031.1:0-25953 GCA_039200205.1 Planctomycetota bacterium
ACGACCTCGAGCTGCTCGGCTTCGCCCGGGACGTGCTCGCGGGATCGGGAGCGCGCGAGGAGGCCGAGGCGATCCAGGAGAGGATGAACGCGCTTCGCCGGCCGTGACGGTACGGGCGCGGTGACGCGCCGGTA
The DNA here is from genome assembly GCA_039200205.1 of Planctomycetota bacterium. Taxonomy (GTDB): domain Bacteria; phylum Planctomycetota; class UBA1135; order UBA1135; genus Saltatorellus. The sequence goes on from JBCCSK010000031.1 coordinate 135, forward strand.
AGTCCTCCGGCAAGCGCTCGCGCGAGGCGCGATCGGCTCCGACACTCGGCGCCATGCTCCACGCCGCACTCTTCCTCGCTGCCGTCCCGTCCGCCGAGTCCCCCGAGCCCGTCGACGTCGACTGGGGCCGCTTCCGCGGCCCGAACGGCCTCGGCCTCGTCGAGGGGACGCTTCCCGAGACGCTCGACGCCGTCGAGTCTCTCCTCTGGGCCGTCGAGATCCCCGCCGGGTACTCGTCGCCGATCGTCGTCGATGGGCGCGTGATTCTCACCGGCGCGACGGAGACGCACCTCGTCACGCTGAGCCTCGACGAGGAGAGCGGCGAGGAGGTCTGGCGCCGCGAGATCGAGTACGACGGGAAGCGGCCCGGTGCGAACTCGTCCGCGGCCCCGACGCCCGCGACCGACGGCAAGCGCCTCTTCGCGCTCTTCCACCACATCGGAATGGTCGCGTACGACCTCGACGGCGAAGAGCTGTGGAACAACGACCTCGGCGCACCGTTCAACATCCCGCACGGCCTCGCGACGTCGCCGGTCCTGCACGAGCGCAGGATCCTCCTGCAGCTCGACCAGGACAGCGGCTCCGCGCTCGTCTGCCTCGACGCGGAGACCGGGGACGAGGTCTGGCGCACGCCGCGCGAGGGCGCGGCGCACAGCTACTCGACGCCCGCGATCCACGCGCCCGAAGAGGGACCGGCCGTCGCCATCGTGTCGGGCTCCTACGAGATCTCCGGCTACTCCGTCGAGACGGGCGAGCGGCTCTGGTGGGTGACCGGCTCCGCGTGGCAGGCGAAGGCCGTGCCGCTGGTGATGGGGGACCTGTGCCTCGTCAGCGCGTTCATGCCGCTCTCCGGCGAGATGGGGCTGCCGCGCGTCTCGGGCGACTTCGCGGCCGCGCTCGAGGAGCACGACGCGAACGGGAACGGGATGATCGAGCGCGACGAGTGGGACCACGACATGATGCAGCAGACCTGGTTCATCTGGGACCGCGACGGCGACGACGCGCTCAGCGAGTCGGACTTCGCCTACTTCGCCTCGACGCAGACCGCCAAGGGCGGGCTGTTCGCCATTCGCCTCGGCGGGAAGGGCGACGTCACGGAGTCGCACGTGGCGTGGACGTACGACAACCGCCGCGCGCTCTCCGACGTCATCACGCCGCTCGTCGTCGACGACGTCGTGTTCCTCCTGCGCGACGGAGGGTTCCTGACGGCGCTCGACGCGACGAGCGGAGAGCAGCTCGAGGACGGCCGCGTGGGCGAGTCGGACCAGTACTACGCGTCGCCGGTCGGCGCGGGCGGGCGGATGCTCGTCGCGGGGATGTCGGGCATGATCAGCGTCGTCGACGCCGCCGCGGACTGGGAGACGATCGCGACGATCACGCTCGAAGACGCGGGTCGCGTCTGGTCGACGCCGGCGCTGTCGGACGGGCGGATCCTCGTGCGGGGGCAGCAGCGGCTGTTCTGCCTCGCGCGCTAGCCCGGACCCGATGCGGCGCCGTCAGGCGTACACGCCGCGCGCCGTCTCGGCTTCCGAGACACGCTTGACCGCGAGGATGTGGGTCGCGGCGCGGAGCGTGCAGTCGTACTCGTCCTGGATCGTCCGGACGCCTTCCCAGGCCTCGCGCATGTAGCGGCGGAGGCGTCCGGCGACGACCTCCTCGATCCAGGCGTAGCCGGTGCGGTTCTGGATCCACTCGAAGTAGGAGACGACCGTGCCACCGCCGTTCGCGAGGATGTCGGGCACGACGGGGATCTCGCGGCGCGCGAGGATCTTGTCCGCGCGTGGGCTGACCGGGCCGTGGGCGCCCTCCAGGATCATCTTCGCGCGGACGTTCTCGGCGTTGCGCGAGTGGACCGCCATCGAGATGGCGCAGGGGGCGAGCACGTCGCACGGGAGGGCCAGGAACTCGGCCTGGTCGACGACCCGCGTGTTGCCCGAGACGCGCTCCGGCAGCCGCTCGTTGGCGAAGCGGTACTTGAGGAGCTCCGGCACGTCGAGCCCGTCCTCGTCGTACAGCGCCGTGTGGACGTCCGAGAGGCCCACGACGCGGTGCCCTTCGTCGTGGAGGATGCGCGCGAGGTTGCCGCCGACGACCCCGGCGCCCTGGATGACGACCGACAGGCCGCCCTTCGGGCCAAGGCCGAAGTGCGACGCGGCCAGGCGCAGGATGACGTACAGCCCGCGCGCGACGGCGTCTTCGTGACCGGCGCTGCCGCCCATCTCGAACGGCTTGCCGGAGACGGCCGAGTTCGCGGCACCGTCGGTGTGGCCGGCGAGCGTGTCGAGCGCCCACGCCATGAGGTCCGCGTCGTCCGCGAACTCCGGCGTCAGCACGTCGCGGTCCGGGCCGATGTCCCCGATGAGGTTGGCGGTCCAGCGACGCACCGTGCGCTCCAGTTCGGCGCGTGAGAGAGACTCACGGTCGGCGACGATCCCGCCGGCGGCGCCGCCGAAGGGCACGCCGAGCAGCGCGCACTTCCACGTCATCCAGGCGGCGAGGGCCCGCAGCTCGTTGATCTTGAGCGTTCGATCGACGCGCAGCGGCCCGAGGAACGGACCGAGTCCGGCGTTGTGCTGGATCCGGTAGCCGTCGAAGAGCTGGACGGAGCCGTCGTCCATCTGGACGGGGACGGACACCGCGATCTCGCGGTCCGACTTGCGCAGGATCCGGTAGTCCTGGTCGTCGAGGCCGAGTCGACGAGCCGCCTCGTCGAAGCTCGCCATCATCGTCTTGAACGGCGACTCCTCGTCGAGCTGCGGCGTGCTACGCAGACCGGTCTGGTGGAGACCGACGAGCCCCAGGTCCTGATTCGTGTCCTGCGCCATCGCGACGACTCAGGAGAAGAGGCCCCGCATCCGGTAGACGGACGCGACGCGGTCGATGGCGAGGATGTACGCGCCGGTCCGGAGGTCGACGCCGTGCTTTTCGGCGGTCTGTCGGACCTCCAGGAACGCCTGGACCATGATCTGCTCCAGGCGCGAGTTCACGATGTCCTCGGTCCAGAAGTAGCCCATCCGGTTCTGAACCCACTCGAAGTACGAGACGGTGACACCGCCCGCGTTCGCGAGGATGTCCGGGACGACGGTCACGCCGCGCTCGGAGAGCATCTCGGACGCCTCGGCCGTCGTCGGTCCGTTGGCGCCCTCGACGATGAGGCGCGCGCGGATCCGATCGACGTTGTCCGTCGTGATCTGGTTCTCGGTCGCGGCGGGGACGAGCAGCTCGCAGTCGAGCTCCAGCTGGTCGTTCCCGTCGGTCTCGTAGTCGGCGTCCTCGTAGCCCTCCAGCGTGCGGTGCTTTCCGAGGTGGGTCAGGACCGCCGGCATATCGAGTCCCCGGTCGTTGACCAGGTAGCCGTACATGTCGCTGATCGACGTGATCTTGTAGCCCTCGCGGTGGAGGAGCATCGCGCCGAGCCCGCCGACGTTGCCCGCGCCCTGGACGACGACGCGCGTGTCCTCGGGGCGGAGACCGACCATCTTCAGCGCCTCGTTCGCGCTGATCATGACGCCGCGTCCGGTGGCTTCCCGCCGGCCGCGCGAACCCCCGATCGAGAGCGGCTTGCCCGTGACGACCGCGGTCGCGGTCTTCCGCTCGTGCATCGAGAACGTGTCCATGATCCACGCCATCGTCTGCTCGTTCGTGTTCATGTCCGGCGCAGGGACGTCACGATCGGGCCCGAGGATGTCGAGGATCGCGGCGGTGTAGCGCCGCGTGAGGCGCTCCTGCTCGCCCGTGGACATGGTCCGCGGGTCGCAGATCACGCCGCCCTTGCCGCCGCCGAAGGGCACGTTGACGACCGAGCACTTCCACGTCATCCACGCGGCGAGGGCGCGGACCTCGTCGAGGTTCACGTCCGGACTGAACCGGATGCCGCCCTTGCTGGGTCCGCGCAGCGTGTTGTGCTGGACGCGGTGACCCGTGAACACGCGCACGGTGCCGTCGTCCATGAGGACGGGAACGTTGACCGTGAGCTCACGGTCGGGCTTGGACAGCACATCGCGCACGCCCTGCTCGAGACTCAGGTGGTCGGCGGCAGTGTCGAACCCCCTCTGCATCGACAGGAAGGGGTTGAACTCGTCTCGTTGCGTGTGCGTCTCGACGGCGGAACCGGTGGTCATGGACGCAAAGGGGCGGACGCGGCGGACTCGGTCCGTGGGCGATGGAGGATGAGCTGGAGAGGTCTTCGACGACGACACGCGTACCCGGCGCGAGAACGCCGCGGGGGCCGCGATGGAGTCATTCGATCCACCTCGTGCGGCCCGTGAAACCCCTAGTTCGCAAAATCGCTGGCGTGCCTCGGGCCGCAGCCGGTTGACCTCGGCGCGCCGTGTGGATCGGATGCCCTCGATGAAGGGCGGGATCGAGACTGGCGACAGCGCGGACGACGTCCGCGTCGTCGAAGCGGAGCCCGGCGGCCGGGCGATCGCCGACGTCGCCGCGCTCTTCGACGTGTCTCCGGACGAGTCGTGGCGCGCCGTGCCCGGGCGCACCACCTTCCCCTGGCCGCAGCCGGACGCGCGCTTCGTGGTCAAGCGGATCCACGGCGACGTCGGTCGCGAGAGGCTCTACGACCGACTACACGGGCTGGCGGAGCGAACCCCGGCGGGCCGTGAGTTCGACGCCCTGACGGGGCTCGCGTCGGCGGGGTTCCCCGTTCCGGCTCCCGTTCTGCACGCGCACAGCCGACGCCGCGGTCTCTCGCTCTTGGCGATGGAGCTCGTCCCGCACCGGGCGTCCCTGCGCCAGGCGATCCTGGCCGACGGCGATCCTCCGCTGCGAGCTCGCACCGAAGCGGCACGCGCGGCCGCGCTCGCCGCACGCCTCCACTGCGCCGGCTGGTACCACCGCGACCTCTACCTGCAGCACCTCGTCCTGCGCGATCAGGACGGAGCGCTCTGCCTGCTCGACCTCGGAAGGGCGCGGCGCGAGAGGCGTCCCCGCCGTCGCTGGTTCGAGAAGGACGTGGCGGCTCTCGTCGCGTCAGCGCCGCCCGCGGTCCGCGACGCGTTCGCCCGCGCCCTCCTCGACGCCTACTTCGAGAGGGCCGAGCTGGCGCGGCGCGCACAGGCATCGTTCGAGCGCGCCGTTCGTCGCCGCGCCGCCCGCATCGAGCGTCACGTTCCGAAGGAGGTCGACCCGGACACGCGCGAGGGCACGGCCTCCGAGCGGGACGTCGACGGACGGTACCTCTAGCGCTACAGACTCTGACGCTACTGGGCGCGCTCCAGCGGGCGCACCCAGATGTTGCGGAACGACACCGGGTTCGAGTGGTCCTGGATGGAGATCGGTCCCCTCGCCTCGTGGGTGCCGTAGGTCGCGACGTCACGGTGCCGCGTCGCGCCGATCATCGCCCGCGCGTGGTGGACGCAGACGCCGTTGTGGAACATGGTCACGACCGCAGGGAACTGGAGCTTCCCGTCCGAGCCGAACCTCGGGGCCTTGAAGCAGATGTCGTAGGTCTGCCACTCGCCGGCCGGCCGGCAGGCGTTGACCATCGGTGGCTCCTGGCCGTAGAGCGCGGCCGTCATGCCGTCGGGGTACGTCTCGTTCTCGAAGCAGTCGAGGATCTGGACCTCGTAGCGACCGAAGAAGAACACGCCGGAGTTCCCGCGCCCTTGGCTCCGCGGGTCCTCGTCGCCTTCGTAGGTGGGGGCGCGCCACTCCAGGTGCAGCTGGCAGTCCCCGAACGACTCCTTCGTCTGGATTCCGCCGGTGCCGTTGACGGTCATCGCGCCGTCCGCGACGGTCCACGGTCCCCCCGTCCAGGCGTCGGTGCCCGATCCGTCGAACAGCACGATCGCATCGCTCGGCGGGGCGGTGCCCTCGCCCGGCGAGACGACTCGCGGCTGCGGGCGGAGGCCGTCGTGGACGTGCCACTTCGACCCCGGGAGGACCGGCGTGTCCTGGTAGCCGAGCTCGTCCTCCTGGACGGCGACGGCGAGGAGCGTCGCGGCGGACGCGCAGAGGGCGGCGGTGATCTTGGTGAGGCCGAGCATGGGGGGCGTTTCGCTTGAGGGATCCGGGGGATGGGGACGGTCGCGTCCGGAGGGCCGGTCTATCCTCGTCGCCGCGCGCGATCGCGCAAGCACGACCGAGACCAGCCCCATCCGATGCCCGAGACCCGCTCCGTCGCCCACGACTTCCCCGCCGACGTCCCCGATCAGCCCGAGCTCGTCTCCGTCGAGCGCGACGGGGAGCTCGTCCGGCTCCGGATCGAGAGGCCCGAGGTGATGAACTGCCTCTCCTTCCCGACGCTCCGGCGCTTCCGGACGCTGCTCGAGGAGCTCCGTGAGGATCTCTCGATCCGGTGCATCCTCATCGCGGGGGCCGGGGACCGGGCGTTCTGCGCCGGCGCCGACCTGAAGGAGCGCAAGACGATGCCGGCCGAGCGCGTGCCGGAATTCGTCCGGAACATTCGCGGGCTGATGGACGACGTGGCCGCGATGCCGCAGCCGACCGTCGCCGTCGTCCAGGGCTTCGCGTTCGGCGGGGGAGCCGAGCTGATGCTGGCGTGCGACCTGCGGATCGCCGCGGAGGAGGCGACCTTCGGGCTCACGGAGACGACGCTCGCGATCATCCCCGGCGCCGGCGGCACGCAGCGGCTCCCGCGTCTCATCGGCGCGAGCCGCGCGAAGGACCTGATCCTGACCGGGCGCCGGATCGACGCCCGGGAGGCGGAGCGCATCGCGCTCGTCAACCGCGTGGTCCCGCGCGCCGAGCTGGACGACGCCGCGCGCGAGCTGGCCGGGACGATCGCTGCGAACGGCCCCGTGGCCGTGCGCGCCGCCAAGGAGGCGATCGACCGCGGGACGGAGGCGCCCATTGGCGAAGGCCTCGAGATCGAGGCGCGCTGCTACGAGCGCGTCCTTCCCACCCAGGATCGCCTGGAGGCGCTCGCGGCCTTCGCCGAGAAGCGCAGGCCGAACTACTCCGGCAGCTGACCGGCCCCGCCGGGCTCCAGGCCGGGCCACGCGTCGAGCCGGCCCTCGTACCAGTCCTCCGTCGCGTCGGCGATCGCGTCGATCGTGTCCGCGTCGTGGAGCCTTCCGCTGCGCGACCCGGGGCAGACGCCGTTGACCTCGCGGCGCCAGACCTCGGACTGGAGGTTCACGTCCCAGAAGGGCCACGTCCGGCATTGGACCGGCCGCACCGGGTAGATCCCACAGCGCGCGTCCTCGGTCAGGTACGGGCACTGCTCGAGGTCGGGGCGGAGCGTGATCCAGCCGTCCTCGACGACGAGCTCCTCGCGCAGGAAGGCGGCGGGGTCGCGCCCCAGGAACTCCGCGATCGCGAGGACCTCCTCCTCGCGGACGTAGACGTGCGTCGCGTCGCCGTGGCGCTTGCAGCAGTTGCCGCAGCCCGTGCAAGAGAAGGGGAGGCCGTCCTCGTACCAGCGCTCGGACTCGGTCATGTCTCGACGGTAGCCGTTGTCCTGGATTGCTGCAAATCCATATGCAGCAGTGCCTTAGGGGATTTCGATCGGCTGAGTGTGCGAATTCCGAACGTTCGGTAGGGAACCGCGGAATCGCCGTGCGCTATCGCACGCAGTCCCGGCCACTTCCCCCGAGCCTGGGCAGCAATCGCTGCGGCCTGCGCTGTCCTCGCCCCGATGATGTCTCTGGCGCGTCACCTGACGGAGACGCGCGTCCCCCACCCATGAAACTGACCGTCATCGAGGAAGGCGTCCGCGCCGACCTCGAGCTCACGCAGCCCGTCGTCACGATCGGACGCGCACTCGACAACGACGTGCGGCTCCAGAGCTCGCGCGTTTCGCGTCACCACACCCGCCTCGAGACCAGCGAGGGCGAGTCCTGGATCATCGACCTCGGGTCGGCGAACGGGACCCTCGTCAACGGCGAGCGGGTCACGCGCAGGCTCGTCCAGGTGGGGGACACGATCACGATCGGCGGCGTCGAGATGGTCCTCGAGCCGGAGGACGCGACGATGGTTGCGGGCAACGATGCCGGCCTCGCGACGATGACGGGAGAGGCCCGTCGCGAGCGCGAGAACCTGCGCGTCTTCGCCAAGATCACGCGCGAGCTGAACAGCGAGGTCGACCTCGTCCGCCTGCTCCGGCTGATCGTCGACTCCGCGGTCGCACTCGTCGGCGGCGAGCGCGGGTTCATCCTCCTGGAGGACGAGCGGGGCGAGGCGGAGCAGAACGGCTCGGGACCGGACGTGACGAAGATGACCGTCAGCGTCGCGCGCAGCTTCGACCACAGCGACATCGTCGTTCCGCGCTCGCGGCTGTCGATGGGGATCGCCGGGCGCGCCGTCGAGGACGCCAAGCCGGTCCTCTCGGTCGACGCCGGACAGGACGATCGCTTCGAGGGGATGGCGAGCGTCGAGGAGCTCCGCCTCCGCTCCGTCATGTGCCTTCCGATCTCGGTCGACGGCCGCGTGATCGGCGTCCTCTACGTCGACAACCGCCTCCAGTACGGCGCGTTCGGCGCGGACGACCTCGAGCTGATGGAGCTGTTCAGCGCCCAGGCCGCCTGCGCGCTGCGGAACGCCCGGCTCGTCGCGTCGCTGCGCGAGCAGAACGGCCGGCTCGAGGCCTCGCAGAAGCAGGTCGAGCGCCTGAACCAGCAGCTCGGGCGCAAGGTCCGCGACCAGGGCAACGAGCTTGCCGTCGTGCGGCGGGAGCTCGATCGCGAGCGGAGCCGCTACGACTACGGGCAGATGGTCGGGGCGTCGGACGCGATGAACGCCGTCTTCCGCTCGCTCGACCGCATCGTCGAGTCGGATCTGCCCGTGCTGGTCCAGGGGGAGAGCGGAACCGGCAAGGAGCTGATCGCGCGGGCGATCCACCGCAACGGCGCCCGCAAGGAGCGTCCGTTCGTCTCCGAGAACTGCGCCGCCCTGCCGGACACCCTGCTCGAATCCGAGCTTTTCGGCCACGTCCGCGGCGCGTTCACGGGCGCGTACAAGTCGAAGAAGGGCCTGCTCGAGCAGGCCGACGGTGGGACGCTGTTCCTCGACGAGATCGGGGACATGAGCGCGGAGATGCAGAAGAAGCTCCTGCGCGTCCTGCAGGAGGGCGAGTTCCGCGTGCTCGGCTCCGACCGCGTCGTGAAGGTCGACGTGCGGATCCTCGCCGCGAGCCACCGGAACCTCGAGGAGATGGTCCGTGAAGGGACGTTCCGGGAGGACCTCTACTACCGGATCGCCGTCCTGTCGGTCGACCTCCCTCCGCTCCGCGAGCGTCGCGACGACATTCCGCTGCTCGCCGATCACCTGCTGCTCCGCGCAGCGCGCGAGGCCGGCCGGGAGGTCCCCGCGCTGCCGCACGACGTCCTCGCCGCCCTCTGCGGCCACGACTGGCCCGGCAACGTGCGCGAGCTCGAGAACGAGATGCGTCGTCTGCTCGTCGTCGCCGAGAACGACGTGCGCGTCGAGCACCTCTCCGAATCCGTCCGAGAGGGTCGCGGGCGAGACGGCAAGGGCAACGCCGCCGCGAAGGTGATCGAATCCGGGGACATCCGGACGGCCGTCGCGGACCTGGAGCGTCGATCGATCGAGGCGGCGCTCGCGCAGGCCAGCGGCAACAAGAGCCGCGCTGCGGAGGCGCTCGGTATCAGCCGCTTCGCGCTGCAGCGCAAGCTCGACAAGTACGACATCGGGACGACCAAGCGCCGCGCCGAGGACGGTGCAGGCTCGAGCGACACCGAGCAGGCCGAGCGCCCCTGATCGCGTCCATGGCCGAGCCCGCTCCCTCCGACGCCCCACGCGGACGCGAAGCCGAGCCGCTGCGCGGCGCCTCGGCGGAGGACGAGCCGCTCGTCGAGCTCGATCCGTCCGAGGTTGCGGCTTTCCTCGCCGGCGTCGGTCAGGTGGGTGGCGCTGACGACGCCGAAGACGTGAGCGACGAGCCCGAGGTTCCCGAGATCGCCGGCTACCAGATCGTCGGCATCGTCGGCCGCGGTGCGACGGGCGTCGTCTACCGCGCGCGGCAGCAGGCGGTCGATCGCGCCGTCGCCCTCAAGGTGCTCCACCGGGAGCTAATCACGAACGGTCGCGCCGTCCGCCGGCTCCAGAGAGAGGCGCGACTCGCCGCGAAGCTCGCCCATCCGAGCATCATCTCTGCGATCGACATGGGGCAGGTCGACGGGCTCTGGTGGTACGCCATGGAGCTCGTCGAGGGCGTGCCGCTGAGCCGTCGGATCGCGGAGCGCGGCTCGCTGACCGAGCGCGAGATCCTGCGGCTCTTCAGCCCGCTCTGCGACGCGCTCCAGCACGCCCACGAGGTCGGTGTCGTCCACAGGGACATCAAGCCTGCGAACGTCCTGATCGACGGCCGGGGGCGTGCGAGGCTCGTCGACCTCGGCCTGGCGATGAGTCAGAACGACCCGTCGATCACGCGCACTGGATCGACGCTAGGAACTCCGCACTACGTGAGCCCCGAGCAGGCGCGCGACCCGAGCCAGGCCGACATCCGGAGCGACATCTGGTCGGTCGGCGCCACGATGTACCACGCCGCCTGCGGCCGTCCGCCGTTCTACTCGGAGGACGACGAGGGGGGCGTCGCGGAGATCCTCTCGCGGGTCCTCTACGAACCGGTCGTCGACCCGCGCGCGTTCACGCCGTCGCTGTCCAAGGGCTTCTCGCTCCTCCTGCGAAAGTGCCTCACGCGCGATCCCGAGCAGCGCTACCAGGAGCCGTGGCAGCTCGTCGCCGACATAGAGCACTTGCGTGAGCGCCGACGGCTCGACGTCCGGGGCAGCCGCCTCGACCGCTACGCGTCGCGACGACCCGCGTGGTTCCAGCGCGCGGTCGGCGCTGCGTCGCTCTTGGCGGCCGTCGGCGCGACCTGGGCCATGACCGCGCGGCCGTGGCAGGAGCGCCCCGAACCGATCGTCGTCGAGCGCGAGGCCGAGCTGGGCGACTGGCCGGAGCTCCACGAGATCGAGCTCGCCTACGACGGGGGCCAGCTCGCCCATGCGCTCGCCCTCGCGGAGCTCGACGCGCCGGCGGTGCTGTCGCTCCCCGAGTCCGCGCGCTACCTGGCGAGCGAGCTGGTCGTGCGCATCAAGGGCGACCTCGAGCGCGAGGTCCAGACGGCCCTCGCCGCCGCGGACGCCGAGGTCGACGCGGCCCTCGCCGGACACGAGTTCGAGTCGGCCGAGCGGCTGTCCGGCGTCGACCTCGAAGCGCGCCTTCGCCAGCGCACGGGCTTCGCGGCCGTCGCCGAGCTGCCCGAGGGGCGCGTCCGTCTCGGCGCGGAGCGCTGGCGTCGCGCGCGCCAGACCGAGATTCGCGCCGCGCGCGACGAGGCGCGCCGGGTCGCGGTGCGGTCGCTCCAGTCGGCGTACCGGACCGAGGTGCGCGATCGGCTCGACGCGCTGGTCGCTGACAATCGCTGGCAGGATGCGCTCGAGCTGCTCGAGCCCGACTCACCTCTCGGGTGGCTCGAGCTCGGCTCCCCCGATCTCCGCGGGCTCGACGACGACGACCGTCGCTTCGTGGCGCGGGCGGTCGACTCCGACGTGCAGAGCGACCGCTCGATGGTCGAGGGGCGTGCTGTGAAGGCGATCAGCGACGCCCGGGATTTCGTCGAAGTCGAGACGCGACGGCTCGCCGAGGAGATCGACGCCGGCGAGATCAAAGGGCCCACCACGGCTGCCGAGCGCCTGCGCGCGGCGATCGACGCCAAGGAAGCGTCGCTGGAACTCGTCCACGCTCAGGTCCCTGCGGCGTTCCTGGAGGGCTACGAATCGCTCGTCGACGACGCGCTGGAGGAGCTCGAGAGGAGCGAGCGACGGCGCCGCGAGACCCTCGCACGCAGCGGCCTCAGCGCCCTCGAGGGGGACGCGGCGATGCTCCTGGCCGCGCGCCAGTACGGTCGGGTCAAGGGGCTCTACCGGGCCGCGCTCGAGGATCGTTGGCGGGGCTCGACCTTCGATGTTCTCGAGGCGCGCATTCGCGAGACCGAGCTGCTCGAGGCGGTTCTCGAGCGGGCCGCGCTCGGCATCGCGGCGGTGGACGGCCGTACGGTCGAGCTGACGTTCGAGCGGATTCCCCGTCTCGGCCGCCTCGACGCGGACGAGGACGTGGAGCGCTCGGGGTTCACGCTTCGGCCGCGGCAGCGCTCGCCGATCCGCGTCGTGCTTCGCCCCGACCAGCTCCGCGACGACGACCGTCCGGAGGCGCTGATGGAGACCGACGACATCCTCCGCTTCGCCGGTCTCCTCGACGCGGCTGCGCTCACGCCCGAGGAGCAGCTCGCTGCCGCGGCGTTCCTCGCCGCCGAGGGGCGGCCGCGCGATGCGCGCGCTCGGATCCGCCTGGAGGATCAGCCGTCGAAGGACGTTCTCGCGGCCGACCTCGAGGAGCGCGTTCGCCGCCGTTCCGACGCTCGGGATGCCGCGGCGTCGACCGGCGAGATCGCCGCACCCGAAGCTCGCGCTGCGAAGCCCGCGCCACGGTTCGAGTCGGCGTACGGGGTTCCGAACCAGACGGACGTCGGGCGAAACGTGCGGCTGCTCTGGCATTTCGCCGACGACGGCGCGCGTGTCTCGTTCGGAGACCCAACGCGCGGGCTGCCCGTCGGCTCGGCGCGAAGCGGTGCGTGGACGGCGCGCCTCTGGGACCTCACACCCTCTGGCCTGGCGCTCCAGCGCGGACTCGAGAGCCGATCCGAGCTCGTCGCACGCGACCTCGGTCCGGTGCTGCCGCTCGTCGAGCCGCTGCGCGTCGACCAGCCGATCGCCATCCGGCTCGAGCTCGTCCCGGGGGATCACCGACCCGACGGCCACGTCGTCGTGGTGTCGGTACGAGGGTTTCACCTCCTCCTCGCGAGCCGGACCTTCCAGTCGCGGGCGTGGTTCGGAACCGGGGATCTCCGCGCGCTCGTCGATCACGCGATCGACGGCGACGGAGATCTGCCGCCGACGTTCCACGAGCGGACGTTCGCCGGGTTCACCGACTTCGAGTCGACGGTCGTCGAGCTGGAGCTCGGGGCGTGGCGGCTGAAGCGGCTCGCCGTGGGGGGGCAGAAGCTGGACTTCCCGACGCTCTACAGCGAGCCCGCATACGTCGACGCAGCGGTCCGCGTCCGCTCGGCGCAGCCGATGGTGCTGAGGGCCGCCGAGCTCCGGGGCGAGCGGGTGCCGCGCCGCTGAAGGGCGGGCCGTCGCCGCTCAATCGGATCGAGCGAAGCGCTCTGCGACCGCTCGCGCGCGCTCGAGCCGTTCGGGCCCGAGCGCGTCCTCGACGGCGGTGAGCGCCGCGTGGACGTCGCCCTGGCTCGCGCCGCAGCGGATGGCGCCGCGCACGTGGCTCGCGAGCTGTCGCTCGTGACCCGTCGCGGCGAGCGCGGCGACGGCGAGGAGCTCGCGCGCCGCGGCGTCGAGTGCCGGGCGCGACAGGACGCGCCCGTAGGCGTGCTCGGCGACCCAGGTCGCGAACGTCGGATCGAGCCGGCCCAGGTGCGCGCGGACGTCGTCCGCGGATTCGCCGTAGATCCGATCGAACAGCGCCGCGCCTCGCGCCGGCTCGTGATCCTCGTCCGCCGGACCGTCGAGGACGAGGCCCGCCGACCGCAGTGCGTCGAGCGCGGCGATGGTGCGGGGAAAGCCGCAGAACAGGTGGCACTGCAGCAGCGCCTCGCGGAGGGCCGCCGAGCTGGACTCGTGCCCGTGGCGCCGCGCGAATGCGGCCAGGGCGTCGGCGTCGTGGAGGACCACCGCCGCGGTGAGTCGACAGAGATCGGGGACGACGGCGAGGCTCATCGCTGCTCATTGCCCGGGATCCGAGCGATCGCCTGGCCCATGCGGACCGTGCTCCCAGGCTCGGCGAGCGGCTCGAGGAATCCGGCTGGCGTGACGAGGACGACCGTCGAGCCCATCTCGAAGCGCCCGAACTCGGCGCCCCGGTCGAAGTGGAGCGGCGGAGAGACCGCGCCGCGGTGGAGCGACTCGACTCCGACGACCCGGATGCGGCCGACGACCACGGCCCCGACGAGCACCATCGCGAACGGGCCGTGCTCCGACTCCAGCCGGCACGCGACGCGCTCGTTGATCGGGAGGACGCGGCGCTTCGCGAGCACGCGCGGCTGCACGCTGTACCGCTCGCCGGCGACGTGGCGCGACTCGACGAGGTCGGCGTCGAGCGGCGAGTGGATCCGGTGGTAATCCCGCGGGCCGAGGTAGAGCGTGAACTGGTGTCCGCCCACGAGGTCGACGTCGTCGAGGACGCCGGCCAGGAGGTCGCGCACGGGGTAGGTGCGTCCCTTGGCCTCCACGACCGCGCCGTCCGCGTCGACGGGCGACGAGGCCTGGACGAGCGCGTCGACGGGCGAGGGCAGGAGCCCCGGGTCCGATTCGACGACGCGCGCCCCCTCGGCGAGTCGACGCACGAAGAAGGCTCCGAGGCTGCCGAAGTCGCGCGTGCGACCGCGCATCTCGGTGAGGTCGGCGCCGGTGAGCGCCGCATAGCTGCGGTACACCGTGCCGCGCAGGAAGGTTGGGACGCGGCGGTCCGCGGCCCAGCCCGCGAGGAGCGACAGGCGGCGCTTCGCGTCGAGAGGGCTGGCCATGGGCGGGGGACGGTAGCGGGAGTGCGCGGGGAGGGCCAACTCCGCGAATGGAGCCCCGCGCCTTGACGTCGTTTTGACGGCGCGCATCATGTCGGCCCCGGCGCGGACGCGCGCGTTCGCGGTCGTCGCGTCCGGCGAGCGTCGCAGCCGAGATTCCCACCGACAAGCCCGCGGCGGCCGCCCGGCGCGACACCTGCCATGACCAGTGGAACGACCGTCGTCCTGCTCGCTGCCGGAAAGGGGACGCGGATGAAGAGCGAGCGTCCCAAGGTGCTCCACGAGCTCTGCGGGCGGTCGATGCTCGGCTGGGTGATCGAGGCGACCCTCGGCCTGGAGCCCGACCGGATCATCGTCGTCATTGGCCACGGGGCCGCGGAGGTCGAGGCGGCGGCGCGCGCGGAGGTGTCCGGCGTCGACGTGGAGTTCGTCGTCCAGGAGCCCCAGCTCGGGACGGGTCACGCGCTCAAGGTCGCGGCGCCCGCGATCGGCGACGCCGAGCGCGTCGTCGTCACCTACGGCGATATGCCGCTGCTCAGCGCCGAGAGCCTCGCATCCCTCGTCGAGGCCCAGAAGAACGGAGCCGGCGGCGCGGTCTCCATCTTGACCGCCGTCGTCGACCAGCCGTTCGGCTACGGACGCATCGTCCGCGGCGAGGACCAGACCTTCGAGCGCATCGTCGAGCAGAAGGACGCGGCACCCCACGAGAGGCTGATCGATGAGATCAACCTCGGCGTCTACTGCTTCGCGCGCGAGACCCTCGACGACGACCTCGCGCGACTTCGCGACGACAACGCCCAGGGGGAGTTCTACATCACCGACCTCGCCGGCATCGCCGCCGGCGACGGTCGGCGCGTGACGCCGGTCGTGCTCGACGACGCGTCCGAGGCGCAGGGCGTCAACGACCTCGCGCAGCTCGCCGACGTCCGCTGGCAGGTCCAGATGCGGATCCTCGAGCAGCACATGGCGAACGGCGTCCGGATCGTCGACCCGGCGACGACGTTCGTCGACCACGGCGTCGAGATCGGGGGAGACACCGAGATCCTGCCCTGCACGGTCCTGCGCGGCGGCGTCCGGATCGGCTCCGGATGCGAGGTCGGGCCCTTCACGCACCTTCGAACGGGCGCGGTCCTGGAGGACGGCGCGCAGGTCGGGAACTTCACCGAGATGAAGAACTCGCGCCTCGGCGCCGGGTCGAAGGCCAAGCACCTCTCCTACCTCGGCGACACGGTCGTCGGCGCCCGCGCGAACATCGGTGCGGGGACGATCTTCGCCAACTACGACGGCAAGGCGAAGCATCCGAGCGTCGTCGGTGACCGCGCCTTCATCGGCAGCGGGACCATCATCGTCGCCCCGAACGAGATCCCCGCCGAAGCGACCACCGGCGCCGGTGCGGTTTTGACGCGATCGGCCAAGATGGGGGAGGGCGAGACCTGGGTCGGCCTTCCGGCCCGTCGCCTCGACCCCCCCCGCTGATCGCGGAGGCCGGGTGCTTCCGACCATCGAACCGGACGCGCGCGGTGCACCGCGGCACCGGTTCGTTTCCCCCCCCAGTTCGAGCTCACCCCTAGGACGACGCCGGCGGACGCGGGCGACAGTCATGACGAGTGCCTACGGCGACATCACACTGATCGCGGGCAACGCCCACCCGAAGCTGGCCAGTGCGATCTCGGACTGTCTCGAGCAGCCCCTCGCCAAGGCCCGCGTCGGCCGCTTCACCGACGGCGAGGTCGACATCAAGCTCGAGGAGGACATCCGCGGGCGGGACGTGTTCGTCCTGCAGCCGACCTCCCCGCCGGTGAACGAGAATTGGATCGAGCTGCTCCTCCTGCTCGACACGCTGCGCCGCGCGAGCGCGGGCCGCATCACCGCCGTCATGCCGTACTACGGCTACGCGCGGAAGGACCGCAAGGACGAGGGGCGGGTCCCGATCAGCGCGAAGGTCGTCGCGAACACGCTCGTCGCGAGCGGCGCCGAGCGGCTCGTCACGCTCGACATGCACGCGGCCCAGATCCAGGGCTTCTACGACATCCCCGTCGACCACCTCTACGCGCGACCCGTCCTCCTCGACGAGGTCAGCGCGATGGGGATCGAGGATCCCGTCGTCGTGACGCCGGACGTGGGGGGGACGAAGATGGCGCGCGCGTACGCCAAGCGCCTCCACGCCGACCTCGCGATCGTCGACAAGCGGCGGATCTCCGGCTCGGAGACCACGATCGAGCACGTGATCGGCGAGGTGGAAGGGCGGAACTGCGTCCTGGTCGACGACCTCATCTCGACCGGCGGCTCCATCACCCAGGCGGCGTCGGTGCTCCGCGCCAAGGGGGCGCGGGCGATCGTGATCGCCGTGACGCACGCGGTCTTCTGCGGGCCCGCGGTCGACCGGCTCGATGCGGCTCCGGTCGACGCGATCCTCGCCACCGACTCGATCCCCAGCGGCGAGCGCCAGCCGAAGAAGCTCAAGATCTGCAGCGTCGCGCCCCTGATCGCCCAGACGATCCAGAGCATCCACCACTCCGAGTCGGTCAGCTCGCTCTTCGAATAGGCGATTTCTCCGGGCCCGGCGCCGCCCTCTCGGGCCGCCTCCGCTAGCCTCGTCGGCCGAATTCCTGTGCGCGGCCATTCGGGGTCGCGACGAACCATCCAGGAGACTCCCCGATGACCGACGCCAAGCTCGACTGCGCCGTCCGCCACAAGACGGGCAGCCGCTCTTCCCGACAGCTCCGCGCCCTGGGGCGCATGGTCGCCAGCCTCCAGGCCGACGCGGATCATCCGCACGTCGACCTGCACTTCGAAGAGGCCTCGTTTCACGATGCCCGCCGCGCCCACGCCCACTTGTTCGACCTCCAGATCGACGGCAAGACCGAGTCGGCGATCGTGCGCGAGCTCCAGTGGGACGCCTTCGGCGACCGCCTCCTCCACGTCGAGTTCAAGCGCGTCGTCCGCGGCCAGAAGACGGAGTCCCAGGTTCCGCTCCGGTTCGTCGGCAACCCCGCCGGCATCCTCACGCACGACCTGAACGAGATCACGATCTCGTGCATCCCGTCGCTGATCCCCGACTCGATCAACGTGATGGTCGACGGCCTGGAGCCCGGCACGCACATCCGGTCGGCCGACGTCGAGACGCCCGAGGGCATCGAGCTCGTCATCGACCCCGCGGTCGACATCGCGGTCATCACCGAGCTCAAGGAGTCGGCTCCGGCGCCCGTCGAGGGCGAGGAGGGCGCCGAGGGGCCCGAAGGGGCAGCGCCGGCCGAGGGCGGCGCCGAATAGTCCGAGCGGGGCTTTCCGCCGCCGGATCGCCCCGCTACCTTCTCTCGCCGTTCCGGCCCTGCCGGGACGCTGCTCCGCTCCCCGGATCCTTCGTCGCGGCCCCCAGCGATGTCTCATCTCGTCGTCGGCCTCGGCAATCCGGGCCCCGAATACGACGGGACACGACACAACGTCGGGTTCGCCGTGCTCGATCGGCTCGCCGAGGAACGGAGCGTGCTCTTTCGCGGACCGTCTCGCCTCGACGACTGGACGGGACCCCGCGGCTTCGACTGGGCGCGCGTCTCCGCGAACGGCGGACCGGCGTTCCTCCTGAAGCCCGGTACCTTCATGAACCGATCCGGCGACATCGTCGCGCCGGTCGCGCGCTGGCTCGCAGCGCGGGGTGAGATCCCCGCCGCGCCCGAACCGGTCGCGGCCGACGGCGAGCCTTCGGCCATCGGCTCTCGTCCGGCCCCCGACCCGACGTCCATCCTCGTCGTCTACGACGACATGGACCTCGACGTCGGACGTCTCCGTCTCCGCCCGCACGGCGGACACGGCGGGCAGAACGGAATGCGATCCATCATCCACCGTCTGGCGACCGACCAGTTTCCCCGGCTGCGAGTCGGGATCGGTCGCGCAGGCACCGACGCGGCGCGTCATGTGCTGAGTCCGTTCTCACCTTCGGATCAGGTCGAGATCGACGTATCGATCGCGGAAGCGACCGAGGCGATCGACGCCTGGCTCGGCGGGGACAGCTTCTCAGACGTCATGACGCGGTTCCACAGCCGCTGGAACCAGCGCGACGCCTGATCGCGCGCGACGTCACCACCAGGAGAAGAAGACTTGACCCAGATCTACGAGACCATGGTCCTGCTCGACAACGACGTCGTGCGCCAGGACTGGAAGAAGGCGAAGGCGATCGTCACCGACACCATCACCAAGTACGGCGGTGAGGTCGAGACGTGCCGGCGCTGGGACGAGCGCAGGCTCGCCTATCCGATTCGCCGCAAGAACCGCGCGACCTACTACCTCGCGTACCACCGGATCGACGGGGACAGCATCCCCGGCTTCCTGCGCGACTTCGAGCTGAACGAGCGCGTCCTGCGCTACCTCATGGTGCGCGTCGACGAGGTCCCCGAGGACGAGCGCAAGCTCGCCGCCGAGGAGGAAGGCGCCGACTACGTCGTCCCGGCTCCCCCGGAGGACGACGCGATCGAGATCCCCGAGGACGAGGACGAAGAGAACTCCGAGGACGGCGAGGACGCGGGCGATGCGCCCGAGGCCAAGGCCGAGGACGACGATTCGAGCGCCGAGCCGGCCGGTTCGGCGTCGGGTTCCGGGAGCACGGAGGGCTGAGCCATGAAGCGACGCGTACGCACCGTCATCGGATCGACGAACTGTGACGATCCGAAGATCGACTACAAGGACACCGAGTACCTCGAGAAGTTCCTGACCCCGCAGGGTCAGATCCTCTCGCGCCGCCGGACGGGCTTCTGCACGCAGTGCCAGAAGGAGCTCAAGACGGCCATCAAGCGCGCCCGTCACGTCGGGCTTCTCCCCTTCATCGGCTGATCGCCAAAGGCACAAAGGAGAACGGAACGATGCGTGATGTCGAAGTCCTGCTACAGCAGAGCGTCAAGCACCTCGGCCTCGTCGGTGACGTGGTCAAGGTCAAGCCGGGCTATGCGCGGAACTACCTGTTCCCGAAGAAGCTCGGTGTCCCCGCGACCGAGGACGCGAAGCGCCAGATCGCCCGTCGGGCCGCCAAGGTGCGGGCCGCCGAGGAACAGCGACTGAAGGAGATCGCCGAGCTCGTCGAGAAGCTCGAGGCGATCGACCTGGAGGTCACGATGAAGGCGGACCCGAACGGGAACCTCTACGGCTCGGTGAACGCAGCGCGCGTGGCCGAGCTCGCGGGTGCCGCCGGGGCGACCTTCGGCGAGAAGGACGTCCGCCTGGACGCCCCGATCAAGACCGTCGGTGAGCACCGGGTCAAGGTGCACGTCCGCGACGACGAGTTCGGCGAGATCCGCCTGCGCGTCGAGGCCGAAGGCAAGTCGAAGGAAGCCCTCGAGGCCGAGGCGGCCGCCGAGGCGGCCATCGAGGCCGAGGCCGCTGCCGCGGAAGGCGTGCCCGCCGAGACCGGCGACGGCGCGCCCGCCTGAGCGGAATCGGGTCCTTCGCACGGCCGGGCGCCTTCCGAGCGGCGCCTGGGCCATGCTCCACCGCCAGGGCTTGGGCAGTGATTGCTGTCCAAGCCCTGGCGATCTCTCTGGGGCGTCCTCCGACGACGACGCGCCTCATCTCCGGGGCGTCCTCTGACGACGACGCGCCTCGTCTCCGGGGCGTCCTCTGACGACGACGCGCCTAGCACTTCGGGACCAGCGGCATCCGGCGCTTGGATTCAGCGTCGTCGCGGCATCGTCGGCGTGCGCTCGAATCGGTAACCTCGCGTGCGGACGGCGCCGCATCGTCGTCTGATAGCGAGGGGCGCATCGCGCGAATCGGCTCGGGGGGACACGACGTGCAAGACGGCGAAGACGACGAACACGAAGACGGCGAAGGGCGGAGTCCCGACCACGTGGACGCGTTCGCAGGGAGCGGATTCGATGCGTCCGAGTGGTCGAGCTCCGAAGAGGGCGGCGTCGACGACGGGAGCTGGGATGCCGAAGACGGCTGGAACCCGGAGCCCGACGGGCCGATTGACGAGGATTCGGACGACGAAGAGGTCGTCGAGATCCCGCCGGACGAAGCGCTGTCGCTCGGCGCGGAGCCGATGTCGGACCCGGCGACGAACGGGATCGGCGGCGCGCGTGCCGAGGTCGCTCCCTCCACGAACGCGGGAGACGGCTTCGAGGTTCCCCGCGGATCCACGGATCCCGCCGAGGCACCAAGGGTCGAGCGACGGACGGCAGAGCCCGCGCGCATGACCGGCTCTGGCGGGCGGATCACGCCGCACGACCTCAACGCGGAGAAGTGCGTGCTCGGTGCACTGCTGCTTTCGCCGGATCGCATCGTCGAGGTGTCGGAGATCTGCAAGACGAACGACTTCTTCGACAGGAGGAACCGCACGCTGTTCGAGTGCATGCTGCGACTCGACGAGCGCAGTCAAGCGATCGATGGTGTGACGCTCGCCTCGACTCTCCGAGCAACGAAGAAGCTCGGTGACGTCGGCGGTATCTCCTACCTGGGCGACATCGCGAGCTCGGTCTCGACCTCCGCGCACGTCAAGCACCACGCGAGTCTCGTCGCCGAGACCTCGAAGCTGCGCGGTCTGATCGAGGCGTCGAACGAGATCATCTCGCGCGCGATGGAGACTCCGCCCGAGCGCGAGGAGGTGCAGACCCTCATCGACGAATCGGAGTCGGCGATCTTCAGCGTTGCAGCGCGCGGGGAGAGTCGAAGTGCAGCGGGGATCGAGTCGATCCTGAAGGACGTGTTCCACTCCCTCGAAGCACGTCGCGGCAGGGACCAGTTCACGGGCATTCCGAGCGGCTTTGCAGAGCTCGACGACATGCTCGGTGGCTTCAACCCCGGCGAGATGACGGTCATCGCCGCGCGCCCGGCGATGGGCAAGACGGCGTTCGTCCTGAACCTGATGGACCATGCGGTGACGAACGTGCCGGGCTGCCTGGGCGAGGCGCCGTCGGTCCTGTTCTTCAGCCTGGAGATGGGCCGGGCGTCGATCGTCCAGCGCATGCTCGTCGCGCGCGCGAAGGTCGAGGCGCATCGCCTGCGCGCCGGTCGGCTCCACGACCGCGAATACTCCGACCTCGTCGTCGCGGCGGGGGAGTTCCAGGGGGCGCGGCTGTTCATCGACGACACGCCCGGACTGTCGATCATGGCGCTGCGGAGCCGCGCGCGCCGCATCAAGGCCGAGCACGGCCTCCACATGATCGTCATCGACTACCTGCAGCTCCTGTCCGCGAAGGCCGAGAGCCGCCAGCAGGAGATCAGCGTGATCTCTCGGTCGCTGAAGGAGCTCGCGCGTGAGCTGGAGGTCCCTTTGATCACGCTTGCCCAGCTCTCGCGGAGCGTCGAGTCTCGCGAGGAGAAGCGACCTCAGCTGTCCGACCTTCGCGAATCGGGCTCGATCGAGCAGGACGCCGACGTGGTCGCGATGCTCTACCGACCCGAGTACTACTTCCCGACGGACGAGAACAAGGGCAAGGCGGAGGTCCTAGTCGTCAAGCACCGAAATGGCGCGACGGGGAAGGTCGAGCTCCATTTCCAGGGTTCGATGCTGCGGTTCTCCAACCTCGAGCCGTCCATGGCCGAGCCGATCACAGGGCTGTAGCTTCCCGCGGGGCCCGGGCTGTACTCTTCCGGGCTCGCGCGGCGGCAGCCGCTGCGGTCGCGCTCGCAGCGCGCCACGACGTTTTCCCCGTGCGCTTCGCCCTTCTCCTCGCTCACCTCCTCGCGGTTGCAGTCGCGCTGGCGGCATCCTCTGCCGCACAGGAGAGGCCCCAGCAGCAGATCGTCGCTCCGCCGCTCCTGACCGAGCGACCGATCGTCGTCGACATCGTGATCGAGGGGCTCGTCGCGCACGATCCCGAACGCGTTGCCGCACTGCTCGGCTATCGGCGCGGTCAACCGATCCCCGAGTCGACGACGAACGCTCTGCACCGGCTCTACGCCGAGTACAAGATCCTCGTCGAGCAGGGCGGGCAGGCCTTCGAAGAGGTCGAAGGCGGCGTCATCGTTCGGCTGAAGTTCATCGAGGCGCCCGTCGACCTCGACCCGCGCTTCGTCGGGAACACGAAGTTCGACGTCGAGCAGCTTCGCGAGTGGGCTCTCCTCGACGATCGCGTCGAGGTCTACGTCAGCGAGGCGGAGAGCATCTCCGAGCGCATTCGCGAGGCGTACCTGCGCCAGGGGTACTACTTCGTCGAGGTCGAACCGCGCCTCGGGGGCGAGGGCGTGCGCTACCGCGAGATCATCTTCGAGATCCGCGAGGGCCCGAAGGTCTACGTCAAGAGCGTCGACATCAAGGGGAACGACTCACTCCCGAACCAGGGGATCCTCGTCTGGCGGACGGGCATCAAGAAGTACGCGCAGGTCCAGACCAAGGGGCGCGGGCTCTTCGCCTGGTGGGGGCATCGGTTCGTCGAGGAGGCGCTCGAGGGCGACCTCGTCGCGATCGCCCAGGTGTACCGCGACCGCGGCTACCTCGACGTCGTCGTCTCGTACGAGCTCGAGTTCACCGAAGACCGCGGCGGCGTCCACGTGCAGTTCGAGATCGACGAGGGCGAGCAGTACTTCGTCGACTCGGTGCGGATCAAGGCGTTCGACAAGGAGCTCGTCGAGACCATTCCAGGGGCGCCGCTCCAGGTCGAATACCGCGAGGCCGAGCTCTCGATCCCCGAGGAGGAGCTGATGTCGATGCTCGCTCTCCTCCCCGGCGAGCCCTTCGAGCGCGCGCGCGTCGCCCTCGACGCGCAGACGCTCAACGACCGCTACGGCGAGGAAGGCCACATCGACTCGGCGAGCTTCGACGACCCGAGCCGAACCGCGGGCTGGAACTTCCTCGAGCCGCAGGTGCTCCAGGACTACGAGCGCAAGCGTGTCCGTGTGACGTATCGCGTCCAGGAGGGGCGGAAGTTCACTCTGCGCTTCTTCGAGGTTGCCGGCAACGACAACACGAAGGACCACGTGGTTCGGCGGCGGTTCGCGCAGCTGGAGGGGGAGCGCGTCGATGCCAAGAAGATGCGCGACGGACTCCGGCGCGTCCGGGCGACCGGCTTCTTCGACGACCCCTACGCGCAGGGCACGCACCCGCCGCCCTCGCTCGTCTACCGGCCCGTGGAGGGCGAGCCCGACCTCGTCGACGCGGTCGTCTCCGTCCAGGAGGGGCGCACGATCAACGCCAACCTCTCGGGCGGCATCGCGAGTGACCAGGGACTCGTCGGCATCATCTCGCTGCAGATCAACAACTTCGACGCGCAGCGCTATCCGAGCAGCCTCTGGAGCACGTTCGGCGAGGTGTATCGCAAGGAAGCGTTCACCGGCGACGGCGAGACGTTCGGCATCGACCTGTCGCCGGGCTCGGAGGTCAGCTACTGGCGGGTCTTCTACTCGCACCCCGACGTCTTTCGCCGCTACTTCGATCCGATCGGGATGCTCGTCGAGGTCCAGGAGCGCGACCGGATCTTCCGCTCGCACGACGAGAACCGGCGCTTCGCGCGCCTCGCCGTCACCCGCGCGTTCGGGCAGGGCGACGTTCAGGCCAGCTTCGGCCTGCGTGCGCAGGAGATCGGCACGGACGACCTCGACCAGGGCGTTCGACTGCCGCGGACCCTCATCGACTCCGAGGGGGACGAGAGCTTCTTCGGACTGACCGCCTCGATCAGCGCGAACCGCCTCGACAACCGCCGTCTGCCGCGCTCGGGCTGGTCCGCGCGCTGGCTGAACACGTACTACGCGGAGGTTCTCGGCAGCGACAGCAACCTCTGGAAGTCCGAGGTCTCCCTCGACAAGTACGTGCACCTGTCGGACGACCTCTTCACGGCGGCGCCCGGTATCTACCTCGGGCTCGGCGGCGGCGTCGCGGTCCCGGTCGGAGACGACCTCGGCACGGTCAACTACGGAGAGAGGTTCTTCTTCGGGGGCGCACGTTTCGGCCGCGGCTTCCGGTTCCGCGGCGTCGGCCCCTACGAGGGCGAGTACCCGCTCGGTGGTGAGACCTACCTGCGCTCGACTCTCGAGTATCGATTCCCGCTCTACACCCAGGAGGTCCCGGGGACGAGCCGTCGACGTGAGCTCTTCCGCGCCTCGCTCTTCGTGGACGCAGGCGTTCTCGACCCCGAGGCCTACTCGCTGGACCTCGACGAGGCCCGGGTCTCGGTCGGCATCGCCCTGGGCCTGATCGAGCCGTTCCCGGTGACGTTCAGCTTCGGCTTCCCCGTCGTCTTCGAGGACGAGGACGAGCGGCAGACCTTCGCGTTCACCCTGACGCTGCGCTGAGCCTGCTGCGAGTTGACTTGGCCCGCGGGTCTCGTCACGCTCCCCTGCGCCCCGAGGGGCGGCGCCGCGCGGCCCTGCGCGGGCCGACGGAAGCGAAATGACGTCCAGGACGCTCGAAGAGCTCGCCGCGCTGTGCGGCGCCGAGGTGGAAGGCGACGGGTCGCTCGTCGTGACCGGTCCTGCGGGCCTGGACGACGCCGAGCCCGGCACGATCTCGTTCCTCGCCCAGCCCAAGTACGCGGCGCGGCTCGGCACGACCCGCGCGAGCGCCGTCGTCGTGGCCCGGAGCCTCGAGTTCGACCGAGGGGATCTCGCGCTCCTACGCTGCGAGGATCCCGAGCGCGCCTTCACCGAGGTCGTCCTCGCGTTCGCGCCGCCGGCGACGCCGCTGCCGGAAGGCGCCGCGCCGAGCGCCGTCGTCGATGGGACCGCGACCGTCGCCGCGGGCGCGCGCATCGGACCGCACGTTTCGATCGGTCCCGGGGCGCGGGTCGAGAGCGGCGCCACGCTGCACGCGGGCGTGCGCGTCGGAGCCGGCTCGCGGATCGGCGCCGACACCGTCGTGCACGCGAACGTCGTGATGTACCCGAACACGATCGTGGGCGAGCGCTGCATCCTTCACTCGGGGACGGTGCTCGGAGCCGACGGGCTCGGGTTCCGCCCCGAGAACGGCGGCTGGACCAAGATCCCGCAGGTGGGCAACGTCGTGATCGAGGACGACGTCGAGATCGGCGCGAACGTCACGATCGACTGCGCGCGCTTCGGGTCGACCCGGGTTGGCGCGGGAACGAAGATCGACAACCTCGTGCAGCTCGGCCACAACGTCCAGATCGGCAAGCACTGCATGATCCTCGCGCAGGTCGGGATCGCCGGGTCGACGATCGTCGAGGACGGCGCGATCCTCGCCGGCCAGGTCGGCGTCGCCGGTCACCTGCGCATCGGCGCGCGCGCGCGACTCGCGGCGAAGTCCGGCGTCTCGAAGGACGTGCCTGCGGGCGAGGACTGGTTCGGGATCCCCGCCGGCCCGAGTCGCCAGTTCCTTCGGCGCAAGGCGCAGGTCGATCG
>JBCCSK010000032.1:0-25642 GCA_039200205.1 Planctomycetota bacterium
CAGCGCGGCGCCCGATCACCTCGGGAGCCTGCTGCTTCTGTGGGCCGCGTCCGAGTCGAGCGCTCCGGCGATCGCGGACGAGATCGCGGCCCAGCACCTCGCGTGGTCCGCGGCACCGCTCGCGCGGATCGTCGAAGCGGGTGGCTTCTACGGAGCGGTCGCGGAAGCCGCGCTCGCTCTCGTCGAGGTCCTCGGCTGCGATCCGTCGTGACACCAGTTTGACACGCCTCCGCGCTCGCGCTGGCGAGCGCGGGGCGTAGTGACGCCCATGCAGGGCTCCCTCGACCTCGACAGGCGCGCATTCCTCGCGGCCGGCGGTGCCTTGCTCGCGGCGAGCGGGACGCGGGCTCACGCGCGCCCGACGCAGCGATCGCGCGTCGACGCGGTGTTCGAGGCGAACGCCGCCGTGCTCCCCGAGCGCGCCGGCGCGGGCGCGAACCACTACCCGATGGCGGCCGAGGCGCTCGAGCACCTCGGCCGAACGGAGGGCATTGCGGACTCCTGGATCGCGGGCGCGAAGGGCTATCGCGGTCCGATCCCTCGCGTCGAGCCGATCGACGACGTGGAAAGCGCGATTGGCGACCCGGATCGCTACGGGGACTGGCTCGACCTCTTCCGCGCCGCGCTCGTCGAGGGAGACTGGGCTGCCGTCGTCGCGAGGTGGGCGCCGCGACTCGCGCCGGGGCTCACTGCCGGAGCGTTCCACGGGCTCGTCCGCGCGGGTCATGCGGCGCGCGCGCTCGGCCGGGTCGACACTCCCCACCGCCGCGCCGAGCTCGCAACGGCGCTCGCCTACTGGGCGAGTGCGTACATCGAGATCCCGACGCGCGAGGATGCGGAGAGGAATCCCCTCGATCGCGTCGAGCACCCCTGGCTCGACGAGACCGAGGACGTCGACTTCTTCGGCGTCACGGAGCGACTCGTTCGCAGGCCCGTCGCGCCGCCGCTCCGCGAGATCGACCCGTCGCACGCGCGCGCCCAACTCGACGCGCTCGTTCGCGAGGCCGCGGCGGGGTTCCTGGAGATGCTCGTCCAGGAGCGGCACCGCATCTGGATGCTGCACACCGTCACCGCGCCCGCGGCCGTCGATCTCCTGCTGCGTGCCGTGGCCGACGACGATGCGGCGATCCTCGTCGCGCACGCCGACCGGGCCGTCGTCGCGATGTTCGCAGCGTACGGCGCGCCGTACGAGCCGCGAACGCACGTGCGCGCCACTCCGCCGACGTGGACCAAGCTGATGGATCACGCCGCCTCGAGCGAGTCGGTCCACACGATCAAGCTGTTCGAGGCGCTCGAGCGCTTCGACCGCGACGACGACGCGCTCTGCCGCTCCGTCGCCGCGCAGTGGATGGAGTGGACCTGATCCGGGTCAGCGCTCGTACGCCCCCATGTCGACGACCGGCGCGGCACCGACGCCCGTGTCCGCGACGCTCGGATCGTCCCGCCGCCGCGGCTCACCGGCGACGTCGAGGAGCGCCCAGGGACGCAGGTAGAGCGAGTTCCCCGCGTCGATCGCGTGCGATCCGGGGCCGAGCCGCAGATCGTCGTCCGCGTCTCCCGCGACTCCATTCGCTCCGAGACGATCGACGAACTGCGGATCTCCGATCACGTTCCCGTTGACGTTCCAGAGGAAGCGCAGCTCTTCGACCGAGTTGTACTGGAAGACGATCGACTGCGCGTTCTGGAGCCGAAGCTGATTCGTGATCTCCTGCGCGAAGTTCGGCACGGCCGAGTTGGCGAACACCACGTTATTCGTGAACCAGACGCTCTCGACGTTGAGGGTGAAGAGAGCACCGGCGCTGTTGTTCGCATCGTTCGCGTGGAAGGTCGACCCGTCGACGCGGATCGATGCGATCCGATTCGCGAACAGGGCTCCGCCGCGATTCACGAGTGAGCCGTTGCCGTTGAAGACGCACGACTCGATGTCGAGCGTCGCCTGGCCCTCCAGCTCGGGCAAGGTCCACGCCGAGACGGCGCCGCCGTCGCGTCCCCAGTTCCCGATGAACTCGGTGCGACGCACCGAAAGGTCGCCGCGCTCCAGCCGCAGGGGGGTCGCGGCGTTGTCCTCGAAAGCGCACTCCTCGACGAGAGCGTCACCGTAGACCACGATTGCAGCGCCCTTGATCGGCGAAAACGGATCGTGGGCTCCCGTGAAGCGCAGTCCGCGGATCTCGACATCCTCGGCCTGGATCTCCAGGCCGCGGTCGCCCACGCGGAAGAACGTCCACGAATCGCCGGTCGTCGCGGAGCCGTTCCCGAGTCGATCGCCGTCGATCGTCGTCGGGTGCGAGCGCGGGTCGGCCTGGTCGGCCGACGACTCGCCGCCGCCGAAGCCGCCGATCAATCGCGTCCCTGAGGGCAGCAGCGGCCCCACCTGAGACGCCATCACGTAGGTCCCCTGGCGCAGCCACACCTCGGTCGAGCGGCCCCACGGGAGCTCGGCGAGCGCCGCTTCGATCGACGGGCTCGCCTCGGACCAGCTGGACGCGTCGCCGCCGGGCGTCGCGTCGGCGTCGACGAAGACGCGCGTCCGATCGAAGTTCGACGGAACGTCCGCACCGTCGACGGCGACGGTGATCGGCGAGGACAGCCGGAAGTCGGACGGTCCCGCGCTCCCATCGACGGCGACCTGCAGGAAGAGCGGACTCGACGCGTCGGCGGCCACGCTCGGGAGAACCACGTCCTGGGTCACGAAGCCCGAGGGCGGAATCGTCCCGAGCGGAACGAACGCCGGCGTCGAGGCGTAGTCGCTGACCTGCAGCACGCCGCGGGACGCCCCGAAGAAACGGAATCCGCCGCCGCGCGCGATCGCGACGCGCGCCGATTCCCCGGGAGTGCCGTACGCGGTGACCCTGACGCTGGGCGCGTTCACGCCGTCGTCGCGAACGTGTCCGACATCGACGTCGACCTCGACGTGCGTGTTCGGGTCCGACGCGTACGAACCTACCGTCGCAGCGCCTTCGACGCCGTCCGCTGTAAAGCTGTTGAACCCGGTCGTTCCGCCGGCACCACCCTCGAACGTCGAGCGCGACTCGAAGGCGATCGACCCCGGCTGGACGATCATCCCCGTCCCGCCGTCGCCGGGGTAATCGTCGCAGACGTAGATGTCGCAGTCCGCATCGCCGCCTTCGCCGCCGCGCACGGTCGAATCGGCGAGCCAGGCGACGCTGCGGCTGAGGAGGACGAGGCCGGTTCCGCCGTCCGACCCCTCGGCTTCGAACGAGCCGGTGCCGGAGTCGCCCTTGCCGCCCACGATCGTCGAGCGGTAGACCGAGACGCGCGACGAGACGGACTGGAGCGCCGCCCCGCCCTGCTCCTCGAGCGTCGGCGCCAGGGCGCCGATGACCTCGCATTCGTCGAGCGTCACGTCGAGCGCGGCGGTCAGCTGCAGACCTGCCCACATGCGGTCGGCGAACGAGCCCTCCATCGAAGAGCGCACCACGCGCACCGTTCCCTGCGAGGACTCCACGGCAAGGCCCGGCCCCGACGTGTCGCTGGACGGAATCTGGGTTCGCGGAAACGTCTTCCGGTTCAGGTCGAGCCCATCGAGGATGACGACCTCCCCCGGGCCGATGTTGCGGACGGTCGCCGCCCCCGTCAGGACGAATGGACGGCCTTGCCCCCGGATCGTGATCGGCTTCCCGTCGATGACGAACCCGTCGTAGCGGCCCTCGATGTCGGCGAGCGCGCGAACGAGCACGGTGTCTCCCGGCGCCGCTGCGTCGATCGCGGCCTGGATCGACGGGTATGTCCCGGATTCTCCGACGACCAGCACGTCGGCGGATGCCAGCGAGAGGAGTGCGGCGGCGGGCGCGAAGAGTGATGCGTGACGGAGCATGGCCGAGCCTGGGAAGGGGTAGGGAGGCCGATGGCAGGCTGGATCCCGCCCGCGTCGCGGGATCACCTGGTTTCTCCTACCCTAGAGCCGGACCGCGAATCGCAGGGTCCACGTGACGAATCTCGCCGTACGTGGATCTCCCAGGCGGTTCACACAGCCCGACGCCCCTTCCCGCGGTCCCCAGGGGACCCTCCCGCCATGCGCGTCACGTCCCTTCCCCTCGCCGTCGTCTGCCTGACGGGCTCTTCCGCCTTCGCCGCCGCACTCCCGCAGGCGATCGATCAGTCGGTCTGGGTCGAAGGCACGCAGTACTACGCGCACCTGATCGACACGATCGACGTCGACGGCGACCTGATCGTTGCCGGCCACACCGAGCTCGGGGGCTTCGGACGCGGCGTGACGATCTACGAGCGCGATCCGGCGCAGGACCGCTGGAGCCACCTGCAGTCGATCCAGGTCCAGTCCATCGGGACGACGTTCCACTCGGTGCACTACGACCAGGGGCGGATCTACGTCGGAAGTCCGCAGTTCGGTCCGTCGTCGACGCAGGTGTACTCGCGCGATGCCTCCGGGCTGTTCGTGCTGGAGGACACGGTCCTTCACCAGGGCGGCTTCAACGTGGGCTGGGTCGTTCACGCGGAGGGCGACCTGCTCTTTGCCGTCGGCGCCTTCGACCTGGAGATCTGGAAGCGCAACCCGAGCGGCGCACTCGAGCCGTTCCAGATCCTGACTCCGGGAGGACCGGTCTTCAGCATCGGTCCGACCGTGATGTGGACCCAAGACGACTGGCTGTTCGTCAGCCAGCGCGCGTCGCGCGAGATCATCTTCCTGCGGGCCGACCCTGTGACGGGGCTGTACGCGGAGCACTCGCGAGATCCGTTCCCGGGCGGCGACTTCTACCTCGACCGGCACAGCATGACGGGGGCCGGTGAGCGCTTCTTCTACGGCTCGGACGGAGGTGGAACGGTGCTCGAGTACCGCTACGACCAGGCGACGGACGCCTGGAGCGTCGCGCACACGATCACCGAGCCGATCCCCCCGCCCGACGGAACGTCGCCTTCGCTGCGCGGCTTCGGTTCCTCGCTCGCGCTCGACGGGGACCGCCTCGCGATCTCGACGACCTCGCCCTACACCGGCGGATCGTCCGTCTTCGACTTCGACGCCGCGACCGACACGTGGAGTCGCACGGACTTCCTTCGCTCGCGCGAGTTCCCCGCGGGGTACCTGAGCGACACTGCGATCGGCTTCGACGACGGCCGCGTCGCCGTAGCCACCGTCGATCGAGACGACAACCAGCGAAACATCGAGATCACGGTCTGGGACCTCGCGTCGGACGCGGACGGAACGCTCGTCGTGGACGCCAGCGAGGTGGGCGTTCCGTACTGCAACCCGGCGGTCATCAACTTCACGTACGTGCCGGGCCGACTGGGCGCCTACCAGCCCGGTGGGCCGGGCTCGACGACGATGCAGCTCGTCGCCCAGCACCTGCCCACGAACGCGTTCGGCTACCTCGTCGGCTCCTCGGGATCGGCGTACCTCCCCACGCCGGGCGGAAGCCGGGGCAACCTGTGCCTCGCGCCCGGACCGAGCACCGGACGCTTCATCGATCTGGTTGCGAGCTCGGGCCCGGGCGGGTGGATCGAGACGACCGTCGACCTGCAGGCCGTCCCGGTCGCGACGGGACCGAACGTCGTGCTCGCGCCGGGAGACGTCTGGTACTTCCAGATGTGGTACCGGGACGGGCCCACGTCGAACTTCACGAACGCCGTCGAAGCGACCGTTCGCTGATTCGACGCGGGTCCTTCAGAGCCTCAGTACAGCGGCACGCAGACGGCCGACGAGGTGTTCGACGTCGCCTGTCCGGCGACGGCGTCGCGGAACCAGTACTGGAAGTTCCACGTGTCGCCGACCGACAGCGTCGCCGCGGGCGGGAGCTGGGCGAAGGGCAGCGGCAGCGTGACCTCGCCGCCCGTGCCGGACGACTGGATGAAGTTCGACAGGCGGAAGATCTGGCCGCCGAGGCACAGCCGCCCCTGGCCGTTCCCGAAGCCGAGCACGTCGCCCGGGGTCTCCGAGAACAGGAAGTAGCCGAGCGACCCGGCCGGCAGGAACTCCGCGCGGAGGATCAGCTGCTGGTCCACGAGCTTGTTCGTCCCGAAGACCGAGAGCTCGGCCGGGACGCCTGATGAGTTCGGCGTCGAGACGCAGTACGTCCCGCCCGCCGACCGCGTTCCGAAGCCCCGATCGCGGATCAGGACGTCCTGCACGAGGTTGCCGTCGCCGATCGCGCCGTCGGGGTCCGCGGTGCGGAAACAGACGAAGCGTCCGTCGCCCGCGACGACGGGCTCCTCGGAGACCTGGTCGAGGATCTGGCCCGTCTCGCCGACGGAGATGAGCTCGGTCCACTCCTGGTCCACCCGGCGCACGTAGCACCGCACGACCGCCGACGTGGTCGACGGAACGATGTTGGCGTCGCGCGTCGTGAACGAGATCCACGCCCCGTCCACCGACATCCCACCGATGAAACAGTCGGCGGCAGCGGACGTCCCGGCGGTGGAACGGCTGATGAGCTCGAACGAGTCCTGCTGGCGATCGAAGCGATAGACGCTCCAGCGTCCGTTCGTCGACCCCCCGGGGATGCTGGCCGAGCGCGAGTGGAACGCGACGTAGCGGCCGCCCGATGAGATCGAGGGCTCCGCGAGGTCGAGCCCGTACCCGCCGGACTGGCCGCCGACGAGCTCCGTCGTCCTCAGCACGAGGTCGCGGACGTAGATGTCCGTCACGCCGTTGGGATCCAGCGGGTCCCACGTCGAGCCGGAAGCGAAGGCGACGAAGCGACCGTCGCGCGAGATCGTCGGTGTGACCGACGGCCCTGTGCCCGGCTCGTCGCTCGGGCCGAGGCTCACGATGTCGACGAGCCCCGTCGACACATCGTAGACGAAGCAGTCGCGCTGGTTGTTCGCGTCGCTCGCGACGAGGTCGGACGCGAGGCTCTGGAACACGACGCGCCCGCCGGTCCCGTCGACGGAGGGCCAGGTCGACTCTCCGTTGCCGGGCGAACCGCCGGGGGCTCGAGAGACGAGCGCGCTCGTGCCGGTCGTCGCGTCCCAGAGGAACACGTCGAGCGTCCCGTTGGAATCACCCGGCACGAGGTTGCTCGAACGCGAGCCGTAGGCGACGAAGCGCCCGTCCTCGGAGACGGCGACCATCTCGCAGTTCCCGTCGCCCTGCTGGCCGGAGTCCCCCACGCTGCAGCGCACCGTCGTGCCGAGATCGCGGTCGCGCAGGAAGACGTCGGTGGCACCGTTGGTATCGCCCGGAACGAGGTTGCTCGCCGAGCTCGTGAACGCGATGAAGCGGCCGTCCTCGGTCACCGCGATCGGGCGCCCGGGTCCGACGCCGGAGGGCCCGTTCCCCAGCGCCCCGCCCGAGCTTCTCGAGACGAGATCGGTCGAGGCGGCGTCCCAGGCGGACGCCGAGGGAGCGAGGAGGACGAACGGTGCGGCGAGAAGCAGCGGACGAAGGCGGGGGGAGAGACTCGTGGAGCGCATGGCGGGTGTCGTTGGCTGGATCCTGTGACCCGGACGTCGCCGGGCCACCCCCGCCATCCACGACGCGGCCCCGGCGTGACGCGAATCTCGCGAATTCGCCGCCGGGGCTCGCCTGCGCTCTCTCGTCAGAAAAGGGGCACGCAGACGGCTGACGACGTATTCGACGTCGGCTGACCGCCCACGGCGTCGCGGAACCAGTACTGGAAGTTCCACGTGTCGCCGACCGAGAGCGTCGCGGCCGACGGCAGCTGGGCGAACGGCAGCGGCAGTGCCACCTGGCCGTTGCCGCCCGAGAACTGGACGAAGCTGGAAAGGCGGAAGATCTGGCCGCCAAGGCACAGGCGTCCTTGGCTCCCGCCGAAGCCGAGCACGTCATCCGCCGTCTCGGAGAACAGGAAGTAGCCCAGCGAGTTCGTCGGCAAGAGCTCCGCGCGCAGCGTGAGCTGCTGATCGGCGAGCCGGTTCGTGCCGAGGACCGAGAGCTCCGCCGCGGCGCCGGACGAGTTCGTCGCCGAGTCGCAGTAGGTCCCGCCCGCCGCGCCCGTGCCGAACCCTCGGTCGCGGACGATCACATCGTCGAAGGTGCCGTTGTCGAGGACCGAGCCGTCGGGGTCGATCGTCTCGAAGCAGGCGTAACGGCCGTCCAGGGAGAGAACAGCACCGCCGGAGTGATTGTCGAGCGGCCGGCCGAGGTCGCCGATCGAAACGATCTCTGTCCACCGCTGGTCGACCCTGCGCACGATGCTGCGCCAGACCAATCCGCTGATCCCCGGCACGAGGGTCGGATCCATCGTGTGGAATGACACCCACTCACCGTCCGCCGACATCCCGTCGATGTAGCAGGATTCGAGGGCGGCCGCTCCGTCGGTGGACTGGCTGATCAGCGAGAACGAGTCCTGGAGCCGATCGTAGCGATAGACGTTCATCCATCCGTTCGTCGCTCCGTCGGGGATGAGCGTCGACGTCGACTGGAACGAGACGTAGCGGCCACCCGACGAGATCGAAGGCCTGGACAGATCCGCTCCGTAGCCGCCGGACTGGCCGCCGACGAGCGTCGTCGTCCCGAGCACCAGGTCGCGGACGTAGATGTCCGTGTCGCTGTCCGGGTCGATCGGATCCCACTGCGACTCCGATGCAAAGACGACGAAACGACCGTCGCGCGAGATCATCGGCGTCTCGGAGTCTCCGGCGCCGGGTTCGTCGCCGCTGCCGACGCTCGCGACGGAGACGGCACCGGTCAGCCTTTCGTAGACGAAGACGTCCCACCTGCCGTTCGCATCGTTGCTCACGAGGTTGGACGCTCGGCTCCTGAAGACAACGCGTGTCCCAGCGGCATCGATCGACGGCCAGCTGGAATCACCGTTGCTCGCAAATCCGCTGACGGACCGGGAGACGAGAGTGCTGGTGCCGGTAGACGCATCCCAGAGGAAGACGTCCCAGCGACCGTTGGTGTCTCCGGGCACCAGGTTGTTCGAGCGCGACGCGTACGCAACGAAGCGGCCGTTCGCGGAGATGGACACGCTCTCGCAGCTGCCGTTGCCTTGCTGTCCTGCGTCACCGACGCTGCAGCGGACCGTCGTGCCGAGCTCGCGGTCGCGGAGGAAGACGTCGGTCGCGCCGTTCGTGTCGCCGGGGACGAGGTTGTTGGCCTGGCTCGTGAATGCGATGAATCGGCCGTCGTCCGTCATGGCGATCGGACGACCCTGCCCAACGGCAGAGCGGCCGTTTCCGACGACGCCGCTCGAGCTGAGCGAGACGAGCTCGGTCGAGGCGGAGTCGAAGGCCGACGCCCACGGGGCGAGAACGGCGAGGGGAGCGAAGGCGAGCAGCGGGCGACGGGAAGGGATCGGGAAGCTCATGGCATTTTCCTCGGGACGGCGATGTGTTCCTCGAGAGAGCGATGTGTTCCTCGAGAGAGCGATGTGGCACGGCGGGGAGACGCGCTGCTCCCCACCATCCACGATTGGTCTCGTCGAGGACGTGATTTCCGTCAAATCAGTGCAGAGGACCGATCACGGGCCGAACGTCTTGGTCACGGTCTTGCCCGCCTCGATCGTGATCCGCTCCGGGTCCGACCGCTCGTCGTTGCTGAGGAACGCGCTGACCTCGTAGACGCCGGGGGCGATGTCGTCGACCACGGCGACGGCGGGGCCTCCGCTCACGATGCGCTCGTCGCCGACGACCTTGCCGTCCACGACCTCACGCAGGCCCGCGCGCGGGAACGCCTCGCTCATCGCGCCGCCGACCATCACCTTGAAGCGCAGCGTCCCGTACGCGTCGACGACGACGCGCATGCCGGTCAGGCGCTCACCGTCGGCGAGAGCGTCGACCGTCTCTCGGCCGGAGACCCCGCCCTTTCCTTGGACGAGGAGGACAAGATCCGAGCCGGCGCGAACGCCGCGCAGCGTGAAGCGACCCTTGTCGTCGGTCTTGACCGTCGGAGCGCTCCGGCTCGACGTCATGCTGACCGGGGTGCCATCGGCGCCGATCATCTGCATCGTCGTCATCGTGGCCTGACCGCCGGACGATCCGCCCGCGGATCGCACGGAGACGTCGGCGTTCGCAAGCGGTCGTCCGCTCTGGTCGACGGCGACCCCCTCGATCGACGTGAGGCTCAACGACACGTCGCGCGCGTTCTCACCGGGCAGGATGTCGACGTCGATCGTCTCGACCATCGCGCGCTCGGGGTGCGATACGGTCAGGGTGTAGGGCCCTGGCTCGAGGTCGGCGAAGCGGAACGCGCCGTCGGAGCGGGTTCGCGTCGCATTCGCCTGCGACGGGCCTCCGAACGTCATCACCTGGGCGCCGCCCGTGCTCTTCGGATCGAGCCGGAGCGCGGCGCCGGCGAGGGGAGTTCCCTGCTCCAGCACGCGGCCGAGGAGAGCGCCGGAGGCCTCCAGCTGGATCTTCAGCGTCGCCACCTCGCCGGCTCGCACGAGCACCTTCTCGGAGACGCCCTCGGGGTCCGGCGCCGCGCCGCCGATGACGACCATCTGCGGCGCGGGGGCGGTCCGCGACGCGTTGAACGTGCGCATGCCGGTGGCGACCTGCTCGAAGAACGCGCGGCCCTCCGCGTCGGTCTTCACCGTCCGGCCATCGTCGCTCGTCACGGCGAGACCGGCGCGCGTCGAACCGTCCGCTTCGGTCACCTCGACGACGACGTCACCGCCCTGGAACATGCGCACGATGAGCTCTTCCTGCCGTGCGAAGGCAGCCGCATCGAGCTCGACGTCGACGAAGTCGGGGTGGGTGATCGACGCCTTCAGGGCGACGTCCGAGGGGAGCTCGACGAGATCTTCTCCCTCGCCGTCCGTCTCTCCGCTCCACGAGAAGGGCGTGTAGACCTTCGCCTGGTAGAGCGGCGTGCACGACGCGCGGCCCGTTCCGTCGACGCCGACGCCGCGTCGGTCCGCCGTCGGGCCGTGGCAGCGCGTGCACGCGTCCGCGAGCACGTCGGTCGGCGGGAGTCGCCGCGCGGGGAAGCCCGTGAACTCGATCTCGGCGTCCTCGATCGGCTCGGACGTCGCGTCGCTGACGACGCGCACGCGCAGCTTCGGCGCGGGACGCAGTCGGATCTCACCGAGGTCGGTCCACTCGGCCTCGCGGAGCGCGATGCCGCCCATCTCGAAGAACTCGTAGCCCGGTGCCTCGAGTCGCAGCGCGGAGCCTTCCTCGCCCTTCTTCGCGCTCAGGTCGCGGAACGCCACGACGCCCGAAGCGTCGATCGAACCGCCGGCCTCGAGGGCCCGCAGGAAGCCCTGCGTTCCATCGCGGTACGAGGCGTCGAAGTCGTCGATCGGCTCGCCCGATTCCGCGTCGACCAGGCGGAAGCGCAGACCGGCGCCCCGGGTCCCCTCGAGCGAATCGGCTCCGCCGACCGTGAGCTGCACCGACGAGTCGCCGGGCCGCGTCCGCACGCGGTTCGAGAGCCCGCCTCCGCGTGCGAGCGCATCGGAGGCCTCCGCGACGACGACCTCGTAGTCCGCGTCGGGAACGAGCCCGCGCAGCGTGAAGGTCCCGTCCGATTCGACGCGTGCGCTGCGCGCTCGGTTGGGCTCGATGCCAGCTCCGACGCGCACGCCGACGACCCGCGCGCCCTCCGGAACGACGCCGTTCACGCGCCCGCCGACCACTCCGCCCTTCGGCAGAGCGATCTCGAGGGGGCGCGGGTCCATGCCGGACGCGCGAGAGACGCCGTCGACGATCGTGGTGGGATGGTCGGGGTGGTCGACGCGGAGACGCCAGGGGCCGACGGGAAGTTCCTCGATCCGGAACGCGCCGGCGACGGTCGTGACCGCCACGGGATCTCCGACCTGTTCGGCCCGGACCGTGTCCATGAGCGCGGTCCCGAGCGGTTCGAGGCGAATCTCCGCCCCTTCGATCGCTGCGCCCGCGTCATCGACGACGACGCCAGAGACCTGCGCCGCGCGGTCGAGCGTGAGCGTGCCGAGGTCGAACGTGGCGCGCTCGTCGCTCCACTCCGCCGTCAGCGTCGGCTCGGCCGCGACGAAACCGGGGGCCGTGGCGCGCAGGACCTGCTGCGCTCGGAACGACGCGTCGATTGGCGCGGAGAAGCGACCGTCGGCGTCGGCGACGAGCGCCGCCAGTC
Organism: Planctomycetota bacterium; assembly: GCA_039200205.1. Taxonomy (GTDB): domain Bacteria; phylum Planctomycetota; class UBA1135; order UBA1135; genus Saltatorellus. Next base: position 11,999 of record JBCCSK010000032.1, read on the forward strand.
CGTCGAGCTCCACCTCGGCGCCCGGCACGGGCCGACCGTCCGGATCGACGATGCGGCCGACGACGCGCCGGCCCTTGGGGCGCGGCTGGGACGTCCGGCTCGCGCTCGACCTCTCGCCGGGGACGTCAGCCAGGACGGACTCGGCCGCAGACTCCGCGGGATCGGCGGCGACGTCCGCCGTGCGTGTGATCGTCGGAGCCACGGGCTCCAAGGGCGTCGAAGAAGATCGGGTCATGGAGATCCCGAACCAGGCCAGAAGGACGGCAGCTGTCGCCAGAAGAACGGACTTCCACATGAGGAGGCCTCCGAGAGAGAGGGGGGAGAGGCCCGCAACGCCCACCTGGGGTGCAACGAGAAGGGCCATGCCCGGCAACCACGACGCCCGGCCTCCGGGCCGCGCGTCGAGCCTCATGCGGAGGAGCTCCACTCCTCGCGCGAGACGACTGCGAACGGTCGACGACTTCTCTCCGCTCCGGCGCGCGATCTCGGCGGCCGAGTGGCCTTCGAAGTAGTGCAGGAGCAGCGTCTGGCGGAACGGCTCGTCCAGGCGGACGACCTCTTCCACCAGCGTCCTCTGCGCCTCCGCACGACCGAGCAGCTCCGCCGCGGAGGGCAGTGCCTCCGTCGCGGCGACCTGCTGCTCGCGTGCGCGAGACGCAGAGCCCCTCTCGAGCTGGCGGACGTAGACGCTCCGGAGGACGGTCTTCAGCCATCCCTTCGGAGAGTCCCGTCGCGTCGGGGGCTGCTTGGCAGCGCGGAGCCAGACCTCCTGGACGAGGTCGTCCGCGCCGGCGTCGCCGACGAGTCGGCGTGCGAGGCCCCGAAGCCATCCCGCGTGGGCGAGAAGTTCATCGACTGTCAGCTGGGTTTCGGACATCGCAGGGTGGAAGACCGCCGACCCGAGGATCGACGAAGCCAGTCTTCGATTTTCCCCCGAAACGGCAGTGGAACGGGGAGTCGATCGACGGCCACGTCCCGATTCGGTCCAGGGCGACGCCTTGTGTGGCCATACTGAGCAGCACGATGCAGCCCAGGACGAACCTCCTTGCGCTCACAGCGCTGACCGCCGCCGCCTGCGCCGCGCAGGCCCCGACGGCCGATCCAGTCCAATCAGCAGCTCCGGAGACGACAGCGGAGATCGAGGCGAAGCCGGCCGCCGCTGAATCCTCCAGCTCGGTGGACGATCTCGCCCGCGAGGCGACCGACCCGACGGCGTCGCTGCTCGCACTCAACTTCATCGCCGCGTACACGGGCAACTTCTACGGCGTCTACGGAGGCCCCGACGACGACAGCACGGAGCTCCGCTTCCAACCGGTCGTTCCGTTCCGCGCGTTCGGAACGAACAACATCCTGCGGACGATCGTGCCCTACCACATCGACGGACGCGGCGAAGAGGGCGTCGGCACGGTCTCGATCTTCGATCTCGTCGTGCTCCAGGAGGACTGGGGCCGATGGGGAATCGGGCCGGTGATGGCGCTCTCGTCGCCGGACACCGCGGCCGACGAGTTCGCGATCGGCCCGGCCATCGGCGGCGTCGCGCAGATCTCGAAGACGTTCCAGGCGGGGGTCTTCAACCAGAACCTGTTCGCGGGCGACACGGCCCTCAGTCAGCTCCAGCCGATCCTCGTGTACCAGCTCGGCGACGGCTGGACGCTGAGCTCGGGCGACCTGCAGTTCATCTACGACTGGGAGAGGAGCCGCTGGGCTTCGGTGCCGCTCGGCTTCCAGATCGGCCGCGTCATGCCGATCGCAGGTCAGCCGATGCGCTTCTCGGTGAACCCGCAGTACCAGATCATCGACGACCCCGGGCTCCCGGAGTGGACCGTGCTGTTCACCGTGACGCTGCTCTCGCCTACGGGTTGAGCGGCTGTCCGAGCTGACGACCCGGCGGCGCGATCCAGCAGCTCTCGTGGCGCTGCATCCCGATGCGCGGGTAGTACGCCGCCGCCGCCGGCGCCGCGAGGAGGATCACCGTGCAGCGCGGGCCCAGTGACGCCTGGGTCTGCCTCTGGAGCTCGAGCCCGATGCCCATGCGCTGGTGGCTCGTCGACACCGCCAGATCGGAGAGGTAGCAGCAGTACGCGAAGTCCGTGACCGATCGCGCGACCCCGACGAGCAGCTCGCCGTCCCAGGCAGTGACCGTCAGATCGGCTCCTTCGACCATCGCCGCGATGCAGTCCCGATCGTCGACCGGCCGTCGCTCGGCGAGCGACGACCGGCGCAGGATGTCGATGAACTGGTCGACCGAGAGAGCGACGTCGGAGCGGTAGCGGATGGCCATGGCTTGCGACGTCAGCCCGATCGGTGGAGAGTCATCCGTCGAGGCACACGGTCCACGTCGGACCGGGGTCGAACGTGTCGATCCCGTCCACGATCGCCTCCGTGTTCGGGCCGAGGTCGCACTCGTAAAGGATGCCGCGATCGTCGTACAGGAACGTGCAGACGCCCGAGACGCCGTAGGCGGACGGCCAGGCGACGACCGCGTGGCCCTCGGTCATCGCACCGTCGGCGGCGTAGGTGCGCGCTCCACCCGGCGCATTCGGACCGGCCGCACTGAGAATGCGGTAGTGGTAGCCGTGGTAGGGCGTCGGCTCACCGTCGCGGTTGCGCCCGTAGCCCTCGATCTCGGCGCGCGCAACGAGCAGGCCAAGCGGACTCAGCGCCTCTCCCTCATCGGACGGCCAGTAGAGGCCGTTGCGGCGCCCGGGGTCGCTGAAGAAGCGGGCTGCGAACTGCGCGCTGCCTTCCGGCGCGAGGTCGCGGTACTCGTCCTGGGCGTCGCCGATCGCACGACAGACCTGGGTCGCGGTCAGCTCGTTGGCGCCGATCCGACGGTCGAGGATCTCCTCGATGCCCCGGTCGACGTCGAAACGCCAGACGTCCCCGTCGCGGACGACCGGGACCGGATAGGTCCACTCGTCACCGCCGACGAGCAAGAAGGCGCGGCCGTCCGCCTGGACCTCGACGGAGTGGGACGTGTCGTAGAGCTCGAGGAAGGCCTCGATCTCGCTCTGAAGCGCGACGGTGTCGCCCGTGGCGAGGACCTCGTCCGAGCGCGGACCGAGGAGATCGTCGAGCGCCGCTCGCGATTCGTCGCGCGATGCTGCTGCGAGCGCAGCAAACGCCGCGTCGGGCGATTCGAAGCCGTCGGGCGACAGGTCGCCGCCGGTGGACTGACAGCCAGCCGCGCTCAGCGCGACGACGGCGATCGTGAGAAGCGTGCAACGCATCAGCGCCTCCTCCTACCGCCCGCACGCGAAACACGGCCTCGCGCCGCGGAGCGGTTGACGCCGCTCGAGCGCCCGGCGCCCGTGAAGGCCCCGGAGCCACCGTCCTTCCGCGTGTTCGGTCGCGAGATGTCCCTCGAGGAGCGGGAGCCGTCGCGCCCCGAGCCCGTTCGGGCGCCGGACACCCGGTCCCTGTCGATGGAAGGACGGTCTCCGCCGGTCGAGGGACGCGCGCGCCCACTCGAGTCGATCTTCCCCTGCGCTCGGTCGCGCGCGAGCTGAGCGCGGTCCGCGTCTGCGCGACCGCGGAACGACTCGCGCGCCTGCGCTGCGTCGGCGCGACTGCGTCCCTCGAAGCGCTGGGCCGTCGAGCGGTCGGCATACGAAACGCCCTTGCGGTGGGACGGATCGTGCTGCCACGGCACGGACGAGCCGCGGTTCTGGTTGAACTCGGCCTTGTACTGCGAACGGTTGATGTTCGCGTTGATGTTGACGTTCCTGTCGATGTCGATGTCGACGTTGCGGCCGCGCCAGTTGCACCCGCCCCACGCATAGCCCCAGGCGACGCCGAAGGTGAATCCGATGCCGAACGTGAGGAACCCGCCGGGCCGGTAGTACGGCGGGCGGTAGTAGGTCGGCGGCGGGTAGGCGGGGTACCACCAGGGACCGTAGACGACGGTCGGGTTGTACGCGGGGACGTAGATCACCTGGGGATCAGGCGACTCGATGATGATCGTCTGCTGCGTCGTCGAACCTGCGGGCGCGGGTTCGGTCTTGACCGTCAGCTCGTCGGTGGACTCGAGGTGACCCGCCTCCTTCGCCTTGGCGCGCAGGGACTGGACCGTGTCCATCACGGCCTCCTGGTCCGCGAGAAAGGCATCGCCGATCTTCTGGGTCCAGTCGAGGTTCTCGCTGAGCGAGGCGAGGACGTCGGGGAAGTTGACGAGCGACTTCACGCTCGGGTCCCAGTCGGTCTTCTCGAGCTCCTTCGCGAGCGCGTCACCCTTCAGGTCCTTGTGCTCCTTCGTCCAGCGATCCGCTTCGACGATCTCGAGCGGATACGTGCACGCCATCAGGACCTGGGACAGGAGCTCGTCGGGATACAGCGCGATCGACGCGAGCATCTGGTCGAGCTCCTCCTGACTCGGCTTCCCGTCGTCCTTCTCGGCCGAGGGCTTCTCGGCGGAGGGCACGGTCGCCTGCGCGGCGACCCCGGCGACTGGGAGGAGTGCGAGAAGACCTCCGATCCATGCGCGACGGAGGTCGAGCGCGCTGTAGGGCCACTTCATGACTGCAAAGATAGTGGGCTTCGGATGAAGAGCAATGGGCCGCGGCGCGAGGGCGGCCCATCCTGTCATTCGGCCGGCGTGTACCAGATCGGCGTGGTGTACGCGCGCTCCTGGATGCTCGTCGGGAGCCCTTCGGGCAGCTCGACGCCGAAGATCTTCGCGTCGAACGTCGTCCAGCGGGGCGTCGGGATCTCGAGGACGCGGACGTAGTAGAAGGCCCGCTCCGCCGGGTCGAAGTCGGGGTCGCTCCAGTACGCGTCGAGGTACGGCTCGCCGATGCCGTTGGTGTACGTCGCCGCCTCGACGTCGACAGTGTTCCCGACCGCCGTCCGGCAGCGGCCGTCGGCCCCGATCGTCCGCCCGTCCGAGACCGCGACGTCGTACACCCTCTCTTGCGTCTCGCCCTCTGCGTCGAGCCAGCCCTTGATCACCTGGAGGCGGTCGAGGTTCGCGCCGTCGACGTCGCGGACCGCTCGGATCAGCATCGTGAACGGGCTGTCGTCCCCGGTCGGCCCCACGTCGCCGCCCATCGGGACACCGCGCTCGTACCCGTGCGCCGCCATGTCGGCTCGTCCGAGGTCCTTCTCGACGAAGCCGAATCCGCCGAACACGCGGACGCGGAGCCGCGTCCCGGTCGTCGCGTAGACCTCCTTGCGCGCGAACGCGTCCCAGATCGCCTCGCGCGTGTTCTCACGCGCCCACACGCCGGCGATACCGGCGGCGCTCGCCATCGCGTGAGTCTGTCGGGCCGTCGGATCGTCGCTGAAGCGGCCGGTGATCGCCTCCTCGAACCGGATCGGATCCGCCGAGGGCTCCAGTCCGGAGATCTTGCCGAAGAAGTTGTCCTCGCCGGCCGTCGAGAGTCCGGTGTGCGCGTCGGTGGAACCGATCATCCCGAACTTGAACGGGTTGACGCCGAGCTTCGCTTCGTAGGCGAGGCCCCTGCGGTACGCCGCGCGCGCGTATTCACGCGGGAGCATGTCTTCGGACTTCGGCTCGGGACCGAAGCTCCCGAGATCCCACGTCTCGTAGTCGGCGAACTCGTCGTCGGGCGAGAGAAGCGGGTGGGTCTCGCCGTCGCCCTTGATCTGCGTGACCTCGTAGACGGGCTCCCACCGCATGCGCCGCTTCGCGTAGTCGGCGTCGATGGGCTCCTTCGTCGTCAGCGTGACGTCGTCGAACATCAGCCCGTTCGAGATGTTCCCGTTGTGCGGGATCGCGAGGAGTCGCCCACCCGTGGCCGCTTCGTAGTCGGCCATCCACTTCCAGAGATCCTCGGGATCGGTCGGGTCGTACTGCGAGATCGGAACGATCTGATCGGCGAGGCTCTTGTCGTCGCGAAAGATGACGTTCCGGTGCAGGTTGTTGCCGTTCGGACCAGAGGTCCACTCGAAGCCGATGAACGCGGTGAACGAACCCGGCGCGTCGTGCATTGCGGCCGCCTCCGTCAAGCGCTGCCACATGAGCGAACCGAAGTCGGTCTCTTCGAGCGGGTCGTCGACGGCGTTCAACCGCGCCATCCAGTGTTCGTAGCTCGCGATCATCGCCTCGACCGTTCCAGGCGCAGCCATCTCGCTGATCTCGCGTCCGAACTGCGTCGAGGCGAGCACCTCGTTCCCCTCGGCCATCGCGATGGGAAGCCCGAGGTTCTCCGCGTGGTCGGCGACGACGAGCCAGTCGAGCGGCCGCTTCAGCCGCGCGCGGACTCCCGTGCTCGAGACGATCGTCTCGCCCTTGGCGAAGCGGTAGGCCTCGTCCGGCGTCTTCGTGCAGCCGACGAGGCCCGCGTCGGCCGAGTACGCCGTGTGGAGGTGCGTGTCGCCGAAGAACACCTGGTTCGGGAACGTCACGTCCGGGTACGGCGAGTACTCGACGTTCGACCGAGGCGCGATGGGCGGGGCGTCCTGGGCGAAGGAAGGCCCTGTGGCGACCGCGGAGACGAGGACGATTCGAAGGATCATGGGTTCGAGCGCAGTGGGTCGAGTGTCCGTCAACGCCCCGTGGGCGTGAACCAGATGGGCGAGGTGTAGGCCCTCTCCTGGACGGTGAGCGGGATCTCGGCGGGAAGGTCGACTCCGAAGCGCACGGCGTCGTAGGCCGTCCACCGCGGCGTCGGAATCTCGATGACGCGGGCGTAGTAGAACGCGCGCTCCGTCGGATCGAAGTCGGGGTCGGTCCAGACCGTCCCGAGCTCGGCTGCACCGACGGTATTCGTCCACGACGGAATCGTGAGCTCGACCGTGCTCTTCACCGGCGGGACGACTCCGTTCGCATCGGGCTCACGCTCGTCCGACCAGGCCACGTCGTAGATCTTCTCACGCGTCTGCCCCTCAGCGTCGAGCCAGCCCTTCACGACCTGGACCCGATCCAGGTTGGCGCCCATCGCGTCGCGCAGCGCGTAGACGAGGAACGACGGAGCTCCTCCAGCGTCCGGAACGGCCCCGAGCTCGCGACCCATGGGAACGCCCTTCGTGTAGCCGGTGAAGGCGAGGTCTCGGCCCTGCGCGTCGCTCTCGTCGAACTCCCAGCCGCCGAAGAACCGCACGCGAATCCTCGTCCCCGTCGTCGCGTAGGTCTCGCGCATCGCCATCGCGTCGTAGATCGAACGCCGCGTGTTCTCGCGCGCCCAGACGGCGACCAGTCCCGGCGTCGTGTACTCCCAGCCGAACCGGTCGAGACCGAGCTCCGGGTTCGACTTGGACAGATGTGTCGCGCGGCCGGACCTAGGCTCGTCCGGCGTGGTCTTTCCGAAGAAGTTGTCCTCGCTCGGCGTCGAGAGGGCCGTGTGGATGTCGGACGAGCCAATCATCCCGAACTGGTACGGGTTGACACCCGTCCGCGCCGCGATCGCGAGGCCGCGCTTCAGCGCTTCCCTCGCGTATTCCCCGGCGAGCATGTCCTGCGTCTTGGCCTCGCTCAGGTCGAGGTTCCCCGTGTCCCAGGTCTCGAAGTCGGCGAAAGCGTCGTCGGGAGAGAGCAGCGGATGCGTCTCGCCGTCGCCCTTCGGCTGCGTCACCTCGGCGAGCGGTTCCCAGCGAATCCGCAGCCGCGCGTACTCCTCGTCGAGCGGCTCGTCGCCGCGGAACTCGTCCACGAGTGGGAACATCGAGCCGTTCGAGAGGTTCCCGTTGTGCGGGATCGCGAGCACGCGTCCGCCCGTCTCGTCCTCGTACTCCTGCATCCACGCCCACAGGTCGCGCGGATCAGGGCTGCCGATCGGCCGCGTCGTCGTGTATGGCACGACCCGCAGCGCGCGATCCGCGCCGTCGCGGAATAGCACGACGCGATGGAGGTTGTTGCCGCTGACGAGCGACGTCCACTCGTAGCCGATGAGCGTGGTGAAGGTCCCGGGGTCGTTGAACTCCTCGGCGGCCTCGACGATGCGCTCCCACGTCGTGCGATAGGCCGGGTTTCCAGGCTGGTAGTTGAGCGCCTCTGGAACGTCGCCTTGCGCGAACCGAGCGACCATCTCTGCGGCGGCCCTGCCTGCCTCGACTCCTCCGGCATTGAACCTCCGGTGCAGGTCGCGGCCGTACGGGTCGGCCATGATGTTCGGCGCCCCGGAGAGAATGTCGGTGATCGCTCCCATCGCATCCGAGTGATCGGCGACGGCGAGGAAGTCGAACGGCTGCCGGAGCTTGACGGGCAGTCCGGTGTTCGAGGTGACCTGTTCGCCCCGGGCGAAGCGATACGCGTCACGTGGCATCAGGCGGGTTCCACCCCCTCCCGCGTCGGCCGACAGTCCCGTGTGGACGTGCACGTCGCCGAAGTAGACCTCGACCGGGAACGCCCGGTTCGCGTAGGGCGAATAGGCGCGACCGCGGGCCGTCTCCGCGACGATGTCAGGGTTGAGCGCGTCCTGGGCCGGGGCGGAAGAGACGAGCGCGACGGCAACGAGGATCGAACGGAGCATGTGGTCGCGTGGAGGGAGGGGCACTGCGATGTCGCACACCATCGTAGCCAACGATGCGCGGTCGACTCGCCGCGCGTTACTCTCGGCGGAGACGCGATCTCGTCCGCAGTCCATGCCCAATCCGCCCTCCTCGAACCACGCCGGCTGGCACATCCTCCGGGTCTGGCTCGCGCCGGCCGTGATCGGCGCCCTGACCTACGGGCTGATCATGCTGGTCGGGGGATCGATCGGCGGTGAAGGCTCTCGACGCGGGCCCACCTGGAGCTCGAAGCGCCCTCTGTTCGTCGATGTGGACGGCGACGGGACCGAAGACCTCATCGGCACCGTCTACGTGAGTCGAGCGATCAAGCGACGGGTCGCCGCGTACAGCGGAGTCGACGGCGCGAACCTCTGGATCTCGGATGCCACGGACGATCTCGGCCAATCCGACGAGAGGCACCTGTGGCTGACGCTCGAATCCGGCGCGCTTCGCGCGGTCGTCGAAGAGAATGAGGTCTGGCTCCGCCCGCAGGACGGTTCGATCGTCGAACGACCGGAGAGCGCTGCGGTCGAGCCGATGAAGACGATGAGTGCCGGCTGGAGCTTCCCGGACAAGGCCAAGATCAATCACACGCAGCTGCACCGGGTCGAGAGACTCGATGACGCGATGGAGTCGCGCCGCGCTCTCACTCGTGACGGCGCCCGTGCGCTGATCCGGGGAGAGACGACTCGCTTCGATGGCTTCACGAGGAAGCAGGAGGCCTTTCCGCTCGGCGCGCCCTTGGAGGCCTCGTTCGGCAGGTTCGAGGACGATCGACCGGGGCTCATCGGCTACCGCCGGCAGAACGGCCTCGAACCTGACGAAGAGGTCTGGCGTCGCGCGATCGGCGGCGAGGATGCGACGGCGCTTCCGGGCTTCACGGCAATTGACTGCGATGCGTCCGCGATCGCGGTCGTCTACCGACGAGGCGAACGCGGTTCGGACCCCCTTGGCGCGAGCCTCGTGGACTTCTCCGACGGAAGCGTGGCCTGGAACGTGCACGTCCCAGGGCACGCGTTCGGTGGGATCACCCTTCGAGGAGACCGCGTGTACGTTGCGACCCTCGACGGGATGTCGGTCCTCGACCGGGGGAACGGCGCTCGTCTCTTCTGCGTCGCGCTACGGCGCTGATCTCGCTCAAGGCGCGACGCGACGTAGAGCGGCTTCGAACGGACCCGTCCGTCCGCGCGCCGTCCAGGCCCACGCTGCCGTGAAGAAGACGGCGCACCAGGCGAGCCAGAAGAGCGTGACCTGTGGACGGGAGAGCTCCGGGCCGCGCGCCTCGTCCGTGAGAGCGTAGGCCGGGACGATGCCGACAAGCACGTGCAGGACGTAGAGGGACAGCGCGCAGCGACCCGCGGCGCAGACGCACTCTTCGACGGCGCGCAGGACCCGCCAGCGGCGCGGCCGCCGCCCGATGTGGATGCAGAGGGCAAGGACCGAGATCGCCGTCGCGCCGCCCGCGATCACGTACGGAGGTCCCGGAGGGATGGACGACGTGTCGAGGAGAGGGCCGGCCTCCGGAACCACGCTCGCGACCAGCCGGGGCGAGAGCCACTCGGTCGCCATCGCGATCGCGCCAGTGAGCGCTGCGAGCGCCAGGACCGAGACCCGTCGATCGGTCAGGAGATCCGACAGCGCGAGCCCCGCCAGGAGGTAGGCGAACCAGGGGATCGTCGGATGAAAGCCGTTGAACGTCAGATGGCGCACGAACCCGTCCGCCGTCAAGACACCCTCGTACTCGAGTGCCTCGAAGTCCCAGTGCCGCTCGTAGTCGACGCCGAGCAGCACGAGCGCCGGGAAGAGCGCGACGAGGAACGCCGCGAGAGCGAGGAGCGTCCGCCGCGATCGACCGAGGAGCGGAACGACGAGCACGAACCACAGCCCGTAGAAGTGGAGGATGTCCGCCGGCCAGACGGCGAGCAGCGCAAGGCCACCGACGAAGAGCGCGATCCCTCGCCTTGCGATCGTCGAGCGCGCAGTGGTTCCCCGGCGCTGGCTGAGAATGCCGATCCCGACCCCGGCAAGAACGACGAAGAGCGCGCTCGCGCGACCCTGAACGGACTCGACGAGCGTCGCGAGCCAGCTCGGACCTCCGTCCCCCGCCAGCGCGAGGTCGAAGTTGACGATCGCCATGCCGGCGACGGCGAGCCCGCGCGCGAGGTCGAGGCCGGTCTCGCGTCGCGACGTTCCCGCGGCAGGTTCTTGCATGCCCCGATTCGGATCGTCGGTCGAAGTGACGCGTCGGACGAGAGTCCGATTCAGCGCTCGACCGGCGCGACACTCCCTTCGAAGATCGTCGCGATGACCTCGAGCGCTTCGAGTCCGTCCACGCCGACGTCGAGCGGATCGGCGTCGAGAACGACGAAATCGGCCCGCTTACCCGCAGCGATCGAACCGATCTCGTCCTCCCAACCCATCACGAAGGCGGCGTCGATCGTGATCGCCCGAAGCGAGGCTTCGAGGCTCGCTCTCTCCAGCTGACCCGTCCGGTTGCCGTTGATCGTCACCCGTCGGGTCGCGCAGGCCGCGAGCCGCAGAGGATCGAGGGGGGCCATCGGACAGTCCGAGTGCAGCGCAAACGGCACGCCGAGACGCTCGAGTGATCCGAGGCGCACCATGTTGTGCCCACGATCGCGGCCGAGCCAACGCTCCGCGTAGATGTCGCTCAGGATGTAGTGGTAGTACGGATTGGCCGAGACGAGCATCCCCATGCCCGCGAGGTTCCGGCACTGCGTCTCCGTCACGTACGCGAAGTGCTCGAGCGTCGCGCGGTGGTCGACGCGAGGATGATCGACCTGGAGGCGGCGGACGATCGAGATCAGCGCGGCAACGCTCGCGTCACCGTTTGCGTGCGCGTGGAGCTGGAAGCCCCGATCCCAGAAGTACTTCGCCCAGGCCTCCGTGACGTCGAGCGGCGACATCCAGATTCCGTCGTGACCGTCGAGGTAGCCGGGCCGCCCCATCTGCGCGAGTCCGCTGAAGATCGCTCCATCCATCATCAGCTTGAAGTGGTTCTCGACGCGAACGCGGGGCGAGTTCGTGGCTTGCCACCCCCGGATCTCCTCCAGCGCCTGTTCCGGACTGCGGCCGCGCGAGAGAAAGTCCGTGATGATCGGCGTCAGCACCTCGCGCAGCGGCGCGTCGTTGTCCTCGATCGCCGAACGGATCAGCTCGATCTCTCCAGCCGCGTCTCCGAAGATCCCGATCCCCATGTCGAGGCACGTTGTGACACCCGCCTGGTGGGCCATCTCGACGAAAACGCCCATCCCGGCGGCGTAATGCTCCGGGTCGACGAGGTAGGCCTGGATCCTCCCCACCACGTGCTTGGCGCCGTTCTCCCAGAAGTGCCCGTTGGCCCAGTCGGCCTCCGGCTCGTCCGCGAAGTCCGCCTCGGTGACGCCGATCCACTCGATTGCACGATCGTTGACGTAGAGCTCGTGGAAAGAGCGATGCCACAGGATGACGGGCGTGCTCGGGAACATCTCGCTCAGATCCGAGCGAGTGAGAGTTCCGTGCCAGAGCGGGTGGTAGCCGAAAGCGATGAGAGGCTCGTCCTTCGACTCGTGCGCTTCGACCAGGCGGCGGAGCGCGGCGACGTACGCGTCGGGGGTCGTCGCGCCCGGGAACTCGCCGGTTGGGAGCGACCAGCTGTCTGGCGCAAGGAACGGGAACCGCGTGAGGATCGCGGGAAGCGACGGATGAACGTGCGGGTCGATGAAGCCTGGAAGAAGGACGTGCTCGGAGTACCGATCGTCGATCGTGGCACTTCGCTCGTCGATCCACGGCTGAAGCGACTCGAGCGTCCCCACGGCGACGATACGTCCATCGTCGACGGCGACCGCCGTGGCAAGCGGCATCGAATCCTCCATCGTGCGGATCGCTCTTGCCGTGAAGACGGTGAGGGGAGGCGGATCCGACGCCTGAAGCGGCGGAATCGCAGCGAAGAGCAGTGGTGTGAGTCGCATACGTGAGCCTCGGTCCATCGTCGTCGGGAATGCCCGGCGGACACGCTACCCGCGTCCGCAGTCCCCGTCGCCTCGCTGCAACATGAAGTCGCCCGGCGGCCGTCGACGTGCGATCCGCCGAGCAAGACGTGACGAACAGGCTAGGGTCGGGATCGTCGAGACAGGTACGGCCTGCCTTCCTTCCCGGAGACACAGTGCATGCACCTGCTGTCGCGCCGCCCCGGCGCGCTCTCGCCCCCGTTCACGTCTTCACGTTCCGCGACCAAGACTTCGCCATCTTCATCCAAACTGGTGACCTGGTTCGCCTGAGTCCTCCCGCCGCGCGAGCGGCGGTGCGGTCCACGACGACGGCGGCTGCTACGGGCTCGACCGCGACTGCGGCGTCGAGGTCCCTGGCGGCGGAAAAATGCGCGACCAGACGTGCGCGCCTGGAAACGACACCTGGTGCGGCACACAGGCGAGCTCCACGTCGTACCACGAAGACTTCGACTGCACGCCGCCGGATTCCACGAGCCCGGACAACGACTGCGGCATGCTCTCGTCGACCGCGACGCACGAGGACAGCGACTGCAAGCGAACGGCCGTCGACAACGACTGCTCCAACATCCAGAGCGTCGATCCGATCACGCGATATGAGGACGACGACTGCAGCGAGTCGGGGCACGACGTCGACTGTGCGAACCCGACCGGCTTCGGAGAGACGGTGTTCAAGGACAACGCGTGCTCGGGAACGACGACCGATCAGGACTGCGGAATGCCAGAGCTCTCCGTGCTGGGGAAACACACCGACAGCGACTGCGAGGTCTCGGGGTCGGACAGCTACGAGGACGACGACGACGGCATCTGACCGCCTCTTCGCCGAAGCTCTGCCGCCCCTCCATGGATTCACGCGAATCCGTGGCGGGGCAGCGGCCGTTTGCGCGCCACGGTCGAGCGAGAGGGGTGACCTCGGACCTCAGCCTCGCACTCGTACCTCCCCTCGATCGACACGCAATGACACCTCAACGACTGATCCCGCTCTTCGGAGCGAGCACCCTCGCCGCCGCGATCATCCTCCTCGCTGCGCCGCACGCCGAATCCTCGTCGAGCCCCCCGCTCGCGCAGACCTTCGAGGTCGCGATGGACGGTACGAGCTTCTACTTCGAGGGACCCACGAACGGCAACGGAGTGCCCGCGAACGGTACGCCGTTCGTCATTCAGGGCTACATCTACCCCGACGGCGTCTTCG
>JBCCSK010000033.1:0-25592 GCA_039200205.1 Planctomycetota bacterium
CGGTTTCAAGGCCGCGAAGCCCATCACCATCGACGCGAGGACGAAGACGAGCAGGACGCCGATGGGACCCGAGAACGGGAGCCAGCCGAGGTCGCTCTCGGGGTAGCCCTCGGGCTTGCCGCTCGCGGTGAACCGGACGCTCTCCAGACCCGTTCCGGCGAGGGTGTCCTCCGCGGGCCAGAGCAGGGCCTCGAAGAGACTGCGGACGCGCCGCCCCTGCAGCATGCGAACCGGAGCCTCCTCCCCCGCCACGAAGCGCTTGGTGACTTCTTGGTCGCTCGTGCGGACGACGATGTCGTAGGTGCCCGGGCGCTCGGGGAGGAACTCGAGGTCGGCGACGCCCTGCCGCGGACTGTGCATCTCCTGGAGAGCGGTGAGGCCGTCCGGCAGGACGAACTCCAGGTTCTCGATCGCCGAGCTCTCACCCTCGACGGTGAGAGTCATGCCCCCGCCGGCGAGCTGGTGCTCCTCGGCGTGCTGCACCGGCGCCGGCTCGAAGCCGTAGCGCACGACCATCTGGGCAGCCACGAGCGCGAAGGGAATCGCGAGCGGAACGAAGGGACCGAAGTTCAGGAAGAGGTACTGGAAGTTCCGCAGCAGCACCTTGCCGATCGCCTTCGTGACGAGCCAGAGGTCGTCCTGGTACAGGCGGATCTCGATCAGGTGGCCCTTGATCTTGTTCTTCGTGGCCTTGATCCCCTTCTGCCACGAGATGTGCTTGAAGATCCAAAGGGCCAGAACGCCGAACACGCCGCTCACCACGAGCAGCGCGAACTCGTCACTCACGGCCTCGAGCGGCGTCAGCACCACGTCGAAGAACGCGGTGACGGCGCGATTGAGCGCGTTCATGCGGGGTCCCCGGCGCGAGCCGGCGGCGCGTCAGCTGATGTAGCCGAGTCCCTTGAGCTTCTCGGTGATGTCCTCGTCGGAGCTCGCGTCCTCGAACTGAGCGAGCTCGCGCTCCAGGACGTGCTGGATGAACTCCTCCGGGGAGGCGTACCCCGCAACCTCCGCGATCTCTTTCACGCGGGCGAGAACGGTGGGGTCGATCTTGATCTTGTTGGCGGAACCGAACATGGGAGGCTGCGAGTGGGAGAGGGTCAGTTCGTGGCGAGGATCGGACGTCCGACCATCTCGGGCGTCGGGTCGACCCCGTACGCATGGAGGATCGTGACCGTGAGGTCCTCGAGGCGCGGATCCCGAAGAGAGACCGGCCGGTTCGTGAGGAGCACTCCGTTGACGACGCTGGGATGCATCAGGTGGCTGCCGTTGAAGGTGCCGCCGAGGTTGTCCGTGAGCACTGCGTGCGGGATCCTCCCCTGCGTCGCCTCGTCCGAGTTGCCGTACCCCGAATTGTAGCCGACGACGATGTCCGGGGCCTCGTCGAGGCGCTCGCCGCCGGCGTACACGACCGACGCGAGGTCCGCGGCGAGGACGACCTGCTCGCCGCCTCGCTCCTCGTCCCGGATGGCTTCGAGCTTCTCCTTGAGCTCGACGAGCAGCGCCGCCGCCTCGGCCCCGGGATCGACGATGCCCTCGGACTCGCGACCGCGCAGGTTGAGGTAGAGGCTGTTGAAGCCGATGCCGTACGCCTTCGACTTCGACCAGTCGATCGCTTCGGCGATGCTCACCTTGACGTGCGCCGGATCGTCCTCGGGCTTCTCGCGCTCGGCGCCGTCCTTCAGGACCAGGTAGCCCTCCTCGATCAGCCAGGTGTTCAGGCTGAACTTGCGCCGGTACGGCGCGAAGCCGTGGTCGCTCATGACCATCACGATCGCGTCCTCGCCCACTCGATCGAGGACCTCCCCGAGGAACGGATCGATCTTCAGGTAGAGGTCATCGACGACGTCACGCCATGTCGTTCCCTCGCGCCCCGACCACCAGCTGGAGTCCTCGTCCGCGACCGCCGGGTCGAAGAACGGGTGCTCGGGATCGGTGTGCCGCCACATCATGTGCATCGCCAGGTCCACCGACGACACGTAGAAGAAGAGCAGTCCGCCCTCTTCCTTGGCGGTGAACTGATCGAGCGCGTGGTCGAGCATCCGCTCGCGCTCCAGGTAGACCATCTGGGCCTGCGCCATGAACTCCGCGTCGGTGAACGCGCCGTCCTTGAGCGCCGAGACCTCCTCGGCCATGCCCTGGGTGTAGTAGTCGCCGATCGCTTCCGCGAGCTTCTCCGAGGCGTCGGCGGGCGCCGAGATCGCGTCGACGGGCGCCCGCGGATCGAAGTTGATCGGAGACGCGTAGAGCTCGAACTCGGGCGTGAGGCTCTTCAGGTGGAAGCGCACGATGCCGCCAAGGTTCATCGCCCCCATCGGCAGCATCTCGAAGCTGACGCGGCACCAGCGCGAGATCTGGCCCGGACGCATGATCACGCGCTCGTCACCGACCTCGATCGTCGCCGTGTTGTGGCGCTCGTCGACGTAGACCGTCAGCGGCGTCGTCGCGACCGGCTTCCCTTCCTTCAGTGCGTTCTCCGGCCCCGGGAGCTCGGTGCGGATCGCCCCCATGCTGGCGCGAACGGCGATGAACTTGCCGCCGCTCGTCTCCATCCGCGCCGGCGGGTCCGTCGTGAAGATCGTGTACGCGCCGTAGGCGGAGTCCAGCGCGGGCGTCAGCATGCCCGGGAAGCTCACGCCCTTCGAAGGCTCGACGGGGTAGTTGATCGGGACGCGGTAGAGGTCCGCGGGAACGCCCGCGTCCGCGAGGATCGACCAGAACGCGCGCCCGGAGCGGTTCGAGCCCGACGATCCGCCGGTCGGGATCTTGTAGTCGGTGAACGGCACCTCGATCTCACCGCCGGACTCGGAGACGACCGTCGAGGGCTCCAGCCCGTACTGCGGGTTGCGGTGGATGAAGTCGAAGACGCCGTGACCGCCGGGGTTCCGGCCCGTGATGAAGTTCGACCACGCGACCGGGCTCTGCGGCGGCGTCGACGTCCCGAGCACGCGCACGCCGTCGCCCGCGGCGACCAGGCGTCGGAAGTTCGTCATCTCGCGCGGGTAGCGCTCCATCACCTCGGTCAGGATCTCGGGATCCATCCCGTCGACGCCGAGCACGACGATGCGCGGATATTTCGCGTTCGGGAGCGTCACGGCCCCGGTCGCGCGCGCCGCTCGACCCGCGCCGGGGTCGGTCGGCTTCGTCCGTCGCGGCACGGCGGTGGCGATCAGCGTCGCGATCAGCGCGAGGGCGACGTAGGCCGTCCAGCGGGGAAGCCTCATGCGGTGGCCCTCTCCGTCTCGGGCTTCGAGTCGGGGTGCGTCGAGCGTGCGGGGGTCGATGGCGCGTCACCGAAGAGCTGCCGGCCCTTCATGTAGCCGGGTACGTCGACGCCGAAGAGGTCGAGCACGGTCGGCGCGATGTCGGCGAGCGTCGGGTCTGAGATCTCGATTCGACGGTTGCACCAGAACACGCCGGGCACGAGGCGCGGGTCGACGCAGTGGTCACCCGACCAGCTCTTCGTGTTGTCCGTGAAGACCTCCTTGGACACCGCGCCAACGGCGCAGTCCCAGGAGTGCCGGAAGCCGCGCTGGTAGCCGACGAGCAGCTCAGGCGCCATGTCCGCGTACGGCCCGTCCTGGACGTCGGCGGTCAGGAAGATTTCGTGGATCGCGTGCTTGCCGGACTTGGGATCGATGAGGGCCTCCAGCTTCCCCTTGATCTCGTGGCAGAGCGAGTCGAGCTCCTCGCCGGGCTCGACCTGCCCGAGACGCTCGCGTCCCTTGCGGTTGATGAAGATGCCGGTGAGACCGAGCGTGAACGCGCGCGTCTTCTCCCAGTCGACCTTCTCGAACCAGTCGCCGGACGTCTCGGCGCCGTCCTTCAGCACGAGGTAGCCCTCGTCGCGCAGCCAGGCGTTCAGGTTGACGCCGCGCTGGAACGAGCAGAAGCCGTGGTCCGACACGACCATCAGGATCGTGTCGTCGTCGCCCTCGAGCTTGTCCATGACCTCGCCGATGAGCGCATCGGCGCGCCCGTAGAGCTCGGGGATCACGTCGATGAACTCGGTCGTGTCCTTGCCCTCGTTCGCCGGGTGGTCCGGCTCGAGGTAGCGCCAGAACATGTGGCTGACGCGGTCCGTCGTATCGAAGACGACCGTGATGAAGCCCTTCTTCGTCTTGTCGAGGACGTCCCAGAGCTGCTTCTTGCGCTCCTCCATGATCAGGTAGGCCTGATCGAGGAACGCCGCCTCGTCGATGACCCGCTCGTTCAGCGCCCACGTGTCTTCCGCGAGGCCGAGCGTCGTGTACTTGCCCAGCATCTTGGCCAGGTAGATCGAGTACACGAACGGGTGACTGATCGGCATCGCCGGCGACTCCGGGTCGATGTTGATCGGAGTGACGTAGATGTCGACGTGCTCGTCGTCCCAGCGCTGAACGCGCAGTCGGGCGATGCCGCGGACGCCGTCGAAGGGGACCTCCATCCACGGCGTGTACTCCTCGATCCCGACGTGGACGGTCTCCTTGTCGATCGTGACCGCGAGCTTGCCCGTGCTCCGATTCATCTCGACGGAGAACGGCGACTTCATGCTCAGCTTGTCGGGTCCGGGCGGGCCCTTGAGGTTCGACTCGATCCGATCGTTGCGCCGCACGACCCGAAACCGCTGGCCGCCGGTCGCGGCACCGAGCTTGGACTCGTCGGACGTGTAGAAACTGAACGACCCCTGCGTGCCCTGCAGGTCGGGCACGCACATCCCGGACAGGAGCGTGCCGTTCTTGAACTTCTGCGGCGGGAAGGTGATCGGGACCCGGATGATCGACGACCAGACCTGGTTGGCCCCGAGCAGCTTCCAGAACGGCTGGCTCTTCTGGAGGATCTTGTAGACCGCGCGCTGGCCGAACGGGACCTTCGCGAAGCCCAGGTTGATGTTGCGCGGGATCGTGGCCGTCTCGGTGGACGACAGCACGGGCATGTACGAACAGGGGTCGCGCGTCAGGAAGTCGTAGATGTTGTGACGCGACGCGTCCACGCCAGTCGCGAACGTCGACCACGCGACGGGCGAGATCGAGGGGATCGACGTGCCGAGCGAAGAGTGGCAGCCCTGGGCCTGGAGCTTCGCGAAGTTCGGCATGCGGTCCGCGTAGCGCGCCGCCATCTTCGGGTCGAAGCCGTCGAGCCCGATGACCACGACGCGCTTGACCTTCGCCTTCGACTTGCCGCGCCGCATGACCACCTTGACGGCGGCCTTGAAGGGCCAGATCAGGATGATGCCGAAGGCGAGAGCGAACGTTCCGAGCAGCACCAGCAGCGAGCCGGCGGCGGCGAATCCTGCGCCCGGTCCGATGTAGGCGAGCGTCGGATCGGCGGCCTGCGCGGGCACGGCCAGGGCGAACGCGGAGGCGATCGCCGCCGGACCGAGGCGAGGGAGTCGAGGGAGCGTCATCGAGGAGTCGCCGCGCTCTGGGCCGCGGGCCGGAGAAGTCTATCCGCGCCTCTGGAGGGGTCCACCGAAAGGGCAGGCGCGGAGCCCTCGCCGCGCCGAGCGTCCGTCAGGGTGACCTCGCCGCGGGGCCCACCGAGCCTCGCGACGAGACCGTGAGATGCGGGGAGTCGAACCGCGGATCTCGCGAGTGGGTCATCGCGGATCGCGAGCCCTGCGGGCGCGTGGATCGACGCGCAGGTGGCGATCAACGCGCCGTGGAGCCTGAGGCTCGCAGGTGCTTCCCCCGGGACGTGCAGGCCGTCGCCCGGGGTTCCCCCGGACGCGTGCCAGGTGTCGATCCCCTCGGCAACGGCGACGAACGCTCCGCTCGCGACGACGAGGGCGTCCAGGCGCGTTCCGTCAGGCCGCTCTCCCAACGGCCGGCCGTCCGCGACCGCGGCCCAGAGCTCGTCCAGCGCGAGCCAGGGTGCGCCCGCCGCGGACCCTGCGCTCGGACCGACCACCCGGTTCGGCGCGCTCGAGTCGAGACGGAGACCGGGGTCGTTCCAGTCGCCGAACGCCGGCGCGCCGGGCTGGAGGACGGGCGCGCGCTGGCCCGGACGAAGGACGAAGAGCCCGGCTCCAGGGGCGGCTCCGACGTCCGCGTTGAAGTGGGCGAGCGACTCGACCAGGAACGAGAAGCTCCCGTCCGGTCCTCCGGTCACGGGGAGCGACTCTCCGCGCCGGGGCCGCGCGACATCGCCGGCGAGGACGCTGCCGCGGACGAGGAGCCTGAGGCTCCCGCTCCCTCGGTGGACGATGTCGCCGGGGACGAAGACGTTCCCGAAGACGCGCAGCGCCCCGTCACCGACGACCGTACCCGCGATGACGAGGTCCCCGTCGATCACCGCATCACCCTGGAGGCGGATCGGCTCCTCGTCGGTGCCGAGCAGGACGACCGGACCGGGCGCGACGCCGTCGATCCGCACCGCGCGGAGTCGCCGGTCGACGAGCAGCGAACCTGCGGCCGTCCCCAGCGCACCGCGCGGCGCCGAGACCACTCCCGCCTCGAACGAGGCAGCGTCCAGTGCCCCGAGAAGATCGGGCGCAGCCAGGCGGCCCGGCGCGCGCTCGATCTTGCCCACGATCTCGATCTGCGATCCAGCGCGCTCTTCGATCGGAGTGGCGCAGACGACCCGGACGAGTCGCTCGCCGTCGACGCGCGCGTGGCAGAGCACGCAGTCGAGGTTGGTCGCGGCGAGGGTGGCGTCGATCCCGGCCCAGGGAGCGCGCTCGACCTCCAGCCGCCAGCCGGACGCGCCAGGATCCGAGACGGTCGCCGTGGAAGCCGTTGTGCTCACATCGAGATCGGCCGCGTTCGGAAGTGCGCGCGCCCACGCAGCGAACTGCTCGACAGTGGCGTTCGTCGCGGGCTGCTCGCGCTCGAAGCGGCGCCAGACGTCCTCGAGCTGCGCCGGCGCGGTCGCTCGCTCCGCCGGCGTGCCCCAGGGCAGGACGGCCGCGCGCGGAAGGGCGGCGGGCAGCCACGCGAAGGCTGCAACGACGAGGAGCAGCGCGGCGGCGTCGCGCCGTCGACGCGCTCCCCCACCCCGTGTTCGCTCGTCGGAATTCATCGAGGGTGGAGGCGCGGTCGATGCGCCTGCAGCGCCGGCGGCCGTGACCCGGAACATCCTTCTCGAATGGGCCGCTGGTCCAATCCGGGAACCGCTCCGGGATGTTCGACTTCCGGCGGAGCGTCCCTGAAGTCGGAGCCGCGTTCGTGTCGAACGTCGTAAGCGATGCGTGTCCTGCGTCGACACGACCGAGGACGATCCATGAAGACGACCCGACCCGTATTCCGCCGCGCGCGGAACTCCGCGACGAAACGTGCGGGCTTCACGCTGCTCGAGGTGCTCATTACCGCCTCGGTCCTGCTCGTTGGCCTGCTCGCGATGACGTCGACCTCCGTGGTCGTCAACTCCCTCCGCCGCAACGCGTCGGACCAGCAGCGCGCTCAGGCTGCGATGCAGGCGATCGTCGAAGACCTGCACGCGACGGCGCGCGAGGCGGACGACGATCCCGCCAACTGGGCCGGTGAGGTCCTCGCCGTCTACGGTCCGGCGGGCAACCCCGGGAATCAGATCCCCGTCGCGGGACTCGATCCCTGGGTCGGCGCACCGAGCGTCGCGACCGTCACGATCGTCACCGACGAGACGACGACCGACGCGGCGCTCGGCGTCGCGCTCGGCATGCCGCGCGACCTCGACGGAGACGGCGCTGCAACCTCGCCCAACGTGACCGGCAGCGCTTCGCTGCTGCCGGCGATCGTGCAGCTCCAGTGGACGGGATCGACCGGGCAGCACCAGCTGAACCAAGTCGTCTACCTGCTTCGCTACTGATGATGCGCCAGCGGCTCTCCACCCGCGCCAAGCACGGGCTTCGTTCCGGCTTCTCGCTCATCGAGATGATGGTGGCGCTCACCGTCGTTTCGATCATCCTCGTGGCGACGGCGGCGTCGCTGCAGAGGGAAGCGGACAGCGTCAGCGACCTCCAGCGCATCACCTACGCGGAGCGCCTCGTCCAGGAGCTGTTCACCAAGCTCGAGCAGCGCCTCGAGTTCGCGAGGGGCTTCACGCCGAACACGACGCTGCAGACGCCGCTCGGCAGCACGACCACCGGCTCGGCGCTGCTCGCGGACATCTCGGGCTTTCCCCACCAGGGGACCTTCCTCGTGGATCCGGGCACGCCGAGCGAGGAGCGCGTCGCGTACGCGGACCTCGACATCGGTGGCAACCCCCTCGAGGTCATCACCCGCGCGCCGCGCGGGACCAGCGGCTTCACCCACCCCGCGAACGCAGCCGTTCTGTGGGAGGGACTCGCGGTCCCGATCGACGACCAGATCGCGCCGCCCGCGAACGCGTTCGACGGACAGACGGACGACCTGCGCGGCAACGTCTTCTACCGCGGCGACGGCGCCGGCTTCAGCTACCAGCGCCCGGTCGACCCGGCCCGGACCGGCAGCTTCATGACGCCGACCGGAGTTCGCTGGGGCGCGCAGGTCGGCGGCCGCGACGTCACGGACGGCGCCGCTGCAATCACGTATGTGCCGGTCGGACAGGTCACCGAGGGCAACCTCGATTTCGACATCAACAACGACGGCGACCTGCTCGACACGTTCGACCTCGGCCGCATGACCGAGCTCGCCTGGGACGGCACCGACCCGGCCCTCGGCACGTCGCGGACCGATCTGATCGCGCCGATCATCCTGCAGGAGCAGAACGACTACGGCAGCGACCTCGACGGCGACGGACTCCAGGATCCGATGTTCATGTGGACGCCCGAGTCCGGGCGCCTCCGCGTGCGCCTCTTCGCGCTCGTCGGCGACCTCGGCGGCCGCGAGCTCGTCCGACGCTTCGAGACCGTCCTGTACCTGCGGAACGGCGCCGCCGACTAGTCCGAACGATCGACTCACCTCCGGAAACGACCGGCGTCCCCCACGCCGGCTAGCCCCTCGCCCCGATGTACAAGCGCAAGCGCAAGCTCATCAACAAGGCCCTGCAGCTCAAGCTGGTGGGCACCTTCTCCGCGATCGGCGCCACCTGCGCGCTGTTCCAGGTCGTCCTCATCAACTTCGGGCTGCTCGACGTCGCGAAGGGCCTGCCCGGCGGTGGCGCGGAACTCCTCCAGGAAGCGCGCTGGATGATGCTGGAGAACGTCCTTTGGACCTTCGGCGCGCTCATCCCGCTCATGACTGGGATCGGGATCATGGTGACGTTCCGCATCGCGGGACCCGCCTACCGGATGCAGATGCACCTGAACGAGATCGCCGAAGGCGGACCGGTGCGTCCCTGCAAGATCCGCAAGGGCGACGAGCTGCAGGACCTCTGCGACGCACTCAACGCGGCACTGGAGCGGATCTCGCCGTCCGGCGACGGGAGCGAGGACTTCACCGAGGAGTGGAAGCTCGAGTCGACGCCGTCGCCGCTGCGCACCGCCGGTTCCGGCTCTGGCGCCCAGTCGGAGTCGTCGTCGAAGGCGTCGTCGAAGGACGAGGCGACCGCGGACGACGCGGCCTAGCCACGGGGTCCGGCGCGCTCACCGCATCGGGCTGTGCCAGATGGGCGACGTGTAGGCCCGCTCGGTCACCGTCATGCGGACCTCCGGCGCCATGTCGACGCCGAAGTAGACGGCGTCGTAGGCGGTCCATCGAGGCGTGGGGATCTCGATGACGCGCGCGTAGTAGAAGGACGGCTCCGTCGGATCGAACTCCGGATCCGTCCAGACCGTGAGCAGCTCCGCCGCGCCGATCGTGTTCGTGAACGAGGCGGTCTCTAGATCGACCGTCGAGCCGACCGGGGGGATCTTGCCGTCGGCGTCCGCGACGCGATCCCCGGACCACGCGACGTCGAAGACGCGCTCGTGCGTCTCCCCCTCCGCGTCGACCCAGCCCTTGATGATCTGGATCCGATCGAGGTTGCCGGAGAGCGGGTCCTTCATCGCGCCGACGAGGAAGCTCGGCGCTTCGCCGGTGGTCGAGACCCCGAGGTCGCCTCCCATCGGCACGCCCTTGGAATAGCCGCGCGCGGCGACGTCCCGAGCCAGGGCGTCCTCGGCGGTGAAGTCGTATCCGCCGAAGAAGCGCACCGTGATTCGCGATCCGGTCGTCCCGTACACCTCGCGGCGCTTCATCGCATCCCAGATCGACGCGCGCGTGTTTTCTGCCGCCCAGACGGCGGTGAGCCCTGACGCCCCGATCTCCCAGTCGCGGATCTCTCGATCCCCGAACTTGAACGCGATGCCGTTCCAGCGCTCGGCGCTCGGCTCGGCGCCGGCGAACTTGCCGAAGAAGTTGTTCTCCTCCGGCGTGCTCATCCCCGTGTGCGTGTCGGTGCCCGCGACGACCCCCAGCTTGAACGGGTTGACGCCGAACTCGGACTCGAGGCGCAGGCCGTTCTTCACGGCCTCGCGGAAGTACTCGTACGCCAGCATCTCGGGCTGCTTCGGCACGAGGTTCAGGTTCCCCTGGTCCCAGATCTCGAAGTCCGCGAAGCCGTCGTCGGTGGCGAGCAGCGGGTGCTGCTCGGACGTGCCCTTGGACTGCGAGATCTCGTAGACCGGCTCCCAGCGCGCCCGTTCACGCACCCACTCCTCGTCCAGCGGCTCGCCGTCGAACGTCTCCAGCGCGAACATCCTGCCGTTCGAGAGGTTGCCGTTGTGCGGGATCGCGAGGACCTTGCTGCCGGTCGTCTCCTCGTACCCGCGCATCCAGGCCCAGAGGTCCTCGGGGTCCTCGCTCTGCAGAGAGGTGAACGGTGCGACGAGGTCGGCGACCTGCTTTCCGCCGCGGTAGATGACGTTGCGGTGCAGGTTGTTTCCGCCGCCCGCGTTGGATGTCCACTCGTAGCCGATGAGCGCGGTGAACTCGCCCGGGTCGTCGTAGCTTTCGACGATCTCGGTCATCTCCTTCCACATGTCGAAGGCGCTCTCGGGGTCGAGCATGACCTCCGGAAGCCGACCGTTGGACTGACGCTCGATGATGTCGAACAGGACGCGACTCGCCGCTTCGCCGCCGGCGTTGATCCCCTTGTTCCACTCCCGAATGGTCGGATCGACCATCAGCGCGGGATCCCCGGCGATGACGCCCTTGATGATCCCGAGGGCTTCGGCGTGGTCGGTGACGACGAGCCAGTCGTACGGCCGGGAAAGCCGAACCGCCTGCCCGGTGTTCGAGGTGACCTCTTCGCCCCGTGCGAGCCTGAGGACGTCCGCGGGACCGAGCGTCGTCCCGACGGCCCCCGCGTCGCCCGACCACGACGTGTGCGTGTGCTGGTCGCCCCAGAGAGGGCGCGTCGGATAGGGGCGGCCGGCGAACGGCGAGTACCCCCGCTTCTTGATCACCCGACCGATCCGCTCCTGCGTGATCGTCCCGCCGTCGGTCGACACCTGCGCGGACGCCGCCGGTGAGATGAGGATCAGGAACCCGCAGCCGATCAGGCGCGCGGTCGTTCGGAGAGTTCGTTCGAGCATCTCGAGGCGCGGTCGGAAGAGCGGTCGAGCTCCGATCCTACGCTCATCCTCAGATCACCGAGGGGCGAGGTCCCATGGAAGAGCGGCGTCCGTCGGCGTCAACCGAACCACCGTCGACGTGGGCGCGAGGACGAGCCCCATTCCGACGCGCAGCCGTGGATAGGTGTCACGGAAGCTCCGGATCCCGCGCACGTCGCTCGGTCGTGGATGTGTCGTCGACCTGATCTCGATCGGATGAAGCACTCCGTCACGCTCGAGGATGAGGTCGACCTCCGCACCGGCGTGCGTTCGCCAGTGATGCAGGATTGGCTTCGAGGTGAGGACGGAGGCGAGGCGTCGGATCTCGCCGACGACCGCCGTCTCGTGGATGGCGCCGATCGCCGGATGGTCCGCGAGCGCCGCCGGCGATGAGATTCGCATCGCCGCGCAGACGGTCCCCGTATCGGCGAGGAATCCCTTCGGCTTCTTGCTCACCCTCTTGAGCGTATTGCCGCTCCACGCCGGAACCTCGTGCCACTGGAACGTGGCGACCAGCATGTCGAGCCACCTTCGTGAAGTCTGAGGAGAGATCCCCAGTTCCCGCCCGAGCTTGCTGTGGTTGATCTCCTGAGCGGTCGAAGCGCAGACCATGCGAAAGAAGCGCCCGAACAGCTGCCAGTCGTCGACCTCTCCGATGAGGCGCGCGTCCCGCTCGATGTACGTTCGCTCGTAGGCGGCGTGGAGCTCGGGGACGACGTCTTCGTCCAGGAGCTCCGCGTCGGGGAGCGAGCCGCGCCAGAGTCGGTCGAACAGCGGGCGTCCTCCCTCGAGGCGAGTCGGCCGCGATTCGAGGAGGTCCTGTGGAGAGTCGAGCCATCGCTCGAGCCAGCTCGGGCGAGGCTCCGCTTCGTCGACGGCCCCCGCCATTTCGGCGAGACTGAAGCCCTCGAGATCGAGGAACGCGACGCGGCCGGCGAGACTCTCCGACAGCGCGCGTAGGACCTCCCACTGCTGAGAGCCGGTCAGGACGTAGCGGCCCGGTCGACGGTCGCGGTCGATCCACCGCTTCAGCGCGGGGACCAGCTCGGGTGCGTACTGGATCTCGTCGAGCACGAGCGGAGTCCCGTGCTGCTCGAGAAAGAGGTCCGGCTCCGCGCGTGCGTTCTCGACGTCGAGGACGGGGTCGAAGACGACGATGTCGGCACGGCCGTCGAAGAGGTGGCGCAGCAGCGTGCTCTTGCCGACCTGGCGAGCGCCGGCGACGACCACGGCCGGGAACTGCTCCAGGAGCCGCTGGAGCCGCGCGGTAGCCGATCGGGGGCGGTACATGCTTGAAAAATGACCTCGCGGGGGTCATTTTTCAATGCAAAACTCCTTCCTCGAGCCTCAGAGCCCGATCGCGATCCCGTCCGTGAAGTTCGAGGTCGGGCCCGTCGGCAGGGCGTCGCGGTACCAGCCCTGGAAGAACCAGCGCTCGCCGCTCATCGGCACGACCGGGCCGCCGGGTCCCGGAATCGTCGCGAGGGAGAAGGTTCTGCGCAGGGTCCCGTCAGGGTCAGCTTGGCCGAATTGCCCAGGCGCCACGTAGCGTCCGATGGAGCCGCTGAGGCAGAGCGTGCCGACGCTACCGCCCGGTTGCGCAGACAACCCAGGAACCCGCGAAGCCAGGAACAAGCACGTCGCAGCCGGCGGTAGGTCGACTGCGATCAGCTCGATCTCCCCCTGGACGGCAATGGGCTGCCCGAATGCAAGGATCGCGCTGCTGCGCCCCGTGGAGTTCGCGACGGCTGGACCGCAGTAGGGAGAGCCGACCGGCGCTTCGGTTCGGTTCTCGACGTAGAGGAGCTGGCCCGGCTCCACCGTCGCCACGATGAGGTCCAGGTCTCCGTCGCCATCGGCGTCGGTCGAGGAGATTGCACCGACATCGCCGAGGAACTGCGCGAGCTCCTGCGGAATGAAGAACGGACCGCCGCTCGACCCGGTTGCGGCGACGAGGAAGCTCGGCCCTGCGCCGACGTCAGACGCGACGAGAGCGTCGAGCCCCGCGGTTCCGTCGAGCGGTACGAGGTCGAAATCGGCCGGCTCGATCGGGAGGAGAAGCTGACCGGAAGGGGAAGCGAACGTCCCGAGACCGAGGTTCCTCACCCAGAGGATCCGCCGCGCGCTCATCTGGGTGTACGTGACGTCGAGACGTCCGTCGCCATCAACGTCGTCGAGCTCGACCGCATCGGCCCCGCTCGTCCCGTCGATCGCCGTCCAGGGGCCGAACGTCCCGTCGCCCGCACCCGCAGCCCAGAGGACCTGCTTGCCCACGAACCCGGCGGCACGCGTGGCAACGAGGTCGAGGACACCATCGCCGTCCAGGTCGCCGATCTCGAACTCCCTTCGCGCCCCGACCCCTGGCGCGATCGACTCGGGAGGCAGGAAGGTCGCCGGACCCGAGGCTTCGATGACGAAGAGCCGGCCGTCGGTCGTGCCGACGACGAGGTCGTGGTCGTTATCCGCATCGAGGTCAGTGCTCCGCACGTCGATCGCAAAGGGGAGGATCGTGATGAGCTGGGGCGCGCCAAAGCCGGCCCCGTCGACGTCGACCCAGCTGAGCGCGCCTTCGGGGTCGACCGCGACGACTTCGGAGTCACCGTCGAGGTCGACGTCGCTCGCGGTGAGCGCGATGGCGCTCTCGATCCCGGGAGCTGCGGCCGGGAGCAGCTCGACACGGCCCGGTCCGCGGTTCACGATCACCGACAGTCCTTCGTCTCGATCCGCGGCGATGAAGTCGGGATCGCCGTCGAGATCGATGTCCTCTGCGATGAGTGCCACGACTCTTCCCACGCCGCGCGTGATCGGCCTGGGTCGAGGATCGAGCCCCCCGGGGCGACCGCGGAGCCAAACGGCACGCGCGCTGCGCCCGGCGAGCACGAGATCGTCGCGCCCGTCGCCGTCGACGTCGAAGGTCTCGATGAGGGCATCGGAGAGCACGGGACTCGACGTCAGCTCGACCGCGAGCGCGAACTGGAGCGCGCCCAGGTTCTCGACCCAGTTCGTGGTCCCCGCTTCCGAACCGAACACGATGTCCAGGTCACCGTCATCGTCGACATCGATGACCTCGATCTCCGGCGGACGCCCGGGCTCCGCCGAACCGAGTTGGATCGGAGGACCGAAGTTCGCCCCACCGACGTTCGGATAGACGTTGACGCTCTGCGCCCCGTTGGTCGCATCGACGAGGTCCACGCGCCCGTCGCCATCGACGTCGCGCGTCAGAACCCTTCCGACGCGATCGCCGTCGATCCGGACCCGGACGAGGGCGCCGAGGTCGCCGTCGTTGCGAAACAGGACGATCCCTGGCCCGCCGAACGCGGCGACGAAGTCGGGATCGCCGTCGCCGTCGACATCGGACGATGCGAGGGCGGGGAGGCCGGGCCCGATTCCAACGGACGGCGCGAACGCTCCGCCACCCAGGTTCTCGGAGTACGTGGCCCCGTTGAGGAAACCGAGCGTCGGTGCGAGCAGATCGAGATCTCCGTCGCCATCGACGTCCGTGAGCTCGACGAGCCTCTGGCCAGCACCGCCGGCTGCGTCGTCGAGCGGCTGTGGTGGTTGCAGGTCACCCTCCGCCGTCTGGACTAGGAGTGCAGGGCTCCCACCGGCTGCAGTGATGACGACATCGGGGCGTCCGTCCCCCGTGACATCGCCCGTATCGAGGCCTTCCAAGGAAGCCGTTCCGTAAGCCGAGCCCGAGAGGTCGGCGATCGTCCTCGCGCTGCTGTAAACCCCGGGCGCGACGGCGGGGATGAGATGGATCTCGGGGAGCAAGCGCGAGATCACGACGAGATCGACGAGGCCGTCGCCGTCGAAGTCGACCGGCGAGGCATCGACGAGCCCTGGGATCTCGGTCGTGATGCGAACGGACCGAGCGAAGTCGATCTGCGCGAACGCGGGAGTCGCGGCGAGCGAGAGGGGAGCGAGGGAGGCGATTCTGAGGACCAGATGACGCATGGCCTGGGGAGGTGAGCGGGAAGACGGAAGAGGTGGCTTCTGCAGCACGCGGAAGCAACTCCCGCGCCAGGCCACCCGCGCCCGAATCGCTCCCGCCGTCGGCCGCCGTGCGGAACCGCTCGCATCGTCCGCGCTCGGTCGTGAATCTCCGCTCGAGACGTTGCGCACCGCCGGCGACGCCATTCCAGGGAGCCCCCATCGCGTCCACGCGGCCCGGCACGGGCCCCCACCCTCCCCGAACCATGCATCAGCGCCTCTCGATCGTGACGTCCCTGGCACTCACCGCCGCCGCTCTCACCCCGGTCGCCAACGCGCAGCAGCGGCGCAGCGTCGACGAGGACGTCTACTTCGCCTTCCAGGCCGCCGGCGCTTTGGGGGCCAGCGCACACACGCACGACGCCGACTGGACCGCGGACGGCGACCTCGCCATTTGCTTCGTCGAGGGCGGTGGGAGCAGCAACGAGCTCGTCGTGGGGCTGCACTCGCCCGTGCACGGGACCTGGACGCTCCTCGGACGCTTCCACGCGCCCGGCTGGCTCATCGGCGACGTCAGCCTCGCCGTCCCCGGTGTCACGTACGGCGACGCGGAGTTCGACCGCATCTACGTCGCTCTGGAGGCCCAGGCCTGGCTCGAGAACAGCATATGGACCGGCAAGTCCGCGAAGGCCGTCCGTTGCATCTCGATCGCGATGGACGGCAGTGAGTCGACGGTGCGCGCTGGATCGCCGCCGAACCTCGAGCTCACGCTCACCAGCGCCTCGCTCGAGCTTCCGTCGCCCGAGGTCACCCTGACCCCGGACGGCAGCTGGTCGGGGCAGCCCGAGTACGCGATCGACCTCGCCTTCACCGATCCGATCGGCGAGGACGTCTTCATCGACGAGTTCCCCCTGCCAGGGCACCTCATGGTGACGCGCTCGTACGACCGCGGGCACACGTTCGAGCCCGCTCGCTACGTGACGGGGCCGAACGCGATGGAGATCGATGGACTGGATCCGAGCATCGACCTCAGCGCCGCCGGCAAGACGAAGCCGGCGCTGGCCGGAGATCCGGTCTCGCGGCGCGCCCTGATCGCGTTCCAGCATGAAGCTGAGCGCCGGGTGCACGTGATCGAGCGCGCCTACGACGCCGCGGACTACGTGCACTTCTGGTCGAGCGACGAGGGCGGCGACCACGAGCTCGAGCCGCGGATCGCGTGCGGCGGAGAAGGGGACATCGCCCTGACCGCGCTGTCGCCGCTCAGCATCGCCAGCACGCGCTCTCGCGGCTTCTGGTGGACCGGTTCGTACTTCGGCGGCCTGCTTCCGAACGCGCCGTTCGCCGACTACGTCTCCAGTCGCATCGATGTCGACATCCGCGGCGGGGATGCCTTCATGGCCGCGCTGGCCCGCGTCGACGGCTCGAGCGCGTTCGTCGCCGCCGCGTTTCAGGGAAACATGTCGCAGCGGGGCGACGTCCTCTCCGGCGTTCCCTTCCTCGACGACGACAGGAAGGCGTTGCACCCGCCGATCGTCGGCTGTGCACCCGACGACGGTTTCGGCCCGAGCGCGTTCTTCGTGAGGACGAAGTACGGACGCTTCGAGCCGGCCACGCTCGTGATGGACCGCTGAACGCCCGGCCTCAACGCTTCCGCTTCCGAAGAGCCGCGATCGCCGCCTCCAGCTGCGCGTCTCCCCCATCGCGCAGCAGGTCGCCTGGCTCCCGCGCCACGTCGACGTCGACCTCGACGCCGTGGCCGTCGTAGGTCCGACCGTCGGGCCGGAACGACGCCATCGATGCGCAGCGCACTTCGATCTGTGAATTCGGGAGCGTGAACCCCTGGACCCGCGCGCTCCCGCCGCCGCTCGGGCGCCCGACGAGCGTCACGTTCGGGAGCAGCTCCAGGCCGCCGAGGAAGATGTCCGTCGCGCTGAAGCAGGCCTCGTCGCACAGGACGACGGTGGGCTTCGTGAAGTGATATTCGCCCGCGTCGCCCGTCGGACGCAGCAGGAGGTAGTGCCACTCGCTGAAGCCGTCCGGGAGCTTCCACTCCGGCTCGAACTCGTCCGCGAAGGCCGCGATCGTCGCCTTCTCGTCGTCCGACCAGTGGTCGTCTTCGGCGCGGTACAGGTGGCGCGAGCCGCCGAGATGATCGGGCCGGAAGAGCTCGCTCTTGCGGTACGCAGCGACGTTCGCGATCACCGGCGGCTCGTCGGGATCGACCAGGTAGCCGGCGAGCGCGAGCAGGAGTCCGCGCTGGCCGCCGCCGTTCCCGCGGACGTCGACGATGAGACCGCCGGCGTCGCGGAACTCCGTCATCGCGCGGCGCAGCTCGGGGATGAGGTCATCGTCCATCTGGGGCAGGCGGACGTAGCCCACGCCGCCCTTGACGCGCTTCGCCGCGGGGACCTCGAGCCAGCCGGTCTCCCGCTGGAGCCAGCGATCCGCGCGCATGTCGCGCGCTACGACGTCGAACGTCTCGCTCTTCTTGCCGCGTCCCCGCGCATCGCGCGCGAACGTGACCTCGACCTGGTCGGATTCCTCCAGACCGAGCGCCGCTCGCCCTCGATCGAGGTCGGCGATGAGCCGGGGCGCGCGGGAGCGAACGAGCGCCTCGCTCCCGTCGGCGAGCCAGGGACGCACCGCGTCGACCCACTCCTCGATCAGCACGCCGTCGATCGCGACGACGAACGGTCGCGAGGGGCGGAAGAAGTCGCTGCGGTCGAGCTGGACCGCCACGAACCCGTCGCCCGCGAGCTCCAGCCGCGGCACCGGGAGCAAGCGTCGAGGACGCGGTGCGGCGCTGCAGTCGACGCGCGCGTGGCCGTCGCCGAATCGCATGAGGAGTCGCTGGAGGTGATTCGCGAGCTCGGGCGTCGGGATCGTCGCGCTCGACGGCTCGAGCGACTCTTCGATGTCCTGCAGCGCTGACTCGAGGTCGACTCCCTTCCACTCGAGGTAGGCGAACTGGTCGCGGAGTCGCGCGCCGAACTCCGCGAGGTCGGCCAGCGCATCCTCGCGTGAGATGGTCGCGGGTGCACGCGGTCTCTCCCGCCGCTCGGACAGCGCGCTCTTGACGCGCTGTCGCTTCTCCTGCGTGCAGGTGACGCCCTTGAGCGTGACCTCTTCCCCGTCGGAGACTCGGCGCAGCTCGAGGGCCACGGTCCTCGGCAGGTCGTGCCCCATGAGCTGCATCGCCTCCGCGAGATCCTCGGCGAAGCGCTTCTGACGCTGGCCCGGCCACCGCTTCTCGCAGTACGCGAGGACCTCGCTGACGGCGACGCCCTCGATGGACAGCGGGACGTACCACGTCTCCTCGACGCGGACCTCGGGAGCGCCGTCGTTCCAGCGAAGCTGGTCGAAGGGGCTGGCCTTCCGGCCCTCCTGAAGTCCGGCGGCCGCCGAGGCCGTGAGAGCGAGGAGGAACAGCGTGACGAGCAGCGTACGAAGGACCATCGGGCGCATCGTAGCGAGCGCCCGCGTCAGCTTCCCTCGAAGTAGAAAAGGTGTCGCTCGCCGCGGACGAGGATCCTGCCGTCGACGATCGCGGGCGTCGACGCGATCTTCTCGCCGAGATCAGAACGCTCGACGACCTCGAACTCCGGGCTCGCCTTCACGACGATCACCTCGCCCTCTTCCGTGCAGACGTAGACATTGCCCCCGCCGCCGACGAGCGACGACGTCACCGTGCCGTTGATCCGCTCACGCCAGTGCGTCTTCCCGGTCATCGGGTCGAAGCAGACCATGATCCCGTTCAGGTCGCACGTGAAGAACAGCCCGTCGTAGAGGACCGGCGAAGCCGAGCTCGGCACGGCGCGCCGCGACTTCCAGAGGACCTCGGGCTCCAGCACGTCCCCGGACGCGCCGACGCGGACGCCCGCGGTGATCCACTTCTCGTGGGCTCCACCGGCGACGAGGACGAGGTCGTCCTGATAGCAGAGGCTCGGGACGTGCTGGTGCGTCGCGAGGTCGATCTCCCACAGCTCCTTGCCGGACCGCGGGTCGTAGCCCGCCATCGACGCGAAGTTGACGGCGACGAGCTGCACGTCGTCGCCCCGCGGCATCAGGAGCGGAGTCATGTAGCAGTCGTGCGCCTTCGGCGGCTCGACGCTCCACACGACGTCGCCGGACTCCTGGTCGAACGCCATCAGACGCGGCTTCCGGTTGTACTCGGACTGGGTTTGCTCCTCGGTCGCCAGGAGGACGATGAACGTGTCCTCGAACGCGATCGGAGACGAGACCGCGCCGTAGTGCGAGTACTCGATGTACGTGTCGTCCCGGCCTTCCCAGAGCACCTTCCCATCGAGGTCGAGGCAGGCGTAGCCGGGACCGAACCAGGCGAGAACGCGGTCGCCCGCGACGCAGGGCGTCGGTGTCGCGAACGAGTTCTGGCGGTGGAGGCGCTCCTCGGGCGCCACGAACAGCGGGACCTCCCAGCGCTCTTCTCCGGTCGCGAGATCGATGCACGTGATCGAACGGGCAAGACCCGCGTTCGGGCTCAGCACGTTCGAGCGTACGAACAGGGTGCCGGCCATGCCCAGCAGTGCGAGCGCCGCGAGTGCGCGCGCGAGGAACGAGCCCGTCGGTCGACCGCCGGCGAGCGCGAACGCCGCGAGGTACCAGACCGCACCGAGGATCGAAGGCGCGACGAGCGCCGCGCGGTACGTCGAGCTGTAGACGGCGTGGTGCTTGTTGAGCGGCAGGTTGTCGAGGATGAACCACCCGCTTGCGCCAATCGCAAGCGCGCCGAGGAGGCGCGCCACCGATCGAGTGTGGAACTGCCCCACCGCCGCCACGACGCCGATCGACGCCACCGCTCCCGTGACGAGCCACGCGTCGCCGGGGATGCCGGCTGCGTAGAAGCGATCCGGCTGGAAGGCGACCGCGAGGCAGCCCGCGAGGAACGCGAGCGTCGCGAGAGTCACGGCCAGCGTGTCCAGGCCGCCGACGAGACGCTGGAAGCCCGACCGCTCGCTCGGCGTCCCTTCCGGATCGGCGCCCCGCCGCCTGCGGACGATCGCCAGCAGCGCGATCAGCGCGAGGCCTGCGATGATCGCGTTCGACGCGAACTGGATCCGCGACCGCTCGACGCCCTCGTACGCGCTCGTCACGTAGACGCGCCCGTCGTGCACCGCAGGCGACGAGATCCCGGTGCCGCGGATGGGAGTCTTCCAGAGGAGCGCGTCGCTCGCCGGGTCGAGCGTCGTGGGAAGAACCTCGGCGTCCGAGACGGCGAGCCCGTTCGGTCCGCGGAACTGCGGCCAGGACTCCTGGCCCCCGCGGGCGGGCAACGCGAGGAGCGAGCCGAACGCGAGCCAGAGGAGCAGGGCGACGAGGGCGGAGGAATCGAACGTCTTCACGGGAGCTGGGGATGGCAGTGGACTGCCGGACGATAGCAGGTCCCGCGAACGCGGCAGGACCGACGTCTCGTTCCGCGTCGTCGCGGCCAACATCACCGGGGTAGACTCGAAAGTCTCCGATGAAGACAGCTGTGCTCGGCCTCCTCGATCGCGTCGGTCTCCTCGACGGCGTCCTGAGAGTTCGCGATCGCCGCCGGTACATGCGCCTGCGCGAGGTCGTCGAGCGAGACGAGCGGTTCGTCCGCGAGGGCGCGCCCGACGGGCTCCACCTGCCGTCGCCGAGGCTCATCTATCTCGTCAGCCGCCAGTACAGCCCGTACGCCTTCTACGAGAGCGGCGTCGAGGGGGCGAAGTCTCTCCGCGGCGTCCTCCAGCGAAACGGCATCGACGTCGAGGCGCTCGGTTCCATCCTCGACTTCGGCTGCGGATGCGGGCGCGTAATGCGTCAGTGGAAGTCCCTCGACGGGCCGCGCGTCTTCGGCACGGACTACAACCCGGAGCCCGTGGCGTGGTGCCGCGAGCACCTGACGTTCGCCGACGTCGGCCAGAACGGGCTTGCGCCGCCGCTGTCGTACGCCGACGGATCGTTCGATCTCGTCTACGCGATCTCGGTCTTCACACACCTGAACGAGCACCTCCAGCGCGCGTGGATGCGCGAGCTGACGCGGATCCTGACGCCGAACGGGCACCTGCTGTTCTCGATCCACGGCCCGAGTCGCGCGGACATCCTCGACGAGGAAGAGCGGCGCCGCTTCGACGCGGGTGAGCTCGTGCTGCGTCACCAGGGCTACGAGGGCGGGAACCTGTGCTCATCGTTCCACCCGGAGCGGTACCTCCGAGACGACCTGTGCAAGGACCTCGAGGTGGTCGACTACGTCGAGCTCGGCGCGAGCGACGCGCGACAGGACTACGTGCTCGTGCGCCGGAAGCCCGGATAGGGGTCGACCAAAAGGAGCGAATCGCGTGACCCCGCGCCCTCGGGGGAGTAGCGCGGAGCGACATGAAGCGAGCTCACCTCAAGTCAGGTCGGGGCCGTACGACGATCGTGCTTACGATCGCTGCAACGGCCGCTGGCTGTGCGACGGCGCCGGAACCGGCGGTCCCCGATCCCACGCGCGTCGAGGCGCACGCGGAGCGCTTCTTCGACCCTCCCTACCTCCGCGGGTTCGTCGTTTCCGAGGACGGCACGGCCGTGAAGGCCAAGGTCGCCATCGTCCGCGAGAACGGATCGAGCTCGACGTCGAGCTCCGGACCGTTCACCCTCCCCGCTCCGAAGGCCGGCCCGGCCGTCCTCGTCGCGACGACGGGGGACGGGCGCATCGGCTGGCTGCCGGTCGACGTCATGGAGGAGGGCCCGGTCTCGATCGTCCCCGACCGTGCCGGCGGGTTCCTCGAGCTCGTGAATCTCGGCGAGGAGGCCGCGCGCGTCGCCGTCTTCGCCGAGGACGAGCGGCTCTACGACATGACGCTCCACCCCGATGAGCCGCAGACGGTGGTGGTTCCGGTCGGCTGCGTGCGCTTCGGACTGACGAGGCCCGAAATGGGCGTACGCGAGATCACGGTCGCACGAGGTGAGCGCCTCATGGCCGAGTTCCACTAGTGTCCTGGATCAGAAATACGTAGGCAGTAACGAGCGATTGAGGAGAGGATCTCGTCAGCGGTCTTGGTCCAGCGGATCGGTTTCGGGTTCTCGTTGCAGACATCGATGAACTCGCGGATCGCCTTCTCGACGGAGCGAACGCTGCGGTGTACGCCTCGCTTGAGTTGTCGTTGCTCGAGGAGCCCGAACCACCTCTCGACCTGGTTGATCCACGACGAGTAGGTCGGTGTGAAGTGTGCGTGGAACCGAGGGTGCCGAACGAACCAACGCGTCACGGCCTTTGTCTTGTGCGTCCCCAGGTTGTCCATGATCACGTGGACATCGAGGTCGGCCGGGACGTTCCTGTCGATCGTACGCAGAAACGAGAGGAACTCCTTCGCCGAGTGGCGACGGTGGATCTCGCCGATGACTCTCCCGGTCGCAACGTCGAGCGCGGCGAAGAGCGACGTGGTTCCGTGACGTGAGTAGGTCGGTGTCTGGCGCTCTGGCGTACCTGGCCCCATCGGCAGAACGGGCTGCGTACGATCGAGAGCCTGGATCTGTGACTTCTCATCCACGCATAGGACAACAGCGTTTTTCGGCGGGGACATGTACAGGCCGACGACATCCCTCACCTTCTCGATGAAGAGGGGGTCGTTGGAGAGCGCGAACGTCTCGGAGCGGTGTGGCTGCAGCCCGAACGCTCGCCAGACTCGATTCACCGTCGAGGGGCTGACGCCCAG
Source organism: Planctomycetota bacterium (assembly GCA_039200205.1). GTDB lineage: Bacteria > Planctomycetota > UBA1135 > UBA1135 > Saltatorellus. Next base: position 23,026 of record JBCCSK010000033.1, read on the forward strand.
CTCCTTCGCCAGGAGGCGACGGCTCCAATGCGTCGCGCCGCGCGGCTTGCTGTGTAGGGTTCGTTCGACGATCTCCTCGATCTTTTCATCGCCGACCTTCCGCGGACTTCCGGGGCGGGGCTCGTCGAGCAGGCCATCCAGTCGATTCGCGGCGAAGCGGCCCCGCCACTTCGCGACCGTCATCCGGGTCGTCTCGAGTTGCTCCGCGATCCGAAGGTTCGGCACTCCGTCGGCAGCCTTCAGAACGATCCGTGCACGGAACGCGAGTCCCTGGGCGCCAGTGCGCTTTCGGCTAAGGCGAATGAGCTCCGTGCGCTCAGCGTCTGACAGTTCGATCGGCGTAGCTTTCGATGCCATCGTGCTTCCTCCAGCACGATGACGAACGGCACAACGGAAAGGTGCCTAGGAATTTCTGATCCAGGACACTAGCCGCACCTATGCACGGATTGGCCAGCCGGTGTGGCGGAGGGGCTCATTCTGGTCGAACCTGCCGCTTCCCGTCAGCGAATCGGCGCCATCGTGCGTCGATCGGGCCTTTGCGCAGCGCGTCGGGCAACGGATGACCGCGAGGCCGTTCGATGCGGGCACACCTGCTCCCACGAAGGGCCGGTCTCGTCTGCCTTTCCTGGCGCCGAGCCGACGGCGCTCAGCCGAAGCGAGCGCCAAGGGCGCGCGCAGCGGCGATCCAGTCTTCCTGGAAGGCGAAGTGCTGCGGCATGCGTAAGACCACTCTTCGCGTGGACTCGACGATGCGTGCCCCGACCTTGACGAGCACGTCGCGCAGCCGACCAACCTGCGCTTGAGCGAGCCGGGTTCGAACTCGCCAGCGAATCTCTTGATAGAGAACGAAGGCCGCCGCCGTCATGAGGACGCGCACTTGATTCGCGACGAACCTCGAGCAGCTCGTGCGGTCGACCTGGAGGTCGCACTTGAGCTCCTTGATGCGGTTCTCAGCATCGCCTCGCATGCAGTACAGCTCGTAGATGCTCTCAGGTCGTCCACGGAGGTTCGTCACGACATGGCGCGGGTTCTCCTTGGTCGGCCGGCCGGGGTAAGGGATCACTTCGGCCTTCGTGATCACGCGACGCTCGTGCGACCACGATCGAGCGCGATACTGGCTCTCGTCGAACGACCTGGCCGCCTCGCCCGTGTCCTTCGCCTGCTCGCGAAGCGCCGGCAGCATCTTCGAGGAAACCGCCTGCAATCGCTTGTTCGTGCCCATTCCAACGACGTAGCGGACGTTCAGCCGCTCCAGCTCGTCGAGGATGCGTGGGTAGAGGAAGCCCCCGTCCAGTCGTACGACGATCCCTTGCCGCGGTCCGAAACTCTCACGGATCTTGGCCACGATCCGTCGCAGGAGCGGAATCGTTCCGTGGGACTCCCGCGATGTGCCGGGTCGGAGTCGTGCACTGAAGAGCAGCTGAGATGGACTGCCCTCGAACGAAAGGAAACCGAACATCGGCAGATAGCACCAGCGCCCGTAGAAGCCGTGGAAGAGGACGCCCTGCTGCGCGCCGTGGGCCGGATCGACCGAGGGATCAAGGTCGATGATGATCCTCTGGCGACGCCTACCCTTCTTGCGCCGTCGGCGTAGCTGCGCGACTGCGATGTCCTCGAGCTCGCGTCCCATGTGGACGGCCGCTTCGGCACTCACCGAGTTCTCGAAGCGCGAGATGCTCGACTGCGACGCGAGGGCAGTCCCCGTCGAGCTCCCCCGGCAGGCAAGCAGGAGCGCGGAATCGCTGCGAAGTTTCGCCGCGTCGTTGCCGTCCTCGTAGCCAGCGGCGATCGCGAACGTCCGTTGGCGAAGGACATCGGCGAGGCTGTGCACGACCATGCCCTTCGACCTCGTGTCTACGAGGTGGCTCGCGAGCGCGCTCGTCAAGCGCAGCTTGCGATCGGCCGCGGCAAGAAGGAGGACACCTGCGTCTGAGGTCTGGCCCTCGGCATCGAAGGCGACGTGGACAGGCTTTCCGAACGAGTCCTCGAAGAGGACGGACTGCTTCGTAGACTTAGACACTTGGCGAGACCGGAGATCGAGGGGGGATGGCCTTTAGACACCCAGATCCTCGCGATTCCCGGCTCGCCGTTCACGCATCGCCTGCCAGAGCGTGAATTTTCCGGGCTAGGGAAGGACGCGCTTCGAATAGCGACGGACAGACGATCGATGGGCCTCGCCGTTCGAACCTCGGCCTTCGCACTCGCGGCGGCTGCTGCCGCCTGGCTGCTGTGGACGTACGGCAGTCAGGAGAGGCGTGCTGCGCAGATCCAGCGCACGGCACCCGACGCGACGGTCCCTGCGACCTCGGAGGGGCTCGCCGAGATTGCGGCGGTCTCGGAAGCCTCCGGCCGGACGCAGTCCGGCACAGAGCCACCATTCGAAGGCGATCCAGCGGCGAGTGACGAGCGGGGAGACGTTCCGACGCTGCGCGGCCGAGTGGTCGATCCGTCCGGCATCGGACAGCCCCACGCGGTCGTGGCGATCCTCGGACTCGTGAACGGCGCACCGACATCCAACGGACGGCGTGAAGCGGTCACCACGGAGAGCGACGGTGGATTCGAGCTAC
>JBCCSK010000034.1:0-25513 GCA_039200205.1 Planctomycetota bacterium
CACGCAGGCGGGCCGTCCAGACGAGGCCGTCGCGCAGCTCGATCGGGCGATCGAGCGCTTTCCGGGTGAGTACGAGCTGCAGCTCGGCCGCGTCGGCGCGCTCGGCGCCGCGGGGCGCGCGGACGAAGCGCTCGACGCTGCGGGCGCTGTCATCTCGCGCTGGCCGGACCGCGCAAAGGGCTACCTCGTTCGCGGCGATCTGCTGCGCCGCGCGGGCCAGCTCGGGCGCGCGCAGGACGACTTCGCGCAGGCGACGCGCCTCGCGCCGAGCGACCTGCGGGGCCGGCTCTTCGAGGGGCGTGTCCTCCTGGAGATGGAGCGGTTCGCGGAGGCTCGCGACGTCCTGAACGCGGGACTCGTCGATCCGGCCGCGCGACCGCCGCTTCCCTACTTCCAGATGTTGCTCCAGGCCCAGGCGCGTACGGGCGCATCACAGGAATCGCTGGGCCGGACGCTCCAGCGCGCGCGCACACTCCACGGCAGCGCGGTCGAAGACCTCTTGAGGGGAAAGCGATGAGAGGCAGACTCGTTCTTCTCGCGCTCGTCGCGAGCGCGTGCGGCGGCGCTTCGGACGAGGTTCCCGCACCGAGTGCCGAGCCCCGTCCGACGGGACCGCCGTGGTTCGAGGAGGTCGCGCTCGCGTCGGGGGTCGACTTCGTCCACGCGTCCGGCGCGAACGGCCGCTACCTGATGCCCGAGATCATGACGACCGGCGCAGCGCTGCTCGACCTCGACGGCGACGGGCACCTCGACGCGTATCTCGTTCAAGCCGGCGGTACAGTCGACGCAGCGCGGGGAGAGCGATCGCCCAACCGGCTCTACCTCGGGCGCGGGGACGGGACGTTCATCGACGCGACGAAGGGCAGCGGCGCGGACGATCGCGGCTACGGGATGGGCGTGACCGCGGGCGACTACGACGGCGACGGCGACCTCGACCTGTTCGTGTCGAACCTCGAGCGCAACGCGCTCCTGCGCAACGACGGAGAGGGGAGGTTCACCGACGTCACGGAAGAGGCCGGCGTCGGCGGACAGCGCTGGAGCGCCAGCGCCGCGTTCGTCGATGCGGACGCCGACGGCGACCTCGACCTCTTCGTCACGAACTACGTGTACTGGTCGGTCGATGCGGAGATCGTCTGCCGCTCCCCGCAGGGCGCACGGACCTACTGCAGCCCGAAGAGCTACGGCGCGCCCGCGCCCGACGAGTACTTCGAGAACCGCGGCGACGGGACGTTCGCGGACGCGTCCGAGCGCGTTGGCCTGCGGGCGGCGTTCGGCAACGGTCTCGGCGTCCTCTGCGCCGACTTCGACCTCGACGGGCGTCCCGAGATCTTCGTCGCCAACGACGGAACGCCGAACCAGCTCTGGGATCCCCAGCCCGACGGCACGTTCCGCGAGATGGCGCTCCGAACCGGCTGCGCCGTCGATGACCAGGGCCGCGCCAAGGCCGGCATGGGCGTCGCCGCGGCCGACGTGGATGCGGACGGCGACGAGGACCTGCTCGTCGTGAACCTGACCGGCGAGGACGACTCCTTCTATCGCAACGACGGCGGGCAGTTCGTCGATCGCACGCCTGCGGCGGGGCTCGCCGTCGTGTCGCGCCGGACTACGCGGTTCGGCGTCGCGCTGCGCGACTTCGACGGCGACGGGATCCTCGACCTGTTCCACGCGAACGGCCGCGTGACCGAGCCCGCCATCGCGCCCGACGACGACGTGTTCGCCGAGGAGAACTCGGTCCTGCGCGGTCTCGCGAACGGGCGCTTCGAGGAGGTCGTCCCGCGCGGCGGCATCGCGGCCCCGCTCCTCGCCACCTCGCGCGCGGCGGCGTTCGGGGACGTCGACGGAGACGGGGACGTCGACGTGCTCGTCGCCAACAAGGACGCGCAGGCGCATCTCCTGCGCAACGTGGCCGCGCAGGACGACGCCCGCTGGGTGACCCTCGACGTGCGCGACGCGGCGGGCGCGCCGGCGATCGGGGCCGTCGCGCTCGTGACGATCGGTGAACGAACGACGCGGCACGAAGTCCGGATCACGGAGAGCTACTGCGCGGCGTCCTCGCCGCTGCTGCACTTCGCGCTCGCCAGCGCCAGCGCGGATCTGCGCGCAGAGGTGCGTTGGCCGGACGGGACGACGCGCGACATCGGCCCCCTCGAACCGGGCGCAGTGCATCGGGTCGAGCCGTCTCGATGAGACCGCGCTGAAACCGAGGCCGGTGGACCGCGACGCCGGACGTCCCCCCGCACCGACAGGGTATGCTCACCCCGATGGATGATCGGCGACGCAAGCTCCTGCCCTACCTGATCGTCGCGGTCGTCGTCGCGGCGGCCATCGTCGTCTACGTCGTCTCGCGAACGATGGACGATCCGGACGCCGTCTTCCGCTATCCGGTCCAATGACGCGCGTTCGCGGGATCGTCCTGACGCTCCTCGCGGTCCTGATCCTTGCGGAGGGAGGGACGCGCCTCGCGCTCTGGATCGGCGGGGACGCCTACTCGGCGAAGGACGCGCGTCAGGAGATCGTCGACATCGCGTCGGCGATGAACGACCGGGTCGCGGAGGGTGAGGAGGCCCGACGCATCGTGCGCAGCGACGCGCCGGAGAAGCAGCCGTTCCTGCACCCCTTCCTCGGCTGGACCTCGCGCGAGGTCGAGGCGCGGCTCGCGTCCGACGTGGAGCGCTACGGGAACGGCGCGCGGCCCGAGGGCGAGGTGCTCGTCATGGTCGTGGGCGGCTCGGTCTCGGCGAAGTTCGCTCGGCACGGGTCCGAGCATCTCCGCGCGAAGCTCGAGGCCGAGACCGGGCGCGCGGTGCGCTTCATCAACTACGGCATGGGCGCGTACAAGCAGCCGCAGCAGCTCCACGCCGTCTGCGGCTTGCTCGCGCTCGGCCTCGTCCCCGACGTCGTACTGAACATCGACGGCTTCAACGAGGTCGCCGCCAGCAGCGCCAACACGACGACGGGGACGCACCCGAACTACCCCGCCGCGAACTTCTGGCTGCACCTCTACGGCAGCGCACGCGGTGACCGCTCGCTCAAGGACAAGGAGCTGCGCGTCTTCGCCCTGCAGCGCGCAGCTGCGCGCGAAGCCGACGAGGCACTCGGGGACGGCGCGATGCACTCCGCCGTCCTCGGTGCGCTTCGGCGGTCCGACGCCCGCCGGCTGCGCGCCGAGTGGGTGCGCGCGGTCGATGACTACACGGCCTCGCTCGGCGAGCTCGACGCGCTGACCGATGCCGCCGGCCCGCCCTTCGACCCGCAGGGCGTCAAGGGGACGATCGTGCGCAACTGGGTGGAGTCGTCCCGCTCACTCGACGCCGCCTGCCGCGCGCGCGGCATCGTCTACGTCCACGTCCTGCAGCCGACGCTGACCGATCCGGGAACGAAGCCGCTGACCCCGGAGGAAGAGGCGATCGTGTCGGGCGCCACCGACCGGACGACCTTCGTTCCCGAGGGCTATCCGGCGCTGCGCGCCGCTGCCGCCGACCTCACGGCCGAAGGCGTGCGCTTCGTGGACGCGACCGACACGTTCGCTCGGTCGACGGAGACGATCTACCGCGACGTGTGCCACTACAATCGGGCGGGCAACGTCGCGCTCGCGGATCGCCTCTACGAGAACATGCTCGCGGCGCTCAGGGACAGAACCGGACGCTGACGGCGTCGGTGAGATTCCCGTCGGTCACGTCTCGGTACCAGCCCTGGAAGACGAGCGTGTCGCCCGGCGCGACCGCACCCAGTGCCGTCCCTGGAACGCCGATCGGAAGACTCCAATCGACGGTGTCGGTCGCCGGATCGATCATCCCGAGCCCCACGCGTCGGACCGTCGAGAGCGGCATGCACAGAACGCCGTTGCCGATCGAGGTCGTCGTGAACGGTCCCCCGCCGGAGATGAGCAGCGCAAACCCCGGACCGCGGATCCGTTCGGCATGGACGTTCACGACGCCACCTGAGATCGAGGGGCTGCCGTCGGCGTCGAGCCTCGCTCCGCCGAAGATCCCGAAGACCCACGGGTAAGCGTTCGACGCGCTCCCGAGGCAGACGAACTCCGCGTCGGCGCCGCAGGCGTACTCGACGACGAGGTCGTCGATGAACGGGCCGCGGCCGTCGTTCTGGATCCCGTCGGACGCGCCGGTGCTGAAGCGGAGCTGGATCGAGCCCCAGGCGGGATCGAGGCTGACCCGGGCCTGGCTCCAGCCGCAGTCCTCGAGCGCCACCGGGCTGGGGATGCACCGACCGCTCAGGACCTCCTGAGTGTTCGAGTCGATCACTTCGAATCTCGTCCAGTCGAGGCCGCAGCCGATCTCGTGATCGATGCTGAACCAGAACGTCGCGCGAGCCGAGGGCTGCGCCGGGTCGAGGACGATGACCGGAGAGATCGCAGTCCCGCCGACGCCGCCGTTCGAGGGTCCGAAGGTCGAGCCGTTGTTGAAGTTGAGCGAAGCGGGCGCGCTGAGGAACGGAGCGGCTCCGCACGCGAGTCCGCTCGCCGGCGTGGCATCCGCTCGCCACTCGAAGCCGGAGACGACGTCGGTCGTCGCCCAGCCGCTCAGATCGGTGAAGTCGGTCGAATAAACGACCTGGGCGCCGGCGGGTGCGAGGAGGGCAGCGCTCGCGAGGAGGGTGACAGTGGCCCGGGAAGAGAGTGTGACCATGGATCCAAGGTGCACCCGGGCGCTCGATCCCGCAAGGAAGGCGGGCTGGGCGCGCTCTCGACCCGTTCAGAGGGGGTCGAGATCGCGCCCAGGGGGACCTCAAGCGTCCGCGGAGGCCTCGAGATCGCGCGAGCGCTGGAGCAGCTTGCGGTCGAGGGTCGGGAGCATCTTCCGTACCGCGTCGTCGAGCGCAAGGCGCAGCACGAGACCGCGGTCGTCGTCGCTGATCTGAATGTCCGCTTCGCTGTTCGCGCCCACGCCGAGGACCTGGATCCCGAGCGCGCTCGCCTTGTCCGTCCGCGTGTACTCGGAGAACGTCGCGTCGAGCGTCGAGCCCGTCGCCGGGTCGACGACGCGCAGATCGACGCCGCACTCGACCTTGACCTCGACCTTGCTGGAGTCGACGTCGAACCCGCCGATCCCACCGCTGACCTCGTCGGTCGCGATGTTGATGATGTTGCCGAAGCCGGACTGCTGGCCCGATCGGGTCTCCTTCACGCGGAGGTTGGTCACCTTGCCGAGCACCAGGTAGTCGACGCCGCGCACCTGGGCCGCGGCAGCGACCTCGCCGTCCGCGACGACGCCTGCGAGGTTCTGCTCGTCGAGCAGCGCCTGCAGCTGGCTGCGCTCGATGACGTCGAACCGGTCCGTTCGCACGAGGAGAGTCGCGAGCTGGTCGGCCGCGATGCCCTCCATTCCGGCGGACGCGGCGCCCCCCATCTGCATCGCGGGGACGGCGACGCGCGGGCGGTCGATCCCCGGCGGCGGCGGGGAGTAGACCCCGACGTTCGTCGCGAGGGTCTGGGATCCAGCGGATTCGGACGTGGACTGGCAGCCGGCGAGGAGCGCGGCGGCGCCAACGGAGAGGGTGAGCGCGCGGCTCGCCGTACGAATGGTGAGTTTCATCGGGAGTTCGGGGGTTTCGTTCCGCCCCCCGAACTGCGCGCCAGCCCGACCGTCGACCTAGAAACTCGGGAAAGACCTCCGTGCAGCTCACGCGGCCAGCGCCGCGGGCCTGAGAGCACGTGCAACTCTTGCCCTCTGTCTCAGCGTTCGAACTTGACGCTCTCGAGGACGCTGCGGGTCTCCCGCTTGAGCTTCTTGGGCGCCTTCTCCCAGGCGCGCCCGATCAAGACGCAACCGAGTCCGTTACGCACCCACACGTAGGCCGTCGACTCCAAAGGTGTCTTCCCGGAATGGACGTACTCGAAGCGAAAGGCGTCGTGCTTCGCGAACTTGACCTTCTTCGTCTTGACAGCCTCGTCGACCGCAAGGCTCGCGAACTCGGCCTCAAAGCCCGGCGCCCATCCCTCGAGCGTATAGCCGCTCCCGAGGGGAACGACGGCGAGCCCCAGGTACGCATTGCCGTCTGCGGAGAGCGCACCGAAGAGATCTCCGTCGGCCTGCTCCTCGCTCGCGCGCTTCCACCCCTTCGGCAGCTCGACGACCATTCCGAGCGACTCGCTCGTGAACGCGTTCCCCTTTGCCGCCCAGCTCTTGGGCACGCTGCGGGCCAGGAACTGCTCGAAGAGCGCGTCGTCGGCGAGCTCGCGGCGCAGTCGAAGCTCGGTGTCCTCGAGCTGTGCCATGCGAAGGACCGTGAGCCCGTCGAGCTCGGCCTTCACGTAGACCCCGTCCTCGCTCACGAAGTGGCTCATCGGAGTCGCCCCTTCGACCCCGAAGACCTTCATGGCGACGTCGTCGGAGGTCCGCTCCTCCGTGTCTCTTACGGGCTGGAGAGTCTGTGCTTCGATCTGTCCCGTCTCGACGTCGAAGACCTGACCGGTCCAAGGTGTCGGCGCGGCCAGTCCATGGACCATGAGGGCGATCTCGGTTGCTGTCGTCGGACGGACTTCGCTCGATCCTTGGGTCCAGCGACCACGACCCTCGCGCCAGCGGAGCCCCTCGTCGCCCCATTCGAGCTCAAAGCGTTCGGCGTCGCCGCCGAGAGGCCCTTTCGTTTGGATCTCGTGCACGAGGTTCAACTCGGCGTCGTACAAGCCGCGGGATTCCATCACGAAGAAGCCGAGCGACTCGAAGTCGACCCCCTCAAAGGACCGCTGGACAACGAAGTGCGTGACACCGTCGATCTCCCCCCGGTCGACCGAGGTCTTCGACCAGCCGACGACGCCTGTCGGGTCTCGATCGAAGCGGGCGAATTCGAGGGCGATCTGCTCCGACGCGAGGAGCTTCCGCTCCACGCGCAGGGGGCCGATGTCCGTGGTTTGTGCGAGCAGCGCGAGCGAGAACGCGCCGAACACGGCAGTCATCATGATGCCGCTTACTGTACTTCGATCTGCTGCCCCGTCGAGACGTCGAAGCCCATCGGCGTGCGGTAGAGAGCCTGGAACGCGACCCGGTCGCCAGGCTGGAACGACGCGAGCGAGACCTCGAGCGTCGCGCCGCCGGTCGAGTCGGCGATCGCGACGGACTGGGCGAGGCGCGAGCCGCCGATGCAGATGCCCATCGGAGTCGCGGCGACCGCGGTGACCTGACTCGCTCCGATCACGGCGATGGGTGCGCCCGCGGAAACGCCGTCGACGCGCATCGACAGCCAGTCGGTCCCGGCCTGCGTCGAGCCGAAGGCGCGCAGCGCGACGGGCGTGACGTTCGCGTTCGGCTCGCAGAACGGTCGAATCCCCGCGGTGACCTCGTCGAGCTCCAGCTCGGCGGTGACGCGGCTCGTCTGCACGATGCTGCCCTCGGACCAGTTCAGGTCACACTCGCCCGTCCAGGGGCCGAGGTTCACGGCCAGGATCTCGGCGACGAAGGGCGGTCGAATCTCGGGGCACTCCGTTTCGAGCATGCACCAGAGAGGCGACGAGGGCGTGTAGCGGATCGAGAGGAGCGACGGGACGACGTTGCCCAGCGGGTTCATCTCGACGATCTGCGTCTCGCCCGGCTGCAGGAACGCGCGGGTGTAGTTGGTGTTCGCGCTCGCCGCAGAGATCAGCGCGAGCGGCCCGTAGGTGTCACCGAGACCGGCAGCCATGGCCAGGACCTCACCCACGAGCAGCCCGTCCTCGACCGGAACCGCCTGCGAGTTCGTCAGCGAGGCGCGGAAGAGGACGCTCGACTCGAAGTCGAACTTGGTGGCGACCGGTCGCACGCCGTCGAGGGCGGGCTGGTCGAAAAGCCCCGGCGCGACCGGGAGCGTCGCGCCGAAGGCGTTCAGGTCGCGCGTGTAGGCGCCCTGGGCGAAGTCCTCGTCGGTCGCCGTGACCTCGGCGGTCACCTCGCGGACGATCGAGCTCTGAGCCGCCGCGGCGGGAACGAGAGTGGCGAGGAGGAGAGGGGTGAGCTGCATGGCGAGCGAAAGGGAGAGGAGAGAGGGAGCGCCGGCGCGTTCCAGCGCCATCGAAGGGGAGACGGCAGAATCGTGCGACGGGTTCCGCTCGAGTTCTCGCCGGAATCCCGGGCTGGAACCCCTGAAAGAGGGTTGGTTCGGCGGAGTGCGTCGCTTTCTTCGAACGGTCGAGAAGCTTCGGTCGACGGTGAATCTCTTGACGCTACGTTCACTCGCCCACCAGGGCTCCTGTTCGACGGTTCCTCGCTGCCATGAGACGTTCCATTTTGGCTGCAACGCCCCCTCTCCTCTGCGCCGCCTGGACCATCGGCCCCCGGACAACGACGCTGATTCGTCGATGACGGGCGCGAGCAACTGAACAAGACCCAGCGCATTGGACCTTGCAGCGATCAGCGCGAACCTGCTCACACCGCAGGTTCTCTTCTTCGCGCTCGGGATGCTCGCGACGCTCGTGCAGTCCGATCTCGAGTTCCCCGTGCCGTTCACGCGCGCGCTCTCGCTGTACCTCCTGTTCTCGATCGGCATGCACGGCGGCGTCGAGCTCGCGCGCGCCGGCCTCGAGTGGACGACGCTCAAGCCGCTCGTCGCGGGAGTCTGCGTCAGCGCGATGGTGCCCCTCCTCGTCTTCGTCCTTCTGCGGCGCTTCCTCGGACCGGCGGACGCCGCTGCGGTCGGAGCGACCTACGGGTCCATCTCGGCCGTCACATTCGTCACGGCCGCGTCCTTCCTCGACGATCGCGGAATCGCGTGGTCGGGCTCGATGGTGGCGTCGATGGCGCTGATGGAGTCGCCGGCGATCGTGGTGGGCGTGCTCCTGGCCCGCCGTGCGCTCGGAGGTGAGGGAGACGCCGAGCGCGCGACGCTGCGGTCGCTCCTGCGCGAGTCGTTCCTCGGGAGCGCAGTGTTCCTGCTCCTCGGCGCGCTCGTCATCGGCGCGATCACGGGCGAGAAGGGCTGGGAGAGCGTCGCGCCCTTCGCCGATGCCCCGTTCAAGGGCGTCCTGTGCCTCTTCCTGCTCGACATGGGCCTGATCGCCGCGCGGCGGCTCGATGCGCTGCGGCGAGCGGGGCCTGTCCTGGCGCTGTTCGCGGTCGTCGCGCCCCTCGCCCTGGCGACCGTTGCGATCGGCCTGGCGCGCCTGCTCGAACTCGGGTCCGGGGACGCTCTCCTCTTCACCGTCCTGTGCGCGTCAGCCAGCTACATCGCGGTCCCGGCGGCGGTCCAGTCGACGCTCCCCGAGGCGAACCCGAGCCTCTTCCTGCCGATGTCGCTGGCCCTGACGTTCCCCTTCAACATCGCGATCGGAATCCCGGTCTACTCGACGGTGATCGAAGCCGTCTGGAGCGCGCCATGATCCCCGTCAAACGCATCGAGATCGTCGTCGACGGGCGGACCGGGCGGCGCGTCACCGAGATCCTCGACGGCCTGGATCTGACGGGCTGGACGCGGCTCCGCAACGCGTCGGGTTCGGGAGACCGCGGGCGGCGCCACGCGGACGAGCTGACCGGCGTCGCCTCGAACCTGGTCTTCGTCACGACCTGCACGCCCGAGCAGCTCGACGGGGTCGTGGCCGCCCTGCGCCCGGTGCTGGAGCAGAGCGGTGGGATGTGCCTCGTCAGCGACGCCCTGTGGGTCCTCCACTGACCGAGCTTCGGATCGGGGCGAAATCCCGGGAGATTCCGCGTGGACGTTCGCAGTGACGCGCAGTCCAGGGACCAGTGGGCGGCCCAAGGGCCTTCCTGCGCCCCTCCCCACGGTCACTCCCTCACCAGACTGCCATGTCACTCTCTCGGACCGCCCTCCCGACCCTGTTCGCCCTGGCCCCCTTCGCTGCCCTCGCGGTTCAGGAACGCGTGCAGAAGGCGGGCCCGGACGATTTTCCGTCGCTCCTGACGCAGGCCTCCGAGGCGTGGACCGCCGAGCGCTACGGCGCCTGCGACGAGTCGCTCAAGAGCGCGCTCCGCCTCGTCGGCAAGAAGCGCCGCGAGGCGATCCTGGCCGCCTTCCCCGCCGCGACAGAGGGCTGGACGCGCAAGGACGCGAAGGCAGACGAGGCGGCGATGGCGATGCTCGCGGGCCTCGCCGGGTCCGTCGTCGAGGCGGACTACCGCGGCCCCGAGGGACGCAACTTGGAGGTCAAGGCGATGGTCGATTCGCCGATGGTCCAGATGATGGCCATGCAGCTGTCGAACCCGGCGATGCTGGGCGACGACGCCGAGCTCATCAAGTACGGACAGCACCGCGCGCTTCTGCGCAAGAACAGCGGCAACCGATACGAGCTGATGATCCTCGTCGACGACGACATCATCCAGGCGAACTCGCGGAGCATGAGCGACGACGAACTGCTCGGGGTGATGAGTCAGTCCGTCGTCGATGGCCTCGCCGCGGCCATGGCGAAGTAGGGTGGCGAGGTCGGGCTACGGACGGAACGTGATCGAAACGCCGTCCGTGCCGTTGAACCCCGCCGCTCCGAACGCGTCGCGGTAGATCATCTGGAAGTGCCAGGTGGTGCCGGGCAGGAACGATGCGCCCGTCTGCGCCGTCTGGAAGTCGAACCGCACCTGGGCCGAGCCCAGGGCGCTCGTCCGCTGGACGATGCCGCGCGTGACGCCCTGCTGGAACGGCGACACGCAGAGACGGCCGTCGCCGTAGGGCGCGTCGAACGAAGCCGTGCCGAAGACCGGGAGAGCGAACGTGTTCCCCGGCATCCCGACTCCGACGGCGCTGAGCGTCTGCTGGACGCTGTCGTCGACGCCCAGGAGGTGGATGCGTGCGCCGGGGCCGACGGAGTTCGGAGCTCCCGTGCAAGCGCGGGCAGACGCGGACGGCAGAGCGCTCGACGAGGCATTGCTCAGCCTACGACCGAGATCGGCGACGAAGTCGCCGTCGATTTCGAACGCCTCGAGGGTGTCCGGGTCGAGGAGCTTCAGGCCGTCGGCGCACGGAACGAGCAGCAGTCCACCTCCGGTCTCGATCGCGCCCGACTCGAAGGCGCCCGGGTTGGCGATCGCGAGGACGTCACCGGCCGAGTTCGTGATCGCCAGGGACACGGACGCCGAGATGACGATGCGGCCGTCCGAGAGGCGCGTCAGCGCGTCGGGGAAGTAGCCGATCCCAGCGGCGTCCGCCGCCATCTCCGCATCCGGCGCGAAGCGGCCCACTGGCTGGAACGAGGCGTCAAGCTCTTCGACCCCGGCTGAGTCGCTCACGGCCAGGTAACCCGCGCCGAACGGCACGAACGAGCGGTAGATCCGATCGACAGGAAAGCTCTGCACGACGCTGCCGTTCGGGTCGAGCACCTCGACCGAGAACTGCACGGTCCCGACGTCGAGGCGCATCGCGATGACGCCGGCGGGCGCGAGCGTGATCTCGGTGTAGCGCGCCCCGGGCACGATCTGATCGACGAACGCGTACCGCGAAGCACCGCCGACCTCGTCGTAGCGGAAGATCCCGTCCTCGGTTCCGAGCCACAGCTGACCACCGACCCGGCCAACGGCGAAAGAGTTCGGAATCGCGACGGGCGTGATCAGCGCAAGCCTCGTCTCGACGAGATCGGTCACCCCTCCGGCGTCGACCTCCACGTCGAGGACGACCGGCGAGGCGAAGCCCCCGTCGACGAGAGCAGTGAAGCGCTCCTGGGCGTTGGCGGCGGAGGTGTAGAAGGCGCTGGCGAGCGCCACGGCGGTGAACGAAGTGAGTCTCATGCCGAAGGGAGAGATGAAGTGGGGGTTGCAAGGCTCCCACAGCGAGCACGGGAGCGCAGCCACTTAGCCAGCCTCCCTTCACGCGTCACGGCGGTCGGCCGCAGATTTCGCCGTAGAAACGCTCGAAGAGCCTGTGACCGGCCGGATCTCGCGGCCTCTGGTAGCGTCGGTTTTCCGGAATGACAGTCCACCCGTTCCCCTCCATGTGATGACGACGAAGCTCACACTCGTCGGATGGCTCGCCCTGTGCACTCCAGCCGCCACCCAGGTCGCTGGCGAGTGGAACGCCTCCAACGGACTCCTCCCCCCCGACGTCGTTCCCGCATGGTCGACGCTCGCGAGCGGTGCGTGCGGGGCGACTTCGGTGACGCTGTCGCCCGTGGCGCTGACGATCGACGACGAAACGCCGTGCCCCGACGACGTCCTCGTCTACTCGCTCGCCACCCAGCCCGGGATGGAGCCGCTCGTCGAACATCGGCTCGAAGCGAGGATGCGCGTCGTCCGGTCGACGAGCACGGAGCAGGAGGGCGGCGTAGCGCTCCTCGGGATCGCGCCCTCGAACGGATGCCCGTGGTTCGTCTTCCTGGACGCGGACGAGGTCGAGCTCTTCGGAGGCGATCAGATCATTGGCGCAACGTCGATCGACACCACGGTGATGCGGACGTATCGCATCCAGGTGAACGCGACGACGGGGGTGTGCATCCTGTTCGTGGACGGACTGCCCACCATCGGAGGAGGCGTCCAGGTCCCGCCGTGCTCCGCGCCGTCGAGTCCGCGTACGGTCCTGTTCGGCAATGGAAGCAACCGCCAGGGCGGTGTCACGGAGTGGGAGTTCGTTCGCCACAACACGGGAGTCGGCGAGGTCGTCTACTGCGCCGATGCGCTGACGACGAACTCGCTCGGGCTGATCGCACGGACGGCCTTCACCGGCAGCCGCCGTGTCGCGTCGAACGACCTCGTGCTCCAGAGCGATCGGCTGCCGATCGGATCGTTCGGCTACTACCTCTGCAGTCGAGCGTTCGCGGCGCCGATGCCGCTCGGCGGAAGTCAGGCCGTGCTCTGCCTCGGCGGGCCGATTGGCCGCTTCAACCGGCCCGGTGAGATCGTCGTGGCGGATACGCGGGGGGCCGTGCGCCTCCCGATCGACCTGACGGATCTCCCTGGGCCGAGCGGCTCGCTCGCCGTGCAGCCCGGCGACACCTGGCACTTCCAGTACTGGTACCGCGACGCGAACCCGGGCTCGACATCGAACACATCGCCAGGGCTCCAGATTGCCTTCGACTGAAGTGACTTCCCACGCTCAGCAGGGCCAAAGGGCCTCTGATACGTTCGGCCTCCTGGGCCACACACCCCCTTCCCAACCAAAGCCATGGCCGCAAGACTCGCCACCCTCGGACTCTTCGCACTCGCAGCCCCCGCCGCCGCCCAAGTGACGGGAGAGTGGACCGCTTCGAACGGACTCCTTCCCACCGAGGTCGTTCCCGCGTGGTCGACCTTCCCGCTTGGCTCGTGTCAGGGCGCGACCGCGTCGCTGTCGCCTACGGCTCTGACGATCGACGATGCCACGCCTTGCCCCGACGACGCGCTGGTCTACTCGCTCTTGACGAGTCCCCTGATGGAGCCGCTCGTCGACCACCGTGTCGAAGCGCGCATGCGCGTCGTCCAGTCCACGGGCACGGACCCCGCTCGCGGCGTCGCACTCCTCGCCGTGGCGCCGTGGAGCGACTGTCCCTGGTACATCTTCGTCGACTCGGGCGAGGTCAAGCTCTTCTGGGGCAGCGAGCTTCTCGGGAGTGCCGCGCTCGACGCGACCGTGATGCGCACCTATCGCATCGAGGCGAACGCAGTGACGCGGCTCTCCGAGCTGTACGTCGACGGCCAGCTCCTGATCAGCGGCGGCGTTCCGCTTCCGCAGTGCTCCGCGCCTTCGACTCCGCGCACCGTCGTCTTCGGAAACGCGAGCGACGTCGCGGGCGGCGTGACGGAGTGGGAGTTCGTTCGCCACAACACGGGCACGGGTGACGTCGTCTACTGCACCGAGGCGCTGACGCCGAACTCGCGCGGGCTGATCGCGCGAACGGACTTCTCCGGCAGTCGCTCGGTCGCGTCGAACGACCTGGTGCTCGAGACCGACCGCTTGCCGAGCGGGTCGTTCGGCTACTACCTGTGCAGCCGAGCGTTCGCCGCGCCGACGCCGCTCGGCGGCGGCCAGGGTGCGCTCTGCCTCGGCGGGCCGATCGGACGCTTCAATCGACCCGGTGAAGTCCTGGCCGCAGACGCCGGTGGCGCGGTGAGCCTCGCCGTCGACCTGACGGACGTTCCCCAGCCGACCGGCGCGGTCGCGGTGCAGCCGGGTGAGACGTGGCACTTCCAGTACTGGTATCGCGATGCGAACCCGGTCCCGACGTCGAACACGTCGCCGGGACTCCAGCTCGTCTTCGAGTGACTTGAGCATAGCCTTGTCCTTTGGCGCGACGCAGTGATCGGAGGCTGCCGCGGACCCGGAAGCCCCTCGTCCGCCAGGCATTCGAGATCGCGCCGGTCACGGTGCGATCCCGCACGTTCGAAGGCCGGCAACGCGCCCAAGGACACCGCTGGGGCTGGCACGCCGTTCGATGCCCCTCCCTCGAGCCTTCGTTCCGACACGCCCCCCCATCCCCATGACGCTCGCTCGACTCACGGCCCCCTGCTCCCTCCTTCTGCTCCTCGCGGCCTGCAGCGACTCCGCGGTCGATGACCCGGCGCTGACCCAGAGCACGACGATCACCTCCACGACACCGGTGCCGCCGCTCACGTCGGCCGATCCGCCGGCGCGGCTGTTCGTCGTCGAGTCGGTCTCCGTCACCGACGGCGGGCTGTGGCAGCTCAACCGCCCCATCGATCTCGCGTTCAACGCGGACGTCGACTTCACGACGGTCTCCGCCTCGACGATCCGGATCACCGAGTCCGACGGCGCTCCCGCGGTCGGAGCCTTCTCGCTGCTGTCGCCGCGCGTCGTGCGCTTCCAGCCTCGGTGCCCGATCGACGGCGACGGAGAGCCCGGCCTCGATGCAGCGAGCCGCTACACGCTCGACGTCCCCGACACGTCCAGCGCGGGCGCCGTCACCGTTCTGAGCACGGCGGGCCAGACCCTCGGCAAGGGCGCGAGCGTCGACTTCACGACGCCGGACTCGACCGATCCGATGGTCCTGTTCTCCGACGGCGCTCCGGGACCGCCGCGCGTGCTCGTGCGCGGGCGTGACGGCGAGCCCGCGGACTCTCGCCGGGCCTCGTTCATCGAGTTCGGCGACGGAACCTCCGAGTTCCTGAGCTTCGATCCATCGACGCAGACAGGCGCAATCAGCGGCCCCGTTCCACCGAACCTCTACAGCCGCGTCGAGACGCGCTTCGCGCTCATCCTGCGCTTCGACCAGCCGATCTCGGCCTCCGCGTCGAACCTCAGCCGCGACCGGATCGGCCTCGAGTACAGCTACGACCAGAGCACGTGGACTCCGCTGCCGTCGACGCTCGCGGTCCTGGAGAACTGCGGTGAGGTCGGTGCTTCGGTGCGGCTCGCGCCCGCGGGGATCGCGCCCCAGGGCGCATCGGTTCGGGCGGTCGTCGGAGCCGGCTTCGCCGACATCACCGGAGACGCGGTGACGGCAGACATCACCGACGCCGCTGTGCTGCACGTCGATGTCGTCGACCCGGGCGACGCCGATCCGGCGGACGGAAGTGACGAGCTGCTCGAGGCGTTCAGCGTTGGCGGCGACGGGCCCGGCTCCCTCGAAGACACGGCGTTCCCCACCGCGAAGGCGCGGGCACGCTGGTCGACGAGCAGCAACCCCGGAACGCTGGAGCCCGCGGTCGATCCGAGACTCGACGGCGGACCGGGCGGTGACTTCGACTGGGTCGTTCGCTCGGGGCAGACGATCATCCTCAACACGGCGTTCGACACGATCGTCGGCGGCCCGGGCGGCTTCCCGACGATGACCCAGCCGATCGTCAACGGCGTCATCCAGGTGGACGATCTGCTCGTCGAGGCGGGTGGTCTCCTGCTCATCGTCGGTCCGAATCCGTGCACGATCCTGGCGACGGGAGACGTGACGATCGAAGGCGCGGTCCGCCTGGGCGGTGGGGACAGCCAGGGCGTCAACACGCTCAACACGACGAACTTCCCCGAGTTCGGTGCGAGCGGCCAGGCGGGCGGAGGAGACGGCGGCACCGGGTCGCCGCTCACCGACGCTTCGTCCCCGAAGGGCGGCGACGGTCTGGGTGCCTTCCAGGTCCCCGGGGGCGGCGGCGAGGGAGGTGAGACGGGCTTCGCGCCTCCTGGAGCCTGTGGCGACGAGAACCGGCGCGGTGCAGGCGGCGGCGGCGGGCGGCTGGGTCCGGACGTCCGCTACGAGTGGACGATGGGCGCGCCGACCTTCGTGCGCTGCCAGACGCTCACGGGACTCGACGCCGAGCCCGGCTTCACCGGTTCACCCGAGGGTACGGGTGCGATCAGCGGAGATGCCCCCGCACGCGGTGGGCGCGTCGGGCGATCGCCGTTCCAGGACGACCGCGACGACAACGACTTCTTCGGGGCGAAGCTCACCCCCGACGGCGAGCTCGTCACGGGCGAGCTGACCGGGATCTGGGCCGGCGCCGGAGGCGGAGGCGGCGGCGACTCGTCGGAGACGGCGACGTTCCCGATGACTCCGTTCTCGCCGCTCGGCGACGAGAAGGGTGCCGGCGGCGGAGGCGGCGGTGGCGGACTGCTCGTCCTCGCGACCGGAGACATCGTGCTGGGCGCCTCGGGGTCGATCGCGGCCGACGGCGGCGATGGAGGCGCGGGGGAGAACATGATCTTCTTCGACCGCGTCGGGGGTGGCTCCGGCGGTGGCTCGGGCGGCCATATCGTCCTGTCGAGCGCCGAGAGCATCGTCATCGTCGCCGAGGCGTCGGGGCCGAGCGTGGGCGACTTCTACCTCGACGATCCCAACGCGCCCGTCCACGAGCGTCGTCCGCTCAGCGCGCGCGGCGGCCAGGGCGGAGCCGGCCGTCAAAGCCGCTGCGGCGCGAACGAGGACGGGCCGACGCAGTGGCGCCAGGATGCGATTCCGTTCGAGGCGTTCGAGGGCAACGGCACCGTTCCTCCGCAGCAGAACACCGCGTGGCAGATCTGCACGTCGACCTCGTCGTGCTCGACCGTCCAGCTGCCGCCCGGTACGACGATCGGCGCGGGAGGAGACGGCAGTCCCGGCATGATCCAGCTGCACGTCGCCGATCCAGCGACCCAGCTCCTGTTCCCGAACGCCTCAGGCACCTACGGCGTCGACCTCGACCCGACCCGCTCGATGGCGCCTCCGCCCGCGGGGTGGACGCGTCCGAACGACCCGGTGGACGTGTTCATCCCGTTCGCCGACGAAGAGTCCGTCGCGGTGTCGCGCTGGATCCCGCTCGGTCTCGCGCGCCTCGATCCGCCGAACGGCGCGATCGATCAGGTCGAGCTTCTCTTCGACGGCATCGATCCGGTCGACGGAAGCGTGCTGCGGAATGCCGATCGCGTGCAGGAACTGGCGCCGGTCTTCGACTTCGCGGCGCTCTCCCAGGGCGGACCCGCGCCGTCGGTCGACGTCGCGAGCGCGTTGTTCACGATCCCCGGCGCGGGCTTCGACGACCTGTACCGCGACAACGCGGCGCTGCTGCGGAACTACGCGATTCGGATCCAGAGCGCCGTCACCAGCGCGTCGCCGACGGAGTTCATCGTGCAGGCGAGCAGCTTCGACGAGGTCAGCGGGAACTTCGCGGTGGTCGTCGACCCCGATGGATCCCGGCTCGCCGACACGCTGAACGCGACGCTCCAGCCGGAGGTCGCGCTCGTCCCCTACTTCTTCCGCGTGGTCACGGACGGCGTCGTCGATGGCTATCCGGTCAGCGCGGAGATCTCGATCGGCTTCGACGCCACGATCCTCGATCCCGCGACCGGCGAGCCGAGCGCGAACCCAGCCGACTCGTTCAGCGGCGGCTCGCTGGGCGGCTTCGCGACCGACATCTCCGAGCTGAACATGGCGGTGTGGGACGCGTTCCGCTTCAAGGTCGAGTTCGACGTCGACTTCGGCGCCTCCTCACCGCCGCCGAGCCTCGACTTCCTCCGCGTGCCGTACCGGTTCTGATCCGGCGCCGCGGGGACGACCGCCACGCGAGAACTCCTCGCAATCCAGGCAGCAAGAGATCGCGCCGCTCAGCGGTGCGATCTCGCACGTTCTGGCCGGTCGCGTCTCGCTGGCCGTGGCATTGCATGTGGCACGGGATTCGATGCGCTCCGCGCGTCCCCGCCAGAACCCCGCCGATCGACCCATGATGCTCGCACGACTTCGAACCCTCGGCTGCTCGCTCCCCCTCCTCGCGCTCGTGGCGTGCAGCCATTCCGAAGGTGACGCAAACCCGTCAGCATCGACCCAAGGCGCCACGATCACCTCGTCGACGCAGGTCCCGCCGCTTCCGCCGGCCGACCCGCCGGCCAGGTTCTTCATCGTCGAATCGGTCTCCGTGTCCGACGGTTCGCCCTGGGAGCTGAACCGGCCGATCGACGTGGCCTTCAGCGCCGACGTCGACTTCGCAACGGTCTCGTCCACGACGATCCGGATCACCGAGTCCGGCGGCGCCCCTGCGGTCGGAGCCTTCTCGCTGCTGTCGCCGCGCGTCGTGCGCTTCCAGCCGCGGTGTCCGATCGACGATGGCGGCGAGACCGGCCTCGCAGCCGCGAGCAGCTACAAGCTCGAGATCCTCGACACGTCGATCGCAGGCGCCGTCACGGTTCTGAGCACGGCGGGCGACGTCCTGCGCGAGGGTGACGACGTCGACTTCACGACACCGGACTCGGCCGACCCGATGGTCCTCTTCGCCGACGGCGCGGCCGGTCCGCCGCGCGTGCTCGTGCGCGGGCGCGACGGCGAGCCCGCGGACTCTCGCCGCGCCTCGTTCGTCGAGTTCGGCGACGGGACCTCCGAGTTCCTCAGCTTCGATCCGTCGACGCAGGCAGGTTCGATCAGCGGACCCGTTCCGCCGAACCTCTACAGCCGCCCGGAGACGCGCTTCGCCGTCGTCCTTCGCTTCGACCAGCCGATCTCCGCTGACGCGTCGAACCGCGACCGGACCGGGCTCGAGTACAGCTACGACCAGAGCACGTGGACCGAGCTTCCGTCGACGGTCGCGGTCCTCACGAACTGCGGCGAGGTCGGCGCGTCGATCCGGCTCGCGCCGGCCGGGATCGCGCCGCAGGGCGCATCGATCCGTGCGGTCGTCGAGACCGGGTTCGAGGACATCACCGGAGACCCGGTGACCGCAGACGTCACCGACGCCGCGGTGCTGGAGGTCGACGTCGTCGACCCGGGCGATCCCGATCCCGCGGACGGGAGCGACGAGCTCCTGGAGTCGTTCAGCGTCGGCGGCGATGGGCCCGGCTCCCTCGAAGACACGGCGTTCCCGACGACCAAGGCGCGGGCGCGCTGGTCGACGAGCGGCAACCCCGGGACGCTCGAGCCCGCAGTCGATCCGCGGCTCGACGGCGGCCCCGGCGGCGACTTCGACTGGGTCGTGCGAGCCGGCGACACGTTCTTCCTCGACACGACGTTCGACACGATCGTGGGCGGCCCGGGCGGCCTGCCGACGACGACGCAGACCGTCGTCAACGGCGTCGTCCAGATCGACGACCTCATCGTCGAGGCGGGCGGGCGCCTCCTCCTTCGCGGTCCCAACCCGTGCACGATCATCGCGACGGGAGACGTGCGGATCGACGGTCTCGTCCTCTTGGACGGCGTGGACAGCGCGGGCGTCACCACGGTGAGCACGACGAACGTTCCGGAGGAGGGGGCCCCCGGCCAGGCGGGCGGCGGAGACGGCGGCGGCGCTTCGGAGCGCACCGACGAATCGACTCCCAAGGGCGGCAACGGCGAGGGTGCGTTCAACGAGCCCGACGCAGGAGGCGAGGGTGGCGAGACGGGCTTCGCACCTCCAGGGTTCTGCGAGAAGGACAACCGCCGCGGTGCTGGCGGCGGCGGAGGGCGACTCGGCCCCGACGTCCGCTACGAGTGGACGACCGGCAGCCCGACGTTCGTTCGCTGCCAAACGCTGATCGGCTTCGACGCCGAGCCCGGCTTCACCGGATCGTTCGACGGGACGGGCGCGGTGAGCGGCACCGAACCGTCGCGCGGCGGAGACGTCGGCCGCTCTCCGTTCCGGGATGACCGCGACGACAATGACTTCTTCGGAGCGAAGCTCACTCCGGACGGAGAGCTGGTCACCGGTGAGCTGACGGGTGTCTGGGCCGGCGCTGGAGGCGGAGGCGGCGGTGACGCGTCGCGGACGTCGACCTTCCCGATGACGCCGTTCTCACCCACCGGGGACGAGAAGGGCGCAGGCGGCGGCGGTGGTGCCGGCGGACTGCTCGTGCTCGCGTCGGGTGCGATCGAGCTGGGCGCCAATGGAGCGATCTCCGCGAACGGAGGCCACGGGGGCGCAGGAGAGAACTCCATCTTCTTCGACCGCCTCGGCGGCGGCTCGGGCGGCGGATCGGGCGGACACATCATTCTCTCGAGCTCCGAGCGCATCGTCATCGCCGCGGAGGCGACGGGGCCGAGCGTCGGTGACTTCTATCTCGACGATCCCCTCGCGCCGATCCACGAGCGACGTCCACTCAGCGCGCTCGGCGGCCAGGGCGGCGCGGGCCGGGAGAGCCAGTGCGGAGCCACGCCCACCGGATCGACGCAGTGGCGCCAGGATTCGATGCCGTTCGAAGTGTTCGAAGGGAATCCGACCGTGCCGCCGCAGGCGCAGCCGGTGTGGCAGAGCTGCAACCAAGTCCCGGACTGCGCCGCCACCGTGCCGCCCGAAGGAACCACTCCCGGAGCGGGTGGCGACGGCGGCCCCGGCATCATCCAGCTGCACGTCGCCGACCCCGCGACCCAGCTCCTGTTCCCCAACGCATCGGGCAACTACGGCATCGACCTCGACCCGACCCGCTCGATGGCGCCCCCGCCGGCGGGCTGGACGCGTCCGACCGATCCGGTCGACGTCTTCGTTCCCTTCTTCGACGAGGAGTCCGTCGCAGTGTCGCGCTGGATCCCGCTCGGACTCGCGCGACTGGACCCGCCCAACGGTGCGATCGATCAGGTCGAGCTTCTGTTCGACGGCATCGATCCGGTCGACGGAAGCGTGCTGCGGAGCGCCGACCGCGTCGAGGAGCTCGCGCCGATCTTCGACTTCACGGCGCTCTCCCAGGGCGGCCCCGCGCCGTCGGTCGACGTGCCGAGCGCCACCTTCACCGTTCCCGGAGCAGGCTTCGACGACCTGTACCGGGACAACGCGGCGCTGCTGCGGAGCTTCGCGATTCAGATCCAGAGCGCCGTCACCAGCGCGTCGCCGGCCGAGTTCATCGTGCAGGCGAGCAGCTTCGACGACGTCACGGGGAGCTTCACGGTGGTCGTCGACCCGGACGGGAACCGACTCGCCGACACGCTCGCGGCGACCCTCCAGCCCGAGGTCGCGCTCGTCCCGTACTTCTTCCGCGTCGCGACCGACGGCCTCGTCGACCGCTACCCGGTGGGAGCGGAGATCTCGATCGGCTTCGACGCCACGATCATCGACCCGGCCACCGGCGAGCCGAGCGCGAACCCAGCCGACTCGTTCAGCGGCGGCTCGCTGGGCGGCTTTGCGACCGACATCTCCGAGCTGAACATGGCTGTGTGGGACGCGTTCCGCTTCAAGGTCGAGTTCGACATCGATCTCGACCCGTCCTCGCCGCGGCCGAGCCTCGACTTCATTCGGATCCCCTACCGGTTCTGATCCGGCGCAGCGATCGCGTCCGCGAGCGCCTCGGCCACGACCGCGTGTCCTGCACGCGCGTAGTGGCCGTTGCGCTCCGAGACGTGGACCGCAGCGGGGCCCTGCTCCTCGATCAGGTCGAGGAAGCCCTGGGACGGATCGATGACGCGGTGCGCCTCGCCGAGTGCGCGCAGCAGGTCTCCGTAGAGGAGCTCCTTCCCCGCGCTCAGGCGCGCGAGGTCCTTGCGCGTCGGAAGGTGAACGATCGCGAAGTCGGCGCCCGCTGACGACGCGCCCTCGCTGAACTCATCGACGATCGCGAGCACGAGCGACGCCGCCTCGCTCTCGAGTGCGTAGCGCGCCGCCCGGCGATCGGGCGAGCGCTCGGCTCGGTCGGAGAGCGTCTTGACCACGAAGGAGACCGCGCGACTCGACGCGTACCAGGGACGCTCGTAGTCGGTGGCGTCGTAGAACGTCTCGTACGGCAGGAGGTCCCACGTCTCCAGCGACGCGAGGATCTCGGGGACCTGGAGCGGCTCGGGCGTCGGTACGTTGACGGCGTCGAGGCTGCCGTCCTCGCGCAGCACGAGTCGAGGCTTCGCGAGCGGGATTCCCGTGCCGAGGTAGTAGAGCGACCGGAACATGTTGAGGTTCCGCTGCGCGTTCTCCGCCTGGAAGCCGAACAGGACGACGTCCGTGCTGTACCGCGCACCGCTCTCGCGCCACTTCAGGAGCGCCTGACCCATCCCCCAGCCGCCGCACGCGAAGTTCACGACCTCGGCGTCGACGCCGCGCGCTCGGAAGATCTCCTCGAGCTGGTGCGCGAAGCTGTCCTCGTAGGGAACGTCGGCGCCGGCGGAGAAGGAGTCGCCGAAGAGCGAGATGCGGAAGCGGCCCTCCGGCGGCTCCTCCGCGTACTCGCGGGCGTCGAGGGTCCGGAGCCCCTGGTCGTTGATGACGTCGAGCCCGTTCTCCGACGTCGCGCCGGGGCGGTAGGCCCAGCCGAGACCCGAGTGGTAGGCGAGCGCCGTGTCGGGACGGGCCAGGTAGTCGTCGACGAGGGCCCGGACGCGCTCGACCGGCGCCCGGTAGGGACGCAGCCGGGTCGAGCGCACGAAGACGTTCCCGTCGTCGTCGACGCGGCTGAGTGCACGGGCGCCCACCTCGGCGGCCGCGAAACCGGCGACGAGCACCGCGATCGCGACGAAGAGCTTGCGTCTGGACTGCTTCATGACCGCTGATCCGATGAAGGAACGTCTTCGCGCCGATCCGACTCTACCGCGGCGTCCGTCTCGAGCGACTGCAGCGTCCAGTAGCGCCGGTACAGCTCGCTCGCTGCGATCAGCTCGTCGTGGGTTCCGCTCGCGACGATCTTGCCGCCGTCGAGGACGTGGATGGCGTTCGCGCGGCGGGCCGTGGCCAGGCGGTGTGCGATGACGAGCGTCGTGCGACCGACGAAGAGCCGCTGGAGCGCCTCCTGGACGACCGCCTCCGAGTCGGGGTCGAGCGAGCTCGTCGGCTCGTCGAGGAGCAGGATGCGCGGATCCTCCAGGAACGCGCGCGCGATCGCGAGGCGCTGACGCTGACCGCCGGAGAGGCGCAGACCCCGCTCGCCGATCTCGGTGTCGAGTCCCCTGGGCAAGGCCTCCACGAACTCGAGCGCACCCGCCGCGCGCAGGGCCCCGTCGATCTCGTCGTCCGTCGCCTCCGGCGAGCCGAGTCGCAGGTTCTCGCCGACCGTGCCGCTGAACAGGAACGTCTCCTGGGACACGACGCCGATCGAGCGGCGCAGGTCGTTGAGCGCGATCGTGTCGGTCGGTCGACCGTCGATCTCGATCGTCCCCTCGTCGGGGTCGTAGAAGCGCAGGACGAGCGAGAAGAGCGTCGACTTCCCCGACCCGCTCGGCCCGACGAGCGCGACCATCGTTCCGCCCGCGACGTCGAGCGACACGTCGTCGAGGGCGACGCCGTCCGTCGTCGCGTACCCGAAGCGAACTCCGTCGATCCGGATCGCGCCGGCACCGACCTCGAACGGCGCGGCGGGCGGGTCGTCCTGCGCAGGGTCGTGCACCTCGGAGCGCGTGTCGAGGAGCTCGAAGAGCCGCGCGCTCGCGCCCTTGAGCTTCCGGTACCCGGCGTAGAGCCCGCCGAGCTGGCCAACCGACGTCGCGATCGAGAACGTGTACAGGAGGAACGCCGTCAGGTCGCCAGGCGTGATCCGCTCCTCGAGCATCAGCTGACCGCCGTAGCCGAGGACGAGCGCGAACGCGGAGAAGCCCGCGAACGTGACCATCCCGGCGAAGGCCGCGTTGAGTCGAGCGTTGCGGAGCTGGACGGCGAAGAGGTCGTCGAGCCGTGCGTCGTAGCGCGTGCGGACGCGCTCCTCCGCCGCGGACGCCTGCACGGTGCGAACTCCGGCGAGGGCCTCCTCCGCGAGCGACGACGTCTCGGCGGTCGCGTCGCGCTCCTTGCGCGAGAGCCGCTCCAGCCGCAGGCCCACGACGAGCGCGACGATCACGACGGGCGGAACGACGACGAGCGCGACGAGCGTCAGCTGCGTCTGCAGGACGAACAGGACGACGAGCGTGCCGATGAAGCGCAGGAGCGCCTGCAGTCCCGACGGGATCTGCGTCGTGATCGACGACTGGACGACGGCGAGGTCCGAGCCGAGCCGCGAGAGCAGCTCGCCGACCCGTCGCTCGTCGAAGAAGCCCGGCGAGAGAACGACGAGGTTGCTGAAGAGCTGCCGCCGCAGGTCCAGGAGCAGACGCGCGCCGGCGAAGCCGAGCAGGTACATCTCGATGAACCCAACGACGCCGATCACGGCGAAGAGCCCGATCAAGAGGTAGACGACGTCGCGAAGCTCCGAACGCGTCGCGTCCTCCAGCGCGGTGTCGACGACGTCGCCGGCGAGCATCGGCACGGCGAGGCCGACGAGGCTCATGAGCAGCATGAGCGCCGTACCGGCGAGGATCGGCGTCATGTGCGGACGCGCGAGCCCGTAGAGCCGTCCGAACGAGACGCTCGGCGCGGACGTGTCGTCGTCCTTCTCGGGATCGTCCGTCACGGCGCGTCCTCCAGGGTCCGCGCGACGCGGTAGGTGCCGACGTACGCGTCGATCGAGGGTTCGATCGGATCCGCGTAGCCGCCGCCGAGCGTGAGGGCAATGGGGAGACCCTCGGAGCGGAAGCGGGTCAGAGCTCGGCGATCGCGCTCGGCGACGCCCGCCAGCGTCAGGGCGAGCCGGCCGAGGTGATCGATCCCCAGGACGTCGACGCCGCCCTGGTACAGGACCACGTCGGGCCGCGCGCGGTCCAGCGCCTCGTCGAGCGTTGCGTCGAGGGCGCGGAGGTACTCCTCGTCGCCGGTCCCGTCGGCGAGGGCGACGTCGAGGTCGCTCTGCTGCTTTCGGCCCGGGAAGTTCTTCGCGCCGTGGATCGAGCACGTGAAGACGCGCGCGTCGCCCTGGAAGATCGCCGCCGTGCCATCGCCCTGGTGCACGTCGACGTCGAAGACGAGGACGCGCTCGACCGCGCCCCGATCGAGGAGCCGACGCGCCGCGATCGCGAGATCGTTGAACACGCAGTAGCCCGAGCCGAACTCGACGTGCGCGTGGTGCGTGCCGCCGGCGAGCGTCCCAGCGATCCCGTCCTCCAGCGCCGCCTCGACCGCGCCGAGCGTGCTGCCGACGCTGCCGAGCGAGCGCATCACCATCGCCTCGGACCAGGGAAAGCCGATGCGCTGGATCGTCCGCCTGTCGAGCGTCCCGTCGAGGAACCCCTGGACGTAGCCGTGGTCGTGCACCGCGAAGACGTCCTCGAGCGGCGCGGTCCGGGCCGGGATCAGGTCGCTCTCGTCGACGAGACCGTCACCCACGAGCCGCTCACGGAGCAGCGCGTACTTGCGCATCGGAAACCGATGCTTGGGCGGGAGGACGACCTCGAAGTGATCGCAGTAGAAGACGCGCACGCGGGCGGGAGTCTAGCCCCACCTCGCGATAGGGCGAGCGGCGAGCGACCTGAACCCGGTTTGGAGCGTCCGCGCCCCCGCGGCGACGAAGTCGCCGC
>JBCCSK010000035.1:0-25368 GCA_039200205.1 Planctomycetota bacterium
ATCGAGCGCAGTGCGCCTGGTTCGATCGCGATTCGGCCTCTCGATGGAACCCGACTCGGTCCACCCGCGGGAGATCCGTCCCGTCCGAGCTGGTGGCTTCGCTCCCGGTCGGATACGGCGCTCGTTCCCGGCCGGACCGCGGTCGTTCAGGACGACGGAGAGCTGGAGTTCCTCATCGGCGATCGGATCCACGGTCGCTTTGGCGTCCAGCGCGCGTCGGACGGGAACTGGCGGCTGAGGCGCCGGGTCGTGCTCGACGCGACGCGTCTTCTTCCGCGGGCCCCCGAGGCTCGGCCCATCGCCAAGGTCGTGGCGGGCGAGGTCTCCATCGGCGTCGAGGCACCGGCCGCGTTCACCGGCGTCGATCCAGGGCTCGTCGCCGTCGTCGTCGAGCGTGAGCTCGTCTACGGAGCGGATGCGTGGACCCAGGTCGCCGAGAGCCGACCGGGCGAGCGACGCGTCGCGTTGAAGGGCGTCTTCGAGCGGACGGCCGACGATCCGTTGGACGAGGCCGCGCCGGTCGCGCGCCTGCGCGTTCGCCGCCGCATCAGCTTCGGTCCACAGTCGCTTCCCACGCAGCCCGTGACCGTTCTCGCGGCGGGGGCCGACCCCGGGGCTCGCGCTCTCGCGCTCGAGGACGCGACCCTCGGTCTCGACGATCCCGTGTTCCAGCGGCGCGTCGAGGCGCGCGCCGTCCTTCGCGCTCTCGGCGATGAGGCTCGGCCGGCGCTCGAGGCGATCGCGACCGGCGACCTGGGGCCGCGCGGAATCGCAGCGCGCGACGTGCTCCGATCGATCGAAGCGGGCGACCTCACGAGCCGCGGAGCCGCGAGGCGGCTGCTGAGACGCGCCGTCGACGCAGCCCGCGTCGATCCCGAGCTCAGCAGACTCGACGACCCAGCGATCGCGCGCTGGGTGGGCGAAGTCCCCGCGGGCCTTCTCATGGCCGACCCGGCGGTGAGAACGCATCGGCTGCTGGTCCTCGTCGACCGCGCCGAGCGCGGTGTCCTCCGCGAAGGAGGTCCGCCCGGAGACGTTGCCGAGGACTGCCGACGGGCGGCCCTCTGGGCGACCGCGGTCGCGGCGTCCGATCCCGACGAGGGCGTCGCGAAGCTCGCGGAGTTCCTCGTCGAGGTGGGTCCTCGCCCGTCGCTGGCCTCGTTCGAAGCGTCGTCGCCGGCTTACCTCCTTCCACCGGACCGACGCGAAGGGCGCACGGACCTCGCCAGCCGGACGTGGCTCGAGCTGCCCGGCAGCGCCGAGGAGCTCGCCTGGCAGCTCGAGGGCCGTCCCGAGCTCGGCGACCTCGACCTCGGCCCGCCGCTCGCCCGACTCCTGCACGCGCTGCGCGACGTCGGAGGTCGAGCTTCCGCGTCCGATCGGACTCCCCAGCGGTTCTTCGACTACGACGCGCGGACGGTCGACCTCGTCCTGCGCCTCGTCGACCGCGTCCGCCGAGACGGAGACCGCCGCGCGCTGCTCGACGCGGCTGAAGCGCTCCTCCCGGGCGAGGACCGCACGCTGGCCGCCTGGCGCGAGGTCGTCGACAGGCGTCTCGCGTCACCGACCGCGAGCGGCATCGAGCGCCGCGTCGCTCTCGTCGATGCGCCCGATCTGGACGCTCTGGTCGGCGTCCTGCGCCGACTCGAGGTCGAGGGCGACGGCCGTCCCGGCGAGGACAGCGCAGGCGTCGACGTGCTTCTTCCCGCCGGCGTGTACCGGGGCGACGGCGGCGCCGTGGCGGACGTCATCGAGATTGGTCGCTCCGGCATTCGACTGCGTCCTGCCGAGCCTGGCTCGCGCGTCGAGCTGCGCGTCGGGCTGCGCCTCCGCGGCGTACGCAACGTCATCCTCGAAGGGATCGACGTCGTCCACGGGAGTGGATCCGCGCTCACGCTGCTCGACGGTGCCCACGCGGTCGCCCTCGGCGCGAGGCTCGCGGGCGCGGGCAGCGTCCTGTACGTCCAGGACTCCGACCTCGAGCTCGTCGAGTGCGTCGTCGAGGGCGCCGACATTGCAAAGCCGCCGCAGTGGTCGTTCCGCGAGCTCGGCCGCTCGCGCCTGTTCGCCCGCGCGTCGCTGTTCTCCGGCGGAACGGCGTTCTTCTCCGAGGAGTCGTGGAACCTCCTCGACCGATGCGTGGTCGACGCCGGCCCACGGACTCTCGTGCAGGCGCAGCGGTCTGGCCACGTCGCGGCGCGCGAGAGCCTCCTGCGCGGGACGAACCTCGGGCTCTACAACGTCACGCGCGGCGTGCTCGCCGCGGTCGTGATCGACTGCCAAAGGGACCCTCTTGGTAGGAGGCCGTCCGGACTCCGCGTCAGCCCGCGGCTGTTCCACCTCGTCGGCGACGAGCAGCGCGTGCCGTCGTCCATGCGAATGTCTCTCGAGCCGCTGCGGCCGCGCTGATCCGAAGCGCACCGACGCTCTCATCGCTAAAATCGTCGGTCCCAACGCACGGCCGCGCGACCCATCGACCTCCGCGCGCGCCGCCGAGGAGTTCGATGCAAGACACCTTCCGGTCCCGCGGTTCGTTCCAAGTCGACGGCAAGAGCTACAAGATCGCCCGCCTCGGCGCACTCCAGGACGCGGGGCACGACGTGGCGCGCCTGCCCTTCGCCCTCCGCATCCTGCTCGAGAACCTGCTCCGGCACGAGGACGGCGAGTCGGTCACGGCGGACGACATCAGGGCACTCGTCCACTGGGATCCGAAGGCGAAACCGTCGGTCGAGATCGCCTACCGGCCGGCGCGCGTTCTGATGCAGGACTTCACCGGCGTCCCCGCGATCGTCGACCTCGCGGCGATGCGCGACGCGATGAAGGCGCTCGGCGGCGACCCTGCGCGGATCAACCCGCTGCAGCCGGCCGAGCTCGTCATCGATCACTCGGTCCAGGTCGACGCGTTCGGGACGCCCACTGCGCTGGAGCAGAACCTGCGGTACGAGTACGACCGCAACGGCGAACGCTACGCGTTCCTGAAGTGGGGGCAGGGTGCGTTCGACAACTTCAAGGTCGTGCCGCCGGGGATGGGGATCTGCCACCAGGTCAACCTGGAGTACCTCGCGCGGGTCGTGATGGTGGGCGAGGGGGGGTACGCGCTCCCCGACACCCTCGTCGGCACCGACTCGCACACGACGATGATCAACGGCCTCGGCGTGCTCGGCTGGGGCGTCGGCGGCATCGAAGCCGAGGCTGCGATGCTCGGGCAGCCCGTGTCGATGCTGATTCCCGAGGTGGTCGGCGTGAAGCTGACCGGCCGGCTGCCCGAGGGCGCGACGGCGACCGACCTCGTCCTGCGCGTGACGGAGATGCTCCGCGCGCACGGCGTGGTCGGCAAGTTCGTCGAGTTCACCGGACCCGGGCTGCAGGATCTGCCGCTCGCCGACCGGGCCACGATCGCCAACATGGCGCCGGAGTACGGCGCGACATGCGGCATCTTCCCCGTCGACGACGAGACGCTCCGCTACCTCCGACTCTCGGGGCGCTCGGACGAGCAGATCGCGCTCGTCGAGGCGTACGCGAAGGAGCAGGGGCTGTTCCATTCGGCGGGCGCCCGCACCTGCGACTACACCGACCTGCTGGAGCTCGACATGGACACGATCGGGCCGAGCCTCGCGGGACCCAAGCGCCCGCAGGACCGCGTCGCGCTCGAGGACCTGGCGAGGCAGTTCCAGGACGACCGCAAGGCGATCCTGGAGGCCGCCGGCGGTGACGACCACGACCGCCGCGTCACGACCACGATGGACGGCGAGGCTTTCGAGCTGAAGAACGGTTCGGTCGTCATCGCGGCGATCACCTCGTGCACGAACACGTCGAACCCGTCGGTGATGGTCGCCGCCGGCCTCGTCGCGAAGAAGGCGGCGCTTAAGGGACTGCGGACCAAGCCCTGGGTGAAGACGAGCCTCGCGCCTGGCTCGAAGGTCGTCACGGACTACCTGGACGGCGGCGGGCTGACCCCGCACCTGAATGCGCTCGGCTTCGACGTCGTCGGCTTCGGCTGCACCACCTGCATCGGGAACTCGGGCCCGCTGCCCGACGAGATCGGCGCTGCGATCGACGAGGGCGACCTCGTCGCGGCGTCGGTCCTCTCCGGCAACCGGAACTTCGAGGGACGCGTGCACGCGAAGACGCGCGCGAACTACCTCGCGTCGCCGCCGCTCGTCGTCGCGTACGCGCTCGCCGGTGACGTGAACATCGACCTTGCGAAGGACCCGATCGGAACCGCGGACGACGGAACGGAGGTCTACCTGAAGGACATCTGGCCCTCGGGCGCCGAGATCCAGGAGATCGTGGGGGACACCGTGTCTCGCGAGATGTTCGCCGAGAACTACGGGAAGATCTTCGAAGGCACCGAGGAGTGGCGTGCGATCGACGCGGCGCCGTCGAGGACGTTCGACTGGCAGGACTCCAGCTCGTACGTGCGCCAGCCGCCCTACTTCGAGGGAATGGAGGCCGAGCCGAACGCGGTCGAAGACGTGCATTCGGCGCGCGTCCTGGGGCTGTTCGGCGACAACATCACGACCGACCACATCTCACCGGCCGGCGCGATCCCCGAGGACGGTCCCGCGGGCCTCTACCTGAAGTCGCTCGGGATCGAGAAGAGGGAGTTCAACTCGTTCGGATCGCGCCGGGGCAACCACGAGGTGATGATGCGAGGCACGTTCGGCAACGTGCGCATCAAGAACCGGCTCGTCCCCGGAGTCGAGGGCGGCGTCACGCTGTGGTTCCCGAGCAGAGACCGGATGTCGATCTACGACGCCGCGATGAAGTACAAGGCCGAGGGAGTTCCCGCGATCGTCCTGGGCGGGAAGGAGTACGGCATGGGCTCGTCGCGCGACTGGGCCGCGAAGGGGCCGTCCCTTCAGGGCGTGCGCGCCGTGCTCGTCGAGAGCTACGAGCGGATCCATCGCTCCAACCTGGTCGGGATGGGGATCCTCCCGCTCCAGTTCCAGGACGGAGCGAGCGTCGCGAGCCTCGGGCTCGACGGCTCCGAGCGCTACGACATCACCGGGCTGGCCGAGCGCTTCGCCGCCGAGGACGCACCGACGGGCGGCACCGTCCAGGTTCGTGCGACGGCGGAGGACGGCACGGTGAAGGAATTCGACGCCGTCGTTCGCATCGACACGCCGGCCGAGGCGCACTACTACCGCAACGGCGGTATCCTCAAGTACGTCCTCCGGCGCCTCGCGACCTGACGCCTCCCAAGGCGGCTACCAGCCGTAGTAGTAGCCCGCGCCGAAGGTGAACGCCGGGTACGGCTCGTAGATGACGTTCGGCTCGTTTCGCTCGAGCGTCACGCTCACCTCGACGGGCTGTCCCCCGTGGTCCAGCTCGAACTGGAGGTTGACGCCCGTCAGGAGCGGCGCCTCGAGGCTGCCGTCCTGGGGAAACGGGTACCGCACCAGAACGGACTCGTCGCCGCCGGCGGGGATGTTCAAGACGCCCGCCGGATTCGACTTCGCCTCTCCGAACTCCGCGAGGTCCGAGCCAACCAAGACCGAGCGCGAGGGATCGAAGCGGATCGTCTCGGTCGACTTGTTCTCGATCCGGATGCTCACGAGCATCTCGGGAAGGCCGTTGCTCCGTCCGCCCTGTCGCTGCGCGCCGGGGATTCCGACGAGCACGCGCGCGACGATCGGTGACCCCGGACGCTCCTGGACCAAGAGCTCCAGCGGGCTGGGCGTGAAGCGGTAGGAGATGCTGGTCGAACGGCAACCGACCGCGCAGAGCACCAGGGCGAGGAGGACGACGAGTCGCATATTGGGAAGGTCGAAGAAGGATGGTTCCTAGGAAAGATAGGCCGGTGCGACGGCTTTTGGGGCGACCGCCTCCCGCGCATGCCCGTCGTTGTCCCCAGATCTCGCAGTGAGGCCAAGGGGGGCGGCACGAAGTCGTTTCCGCCGCGGCGCTCGTCCGCGAGGAGTCGCTCCTGCGCTCAAATCGGACCAGTGCGGCGGTCGACAAGACCCGGGCGGCCCCCCACGACCCCCGGCTCGACCCATGAAGCCCGCACCTCTCCTCGTCGCACTCAACGACGCGAACGTCGCGCGACTCCTCGCAGAGGAGCTCGAGGCCTCCGGCGTGAAGTTCGAGGAGACCCGTGACGCGGACCGGCTCTTCGAGCGGATGGACGCCGCCTCCCACGTCGTCCTCGATCCGTCGCTGTGCCCCGACGGAAAAGCGGCGAGCGTCTTCGTTGCTGAGGTCGTGGCCGCGGGTGCCGCGGTCGTGGCCCAGGTCACCAAGGACCTCGACGAGGACACCCTCGTCGCGCTCGGCGCCCGCGACGTCTTCACGGCTGGGACGTGCCCAGAGCTCGTGCTGCGACGTCTCGGCGAGATTCCCTGCTCGCGCGACGAAGCAGCTGAGGAAGTGGCGGCGCCCGATCGTTCCGACGAGCGCGCAGCTGCTGCGGCGGCCTTCATCGAGCGCGTTGCGATTCGCTTGACGCGCGCCCGGGACCGTGAGCGGTCGGTCGCGATCTTCTGCGTCGCTCTCCACGGCGTGACGTCGTCCGACCCGCAGCGGACGCTGCGTCAGGTGCTGGAGGCCGTGCTCGAGGACCTCGATCGGTCGGAGGACGTCTCGTACGCCGCGCGGCGGATCCTGATCTCGGCCGTCGACGACGGCGTCTTCGCGGTCCTCGTGCCGGACGTGGAGCGCGTTCAGGACGCCGCCCGGCTCGGCGTTCGACTGCACGAGGCGCTCGCGCTTCGGTCGGGCGTCGTGGCGAACATCGGGATCGCGTGCTCGCCCGACGACGGAACGGTGGCCCAGGAGCTGGTCGACCGCGCGCGGGCAGCGGTGCTGCGCGCCCGCCAGACCGGCGAGAACCACGTCGAGTTCTTCTCGGAGTCGATGAGCCGCTGGGCGTTCGAGCGCCTGACTCTGGAGCAGAGTCTCCGCGACGCGCTCCACAACCGCGAGCTCACGGTGTTCTACCAGCCTCGGATCGACATCGAGTCGCGGCAGATCATCGGGATGGAAGCGCTGGTCCGCTGGATCCACCCCCAGTTCGGCCTCGTCTCGCCCGGCCAGTTCATTCCGCTCGCCGAGGAGACGGGGCTCATCGTCCCCATCGGAGAGTGGATCCTGCGCGAGGCCTGTCGGCAGAACGCCGAGTGGCGCGCGCTCGGCCTCCCGCGTATCCGCGTCTCCGTCAATCTCTCGCCCGTGCAGTTCCGCAAGACGACCTTGCACGAGACGGTGTGCAGCGCGCTCGAGGACGCAAAGCTCGATGCGGACGGTCTCGAGCTCGAGGTGACCGAGAGCCTCCTCATGAACGACCCTGCGGAGACCGCGTCCGTCCTCGGGCGATTCCGCGCGCTGGGTATCCACATCTCGATCGATGACTTCGGGACGGGCTACTCGTCGCTCTCGTACCTCAAGCGCTTCCCGATCAACTCGCTCAAGATCGATCGCTCGTTCATCACCGACGTGACGAGCAACCCGGACGACGCCGCGATCACGACCGCGATCATCCTGATGGGGCACAGCCTTCGGCTGAACGTCGTCGCCGAGGGCGTCGAGACCGAGAACCAGCTCGCGTTCCTGAAGGTGCTGCAGTGCAACGAGGTGCAGGGCTACCTCTTCAGCCCGCCCGTTCCGGCTGACCGAGCGCAGCGGATGCTCGGGGACCAGGTCGAAGCGTCGCGCAACGCGGCGTGAGGGGCTAGCCCGACCGCGAGCGCGCCATCGGCGGCGACTTGCATCGTGGTTCGACGACGGCCACGCATGTGGCGGACTGGCGCAAGCGCTCATCCGCCTGTCGCAATCTGTCCTCCTGCTGGCGCGCATTGGCCTCGCGCCAGTCTCGTGCGTGATCAAAGGTGTGATCATGAACGAGGGCCACCCCGCCCCTCGATCCTGGAACCCCTGCCCCCTCTAGCTTTGGCCGGTCGAGTCTCCCTCCAGCGAGGGCGTCCGTGATGCTGCCGTCGTTCTCATCAGGCGTCGGCCCGACCGTCTCGTTCGCGCTGCTCGTCTTCGCCGCCGGGTGTGGGAAAGAGCCTGTCGCTGGCGCCGCCGCGCCTCCGCGGACCGTGGTCGCGTCGACGCTGGCGGAAGGGCGACCGCGAACCGAGACTCTCAAAGCTGGCGTCGTGGAGCCGTTCCGTCGTTCGGAGATGAGCTTCGACGTCAGCGGTGTCCTGAAGATGACTCTGGACCAGGGTGACGCGGTCGAGGGTCCACAGCTCGACGGCGAGGGCGCTCTGCTCCTCGACGACGAGGGGCGCCCCCTGCGGCGAGGCGAGATCATCGCGACGATCGACGAGACTCGATTCCGACAGGCGGTCGAAGCTGCCGAGCTTGCGATCGAGACCACGAAGCGCAGGATCGAGTCGCTGCGGGTGGAGCTGCAGACCGTCATCGTCGCTCAGAAGGAGAGCGCCGATGCGAGCGTCGAAGCCGCGCGCGCCGACGTCGACTCCGCGCGCGAGACCGTGAAGGCCGCTGAGTCGGACCTCGACCTCGCGGAGACGACCGTGGAGCGCGATCGTTCACTGATCGCGTCCGGCGCGATCGCCCAGTCGGTGCTCGATCAGAGCGAAGCGGAGTTTCGAACGGCCACAGCGACGCTCGCGAAGGCGAGGTCGTCCCTCGACTCCGCGCTCCAGGGCGCCGCTTCGGCGCTCGCGAGCGTCGGCGAGATCGAGGGCACCAAGGAGGTTCGAGAGGCCGATCTGCTCGCGAGTGAAGCAGAGCTGGAGGAGCTCGTCGTCAAGCTGGAGCAGGCGCGAACGGACCTCGATTCGTGCACGCTTCGCGCGCCCTTCAGCGGACGCATCACGCAGAAGTACGTCTCAAAGGGCGACTATGTCGTCGCGGGCGAGTCGATCGTCCAGCTGATCCTGATCTCGCCGGTCAAGGTGATCCTGACGGCGTCCTCCGAACAGGAGCGGAAGCTCCCGCTCGGAGCGGGCGTCCCGGTCTATCCCGACCTCGGTGAAGGCGCCGACTCGCAGATCATGGGCACCGTCTATGAGAAGGCGAGCGTCGCAGACTCTGGGACGAGGACGTTCCGCGTCGGGATCATCGTTCCCAACCAGCTGCTCGAAGTGGCCAAAGGAGCCGAGGCGACCGACTTCCGGCGGATCATGCCGGTCACCGATCTTCCCGACGATCAGGACGGAGCTCTCCACGTCGGCGTGGACTGCGTCTTCGAGGAGCGGGGAGAGACCTACGTGCTGCGTATCCCCGGGCTCCAGATCCTCGACAAGGAGCGTTCGCTGGGGGACACCAGGATCCCCGAGCAGGTTCGCGTCGAGCTCTCCGAGGACTGGGCGCAGGTCGACGCGTGGACGCTTCGGCGCCTCGCAGAGCGCGGCGACCTCGAGCTCGGCGACGTCCTCCTGCGTCGCCCGACGGCCTCCGACCGTGACGGCGTGCGGCTCGTCGCACGGAACTACGCGCTTCGGACCGGCGACGTGGTCCGAGTCGGACTGGATCTCGCGCTTCCGCCCGCGGGCCTGTGGATCCCAGTCACCGCGATCCTCGAGCGATCCGGCGACTACCTCGTCTTTCTCGTCGAGGACGGGCGTCTTCGCGAGGTCAGCGTCGATGTGCACGAAGCGTCCGGGGAGCTCCGGCGCGTGACCTCTCCCGAGCTCGCCGCGGGCGCGTCGTTCGTGTCCGAGGGCGTGAACTTCGTCCGGGACGGCGACGCGGTTCGGATCTTCGACGCAGACAGCTAGGGGCGATCGCATGCGACTCACCGGATTCGCCCTCTCGCACAGACCCGTCACGCTCTTCGCGGCGCTGGCGCTCGTCGCGATCGGGACGTCGACGTTCCTGACCATGTCGCGCCGCGAGAATCCGCGCATCACGATTCGCGCGGCTCTGATCGACACGCGCTGGCCCGGAGCGTCCGCGAGCAAGGTCGAGGACCTCGTGACCGAGCCGCTCGAAGACGCCATCTACGACA
Source organism: Planctomycetota bacterium (assembly GCA_039200205.1). Lineage (GTDB taxonomy): Bacteria > Planctomycetota > UBA1135 > UBA1135 > Saltatorellus. Next base: position 9,926 of record JBCCSK010000035.1, read on the forward strand.
TCGAAGAGGTCGACACGGTCGAGAGCATGTCCCGTACGGGCTACTCGAAGATCGATATCGACCTCGACGACAGCGTGACCGAGGCCGAGCTCGATCAGGTCTGGGACAAGGTTCGCGATCGCGTCTCGATCGTCGCGGAGACGCTCCCGCCCGGGTGTCAGGCGCCCTTCGTCAACTCGGACTTCGGCGACGTCTCGAGCGTCTGCCTCTGCCTGCATCAAACCCGTAGCGAGGACGGGACCGAGTACTCCTACCGGCAGCTCGAGCTCATGGCGGACGAGCTGGAGACCTCGCTGAAGGAGATCGAGAGCGTCGGCAGCGTCACGGTGTTCGGCGTGCCTGACGAGGCGATCCGGCTGGAGATCGGCGCGGATCAGTGGGCGAAGCTCGGGATCACGCCGGACGAGCTTGCCGCGGCGCTCGACGACCGAAACATCGCGAACAGCGGAGCCGTTCTCGTCACCGAGAACCGCCGCTATCCGCTCCGACCATCCGGAGAGCTGAAGACCGTCGAGGAGATCGCGTCGGCGACCGTCTCGACGTCCGAGGGCGGGCGTCCCGTGACCGTCGGCGACCTTCCGTTCACCATCGCTCGAGGCGCCGAGGATCCGCGGCGCGAGGCGATTCGCTTCGCGTCGACGGCGACGAGCACATCGCGCGCAGTGCTCCTCGGCATCTCGATGAAGGAGGGACGCAACGTCGTCGAGCTCGGTGCGGACGTCGAGCGCGTCGTCGACGAGCTGCGAGCGACGACGCTGCCGCCCGACGTCGAAGTGACTCGCATCAACGACCTTCCGCGCCAGGTCGACTCGCTCGTCTCGGACTTCATGGAGAGCCTGTGGCAGGCGATCCTGATCGTGCTCGGCGTCGCCTTCCTCATGATGGGCTGGCGGCCGGCCCTCGTCATGGCGGCGGCGATCCCGCTCAGCATGATCTCGACGATCGCGATCATCCCGCGGTTCGGGGTCGAGCTGGAGCAGTTCGCGATCGCCTCGTTGATCATCGTCCTCGGGATGGTGGTCGACAACGCGATCGTCGTCACCGACAACGTCCAGAGCCTGTTCAACGACGGAGTATCGCGTCTCGAGGCGGCGCGTCGAGGGGCCGAGAGCCTCGGCCGCGCGATCCTCTCGTCCACGCTGACGACGGTGGGAGCGTTCCTCCCGATGCTGACCATTCCAGGGGAGACCGGCGAGTACATGCGCAGTCTCCCGATCGTGGTCTCCGCAACGCTCTTGAGCAGCTACATCGTCGCCATGACGGTCACGCCGATCATGAGCGCTGCGATCCTCAGGCCCTCGAAGTCCGCGGGTGGGTCCACCGGACGCCTTGGATCGCTCTACACCGGGCTCGTTCGGCGCTGCGTCGCGCGGCGGGGGGTGACGCTGACCGTGACGGCGGCGGCGCTCGCGGGCGCGGTCTCGCTGGTGCCGTCGATCGGGTCACAGTTCTTCCCGGGGGGCATTCGCGATCAGTTCTTCGTCGACGTCGAGCTGCCTGTCGGCTCGAGCCTCGAGGCGACCGAAGCCGTCGTCGCGAGGGTGGAACAGAGGCTCATCGAGTCGAGTCCGATCGTCCAGGACGGAGAGACCGTCGAGCGGCTCGTCGACGTCACGTCGTTCGTCGGGACGGGAGGGCCGCGCATGATCCTCTCGCTCGACCCGCCGGACGGCGTTCCACACGTCGCCATGCTGCTCGTCAACACGTCAGGCGCGGAGCTCAGCCGGCCCTGGGTCTCCGAGCTGCGACGCGAGCTGCGCTCGATCCCCGGCGCGCGGATCGACGTGCGCCCCTACGCGCTCGGACCGCCGGTGGACAACCCGATCGAGTTCCGGCTCAGCGGCCGTGACGTCGAGGTCCTGCGGTCGGCGGGCGACGAGATCCTCGACGTGTTTCGGCAGACGGAAGGCGCGATCGAACCGGTGCACGACTGGGGCAACCTCGCGTACGAGATCGACCTCGACGTCGACGTCGAGCGCGCCTATCTCGCGGGGGTCTCCGGCGCCGCCGTCTCGGACACCCTTCAGGCGCTCTACGGCGGTGCCACGCTCACGACGCTGCGCGAGGGCGACCACCTCGTCGACGTCCAGCTCCGGCTTGCGCAGGACGAGCGTCGTCGCGTCGAAGATCTAGAGCGCGTCTACGTGCGCTCGGCGACCGGCTCCGTTCCACTCACTTCGGTCGCGGCGATCGAGTCCGACTGGGCCCAGGCCGCGATCGGCCGAAGGAACCGCCGCCGTACTCTGACGCTCGGTTCGCAGGCCGACGAGGGGTTCCTTCCCAACGCAGTGGCCGCGGACATCCTGCCGCGCATCGAGCCCATCGTCCGCCGGCTCCCGTACGGCTACGGCCTGGAGAGCGGGGGAGAGGTCGAAGAGACCGTCGAGAGCCAGGGCAGCGTCATGTCGGCGCTCCAGATCAGCGTCCTGCTCATCTACTTCGTCCTGCTCGTCCAGTACAACTCGCTCGCCAAGCCGTTCGTCGTCCTCCTCGCGTTCCCCCTCTCTCTCATCGGCGCGCTGCTCGGCCTGTTCGTGACAGGCTGGCCGCTCGGATTCATGCCTCTCCTCGGGATCGTCGCTCTGGCAGGAACGGTGATCAACAACGCGATCGTGCTGATCGACTTCATCGAGGCGACGGTGGCCGAGGGCGAGGAGCTCCGCGAGGCCGTTGCGAGCGCCGGCCTCGCCAGGATGCAGCCGATCCTGCTGACGACGCTCACGACGATCGGCGGCCTGCTTCCGCTCGCGCTGTTCGGCGGGCCGATGTGGGCCGGCATGTCGTGGGCGATGATCTTCGGCCTCGCACTCTCCACGGTGCTCACGCTGCTCGTCACTCCGACGGTCTACGTGCTCTTCGTCGAGCGCTTCCGGATGAAGGTGACGTCGTGAGTCGTCCGGTTCGATTCGTCTTCGCCCTCGCGGGGGTGAGCGGGTGTGCGATCGTCGGTGAGGACTACGTCGCGCCGGTCGTCGAGACCGACGCCAGCTGGGCCGCGTCGGCGGAGCCCACCGTCGAAGACACGCAGCCCGTCGAGATCGGGCGCTGGTGGCTCGCCTTCGAGGACGACGACCTCGACGCTCTCGTGCACGACTCGCTCCGTGGGAACCTCGACCTCGCGGCGGCTGTCGAGAGAGTCCGACAGTCGGCAGCGATCCGAGCTCGATCGGCAGGGCAGCGCTTTCCCGACGTGGACGCAACGGGCTCTTACTCGCGAACGAGGACGAGCGGGACGACGTTCCCGCCGTTCCCGTCCCAGACCTTCGACCTCTACTCCCTCGGGCTCGACTTCGACTGGGAGATCGACGTCTGGGGGCGGGTGACGAGGTCGATCGAGGCCGCCGACGCGGACTATCAGGCGAGCGTCGAAGATCTCCGCGACGTCGAGGCCGTCCTCGTCGCGTCGGTCGCATCGGCGTACGTCGACCTGCGAACCGGTCAGGAGAGGCTGGACGTTGCACTGCAGAACATCGAGATCCAGCGGAGGAGCCTCGACCTGACGGAGACGCGGTTCCGCGCCGGAGCCGCGCCCGCGCTCGACGTGGCGCAGGCGAGGACCAACCTCGCGAACACCGAGTCCGAGCTCCCCACGATCCAGGCTGACGTTCGCGATGCGACGCTCCGACTCGGCGTTCTCGTCGGTCGCAGTCCCGCCGAGCTCATCGATGCGTTCGATGCCGGCGTCGAGATTCCCACGGCTCCGATCCTCGTCGGCGCCGGTGTGCCCGCCGACGTCCTGCGTCGGCGCCCGGACGTGCGAGCAGCGGAGCGGCGGCTCGCAGCCGAGGTCGCGCGCATCGGGGTCGAGAGCGGCGACCTCTTCCCGCGCTTCACTCTGATCGGCTCACTCGGGTACGAGTCGACCGAGTCAGGACAGGTCTTCGACGCGGGCAGTCAGACGTTCGGATTCGGCCCTGCGTTCTCCTGGAACCTCTTCGACGGCGGGCGCGAGCGCTCCGACATCGAGGCTCAGCGAGCGGCCGCAGACGCAGCGCTGCTCGACTACCGACAGTCGGTGCTGCTCGCATTCGAGGAGGCCGAGCAGTCCCTCTACCGACTCGCGAGGGAGCGCGAGCGCGTCGACGCACTGAAGAGGGCCGCCGATGCTGCGCGCGACTCTGCCGATCTCTCTCGGCAGCTCTATCTCGAGGGTCGGAGCGACTTCCAGAACGTGCTCGACGCCGAGCGATCCCTCTTCGCCGCCCAGGAGTCGCTGATCCTGGGCCGATCGGCGGTCGCTCAGACCTACGTCTCTCTCCACAGGGCTCTCGGCGGCGGCTGGGAGCCGCCTCCGGAGTCGCCCGACGATCCCGAGCGCGCGGATCCGTGAGCCAGGACGCCCGCAGATCCGAAGGCCGTCCGGCCATACGCCGGGCGAGACCGTCCGCGGCGCTCATGCGCGCGGTGGCGTCTCTGCTCGTCGGTGTCGCGGCCGTTGCCTGCATCTCGAATCGGGCCTACAACGTCGAGCCGGACGAGTACGTGCGCTCGGAGGAAGTGCCCGGGAGCAACGTGCCCGTCGACTTCGCGATCATCGAGTTCGACGAGTTCGGCGTCCTGTGGACGAGGGATCAGCTCGATGCGGCCATCGATCTCGTCGCACGCGCGGGGGCGGAGTCGGACCTCGGCATCATGCTGATCGTCCACGTTCACGGATGGAATCAGAACGCCGATCCTGACCGCGAAGACGGCGCACTCGAGACCTTCCGGAGTTCCCTCGTCGACCTTGCCGAGAACCTCGTCGCGGACGGACCTCCGGCTCCGCAGCGCGTCGTGGGGGTCTTCCTCGGGTGGCGCGGTGCGACGACGCGCGTGCCGCTCTTCCGTGAGTCGACCTTCTGGGCGCGCAAGCAGGTCGCAGAGCGGGTTGCGTCGTACCACGCGCGCGAGGCGATGTTCCGACTGACGCGTCGCGCGAAGGAGATCGAGGGATCGAAGGTGGTCATCTCAGGCCATTCGATGGGGGGCATGATCGTCGGCAAGACGATGGGGCCTGCGATCTCCAGCCTGCTCCTCGCCTTCGGGGAGCAGGGGTTTCCGATGCTCGCGGACATCGTCGTCCTGCAGAACCCTGCGCTCGACGCTCTGTCGTCCTACCAGCTCGTCGATTTCTTCAAGCGAATCGGCGCCACGGCCGAGCTGCGAAGCAAGGACGGTTCGATCCAGCCCGCACCCGGTCCGCTCATGGTCTCGGTGACCTCGGAGGCGGACTGGGTGACGCGAGTGGCCTATCCGATCGGCCAGGTCGTCGGAGCGATGGGCGCCTCGACGCGCGACGATCATCTGGAGGGCGAGCCGAGCCAGTGGCGGCTGATCACACGGACGAACGGGCACGTCGATGGGCTCGTCAGTCATCGAGCGACGGTCGTCGACGGCGAGGTCGTCGTCGAACGCGTTCCCGGGTCGATGAACGACACGCCCTTCTGGATCCTCAGCGTGTCGCGTGAGATCAGCGCCGGACACGAGGACGTCTTCGGTCCGTACTTCATGGAGCTGATCGAACGGCTCACGAAGCTCAACCGCGTGTACGACTCGGACCTGCAGACCTGGGTCCGGACGCGCGGCTTCGAGGCGGATCTTCCTCAGGAACCCCGATGAACGTCACTCTGCTCCCCTCTCGCTCCGTCCGTACGCGCTCGCTCGGATCCGCGCTTCTGGCGTTCGCCTTCCTACTCGGAGGCTGCGCCAGCGACTCGTACCAGCGCGTTCCAATTCCCGAGCCAGCGGCTGCGATCCCTGCCTATCACGCGCGGGTCTTCGTCGTACGCGACGACCAGGTCGTCGGGAGGGATCGGCACGTCGACGTCCTCGCCAGCGGACGTTCGATCGGCCGGCTCGGCCCCGCGAGCTTTCTCTGCTGGGACCAGCGAGCCGGCGACGTCGTGCTCCAGTTGATCTTCGATCGCCCCGCGCCCGACGGTGGCGGTATCGAGGGACTCTCGAGGTTGACTCTCACCGCAGGCGAGACCGCATACGTCCGGATCTCCCTCCAGAGTGCGCCGGAGCTGTCCAGCGAGAAAGCCGCGGTCGGCATGCCGACCGCAGAGCGGCTCTCGGAGGCCGAAGGGCGAGCGATCGTCGATTCCTCGGCCCCTGCCCCCTTCGACGGCTCACGCTGACCGTCGGCGGTCAGCGGCCGCTTCTGGAGCGATACTCCGTCGGCGTCTCGCCGGTCCAGCGGTGGAAGGCGCGCCGGAACGCGCGAGCGTCCGAGTACCCGAGCTGGTGAGCGATCGCGTCGGTGCCGTCGACCGAACCAGCGAGCAGATCGCGGGCGATCTTCTCGCGGGCTTCGTCGATGAGGCCGCTCGCGGTCAGGCCGTGGCGACTCGTCAGGCGCTGCAGGGCGCGAACGCTCATGTGGAGGCGCTTGGCGACGGCGTCGGCCGAGTACTCGCGTTGGGCGGAGCTCTCGCGAACGGCTTCGTAGACGCGCGCGAGCTCCAGTCGCTCGCCGGGGATCACCATGCGATCCTCCATGAGCTCCAGGCGTCTCTCGCTGAAGGCCATCAGCTGAGGATCAGCGTGCCGGGGGGTGGCATCGAGCGCATCGCGGTGGAACACGATCGCGTTCCGGTGGCTTCGCTCGAGTACGGGAACCCCCAGATGGGCCTCGAAGCGCGAGACGTCGGCGGAGAGTTCGTGCCGAAACTCGACGCGCCGGACGCAGTCGCCGAATCCGAAGGTCGATCGCAGCGCGTCGACGACGACCGCGTGACCCGTCTCCGTCATATGGCCGCCTTCGAGTTCCTCGAGCGGATGGAACGTCTCGATCGCGACTTCGTCAGTCGTCTCCGTCCGCACCATCTCGACCCTGTCCGCCACGACCGCTGCGAAGCGCACCATCGAACGAAGCGCCGCATCGAGCGTCGGTGCGAATCGCGCTCCCTCGAGCCAGGGGCCGAAGATCGACCAGTCCGACGCGCGGGCGAGCTGGAGCGTGATCGGTTCGTCCATGGCCTCACGCCGAATCACGCTCCAGAGTCCGATCGGAACGTCGTCAGGGAGCCGACCGTGCAGGTCGAGCAGCTGGGTCCTCTTCAGCGTCGTCGCGCCCGTGATGTCGTCCATCGAGACGCCGCGGCTCATGGCGTACATGGCAACGTGCGTCACCACGCTCGTCAGGATTCGTCCTCGCCGCGCGCCGGCTGCACTGCTGCCCGGCGCACCGTCGGTTCGAGTCGCGTCCCGGTCGTACCTCATGGTCCGTGATGACCGTACCAGGTTACGCCGGCGCCGCCGCGATCCGCGCCGCGGCGCGACGTTCCTCGCGCCGTTCGCGGCGGCGTGCGAGTCGTCGGGCGACGAGGATGTGCGCGGTCGGGATGAAGGTCACCGCGATGAGCGTGGCGCCTGCGACGCCGCCCGCGATGGCGACGGCCAGGGGCGGCCAGAATCCGCCTCCGGCCGCGATGAGCGGCGCGAACCCCGCCATCGTCGTGAGTGACGTCGAGAGGACGTGCCGCGTCGAGCGCCTGACCACGCGGACGGTCGACTCGATCTCTCCGCTGCAGGCCATCGGGTTCTCGCGCAGCGCGGCGAGGACGACGATCGAGTCGTTGATCGCGATGCCGATCAGGCCCATTGCCCCGACGATCGTCATGAAGCCGAAGGGTGCGCCGTAGACGGCGACCGCGAGGAGCGCGAGGCCGACCGAGAGGATGCCAACGGCGCCGATCACACCCGCGAGTCGGAAGGAGTTGAACGTCAGGACGAGCGATGCCGCCATGAGCACGAGCAGGAGGGCGGCCGAGCCCGCGAGGTTGCCAACGGCCTCGTCTCGCTTCGCGCTCTCTCCGCCGACCTCCAGCTCGTAGTCCCGCGGTAGCTCGATCCCCTCTGCATCGAGCGCGGTGAGGAAGTCCGCCAGCACCTGGCTCGGAAGCGTCCCTGCGGTCAGGAAGCCCTGCGTCGTGAGGACTCGCCGGCGGTTGCGGTGCGCGATCGAAGCCGTCTCGGGGACGAGCTCGAGCTCGCCAAGAGACGCGAGGTTGGTCCAGCCCGAAGGCGTCGCGATCTCCAGCGTGCTGACGCGGTCGACGTCCTCGCGCTGCCCCTTCTCTGCGCGGACGCGCACCGGGAGCTCCTCGGTCGCTTCGATCAGCGATCCGCCCGCGGCTCCTGCGAGGCCCAGCTCGAGCGCGTCCGCAACGCCCACGTTGTCGACGCCTGCCAGACGAGCGGCCTCGTCGTCGAGCTGGAGTCGGAGCTTCGGCGCGCCGCCGTCGAGCGTCGAGCGCACGTGCGTGACGTTCGGCATGCGCGTCAGCACGAGGCGGATCTTCTCGCCGTATTCGCGCAGCGTCGAGAATTCGGGTCCGTACAGGTGGAGCTCGACGGGGGCGTCGAAGGGCGGCCCCTGTTCGATCTGCTGCGCGAGGACGACGGCGCCGGGCAGCGCTCGGTCGAGGGCCGCCTGCACGTCGCGAACGACGCTGATCGAGTCCTCCGGCCCGTCGAGCTGCATCAGCGCCTGGGCGTAGAACGCAGCGTCGCGCTGGGTCTCGACGAGGTTGTAGTAGTACTTCGGCCCGCTCTCGCCGACGAAGAGGTGGACGCGCTCGACGCGCGGGTGCTCGAGGGCAATCTCGCGCGCGCGCCGCGCGAGGTCCTCGGTGGCTTCGATCGACGCCGTCGGCTCCAGGTAGAACTGGACGTTGAACTGGTCGCGATCGGCGGGCGGGAAGAACTGCTCCGGGAGGCGCGGCGCGGCGAGGAGGCCGACGATCGGCGCGACGAGCGCGATGCCGATGCCGAGGGCGGGGCGTCGGTAGAGGAACGTCAGGGCCCGCTCGTACAGCCCGTCGAGCGCGGGGAAGTAGAGACCGCGCTGGAAGAAGCCGTCCTTGTTCCGCGACGGGACGAGTCGATCGAGCAGGGCCGCGAGCGTCGGCGTCACGGTGAGCGCGAGGAGGAACGAGCTCGCGACGGCGAGGATCACGCTGATCGCGATCGGGCCCACGAACTCACCCGCACCGCCGGGCATGAGCGCGATCGGTGCGAAGGCCATGCACGTCGTCAGCGTCGAGCCGAGGAGCGGAACCGCGAGGTGCCGCACGGCGTGGCTGACCGCGCCACGCCGCGTCTCACCGCTCGTGAGACGGTGCCGTACTTCGTCGACGACGACGATCGCGTTGTCGATCAGCAGCCCGAGCGCGATGATCATGCCCGTGACCGACATCTGGTGGAGTGGGACGTCGAGCGTCCGCAGCCCCTGGAGGACCATCAGCGTCGTGAGAGGGAGCGCCGACCCCACGACGAGCGCAGAGCGCCAGCCCATCGTGAAGAACAGCACGATCATCACGAGCGCGGCGCCGAGCAGGAAGTTGAAGATCAGGTCCGACAGGCGCTCGTTCGTGTACTTGCTCTGATCGAAGAGGATCTCGCCGCGGATTCCGTGGGGGAGCGCCGCGATCGCGTCGTTGGCCACGATCTTCGCGCGGTCGGCCCAGACGTCGACGCGTCGCCCCGTCTCCATGCGTCCCGAGACCATGATCCCCGGCGCACCGTCGATGAGGGCGACGGCCCTTCGCGGCGTCCGCTCGGCCTTGGTGACCTCGGCGATGTCACCGACGCGCACGAACGCGCTCCCCTTCACGCCGCGCGCGACGACGATGTTTCGGACGCGCTCCAGGGACTGGATCTCGCCGGAGACCTCGAGCTGGAGCTCGTTCCCGTCCCCCGAGACTTCACCCGCGGCGACCTTCGCGTCGCTGCGCGCGATCGCGTCGGCGACGATCCGCGCGTCGAGGCCGAGCGCGGCGAGTCGACCCGTGTCGAGCTCGACGAGCACCTCCTCCTCGGGCTCTCCGTGCACGACGACGTCGTTCGTCCCCGGGACGGCGCGAAGGTCGTCCGCGAGGTCCTCAGCGATCCGTCCAAGGATCGCGCGCTCGGGCTCGGAATCGAGCTCCCACGTGAGCCCGACCATCAGCGTGTACGCCGCGAGCTCGAACTCGACGAAGTCGGGCTCGCTCGCGCCGTCGGGCATGAGGGCCGCGACGTCGCCGAGGTCGTCGCGGATCTTCGACCAGACCTCGTCGACCTCGTTGAGCGCGTCGTGGAGTTCGATGGCGACCGTCGAGAGACCCGCGCGTGAGACCGACTTGATCTCCTTGATCTCCTCGAACTCGGCGAGCATGTCCTCGACGACGTCGGTCACGAGCGCTTCGACTCGCTCGGCGTCGGCACCCGGGAACGCGGTGAAGATCTGAGCGTTCCGAGCGGTGAGCTCGGGGTCCTCGGCGCGCGGCAGGAGCTGGTACGACGCGAAGCCCGCCGTGAGGATCAGCATCAGCGTCAGCGCGAGCAGACGCGGGCTGCGGTAGAAGAGGTTCGAAAGCTGCATCGCTCGCTCAGTCGGTCAGGCGGTCGGCGTCCGCGACGGCTTCCTCTAGAACCACGGACTGGCCCGGCACGAGGCGGTGCGCCCCCGACGCGACCATCGGAAGCGACTCGCTGAAGGTCCCGCGCACGTACGCGCGGCCGGCCTCGACGTGCAGAACCTCGAGTTCGACGCGCTCGACGATGTGCGTGCCGGCTCCGGCAGGATCCGGATCGGGCACCGCCGCGTACGCGCTCCACAGCCCGCGCGTGCTCTCGGCGAGCGCCGCGAGCGGGATCCAGGCGCCGCGCTCGTCTCGCTCGACGTCGAGGCCGAGCGACACGACGTCGCCGGGGCGCACGCCTGCGGCGCCGGCCGAATCGGCGGCGAGCTCGAGGACGACCGTCACGGTGCGGGTCGCCTGGTCGACGATCGGGAGCGGCCGAGCGCGAGCGACCGCGATCGCCTGACCGCGAACCGAGAGGGACCCGCCGCCCTGCGAGCCATCGGGGAGCGCGACGGCTTCGTCGACGAGCTCGACCGGGACGCCGATCCGGGCCTCCAGCACGTCCGATTCGACGAGCGTGAGCGCCGTCGTCGGCATCTGCATCGAGACGATCGCGCCCTCGTCGACCTCGCGCGCCGCGATCGTCCCCGCGAAGGGCGCGCGCAGCGTGGCATCGTCAATCTGGACGTCGATCGAGGCGAGCGAAGCGTCGACCTCACCGAGCGCTCCGCGCTGTGCCGCGATCGTCTCTTCGCGGGTGCCGTTCTCCAGCTCGGCGAGTCGCGCGCGAGCTCCGAGCAGCCGCGCTTCGAGCGTGCGGACCTGGGCGCTGACCGTGTCGAGCTGCTCCGAGCTGACCGAGCCGCGTTCGACGAGTTCCTTGCGCCGGTCGCGCTGGAGCAGGGCGAGGACGAGCTCTTCGTCGAGCGCCGTCACGACCGAGCGCGCGGCGTCGATCACCTCGGTCCGCGGTCCGGCCAGGAGCTCGTCGAGCTGGGCCTGGAGGCGGACGCGGCGCGACTCGATCTCCTGCCGCGTCGAGCGCAGCTGCTCGGTGTCGAGCTCCGCGAGCACCTGGCCCTCGGTCACGTGCTCGCCCTCGTCGACGTGCATTCGGATGACCTTCCCCGACGCCTCGAACGTCAGGTCGGCGCGTCGGCGCGGCTCGACGATGCCGGTGAAGGTCTTGCGGACGACGATCCGGTCCTCGGGCACGAGCCGGCGCGTCTCGACCGGGAGCGCCTGAGCGCTGCCCGCCTCCGCGGCGTCCGCGCCGACGAGGGCCTCCGTGCGGGAGGCGACGAGCTTGTTGGCCGTGATTCCGATCGCGGCCAGGGCCAGGAGGCCGACGAGCGTGGGAAGCAGTCTCATGGGGTCTGCCGGGTAGCGAGCCGCCGTTCACGGCGGCCGGGTTTCTTGACCTTTCGTCGATGTTCGGTCGCCGAGGGCGTCGTGGCGAATCGTCGCGGACTCATCGCGAGGACTCCAGGAGGCCCGCGGTGCGCGCCTCCGCCGGGAAGATCTCACCGAGGATCCGCTGGCGGGTCGCCGGGTAGTCGTGCTCGGTCGAGTGAGCGGTCCAGCCGTAGCCGTCGAGGTAGACCTGGGCGTTGGCGTGGAGGGTCGGCATCGGGTCCTTCACCACTGGCTCATCGATGAAGTTCTCCAGGTCGCTCATCAGGAATGCGCCGATGTACAGGTTCCAAAGCCCGACGCAGACCTGCTCGACCGTCTGGCCTTCGCGAAGGACGAGGTCGCCGGATGCGATCCCGTCGCGGGCGATCCCGGTCGCGACACCGAAGCAACGAAACGTGCAGGATTCGAGCCCAACGGTCCTTTTCGCGCTGATCTTGTCCGACAGTGACGAGGCGCGGATCGCGCGCTCCGCCTGCTCGTGGTGGGGGTAGAGCGCGAAGAAGAGCTCGGCGGCGGTGCCGACGGCGGTCATCCGCTCGCGCGACGTTCCGCGGAACGTGCCGGCGCGCTCGAAGAGCGACGCTCGGGTGTCCGCGCTCCGAACGGCGACCGCGGCGAGCAGGTCTTCCTTGTTCGCGAAGTGCTGGTAGATCGTGCCCTTGGACACGCCGATCGCTTCGGCGACGCGGTCCATGGTCAGGCCGGCGTACCCGCGGTCGAGCAGCATCTCCTGCCCGACGTCGAGGATCGTCCGTTCGCGCTCGCGGATCTCGAGCTGCTTGGCGCTGAGCGGTTTCATCGGCACGGCTATTTTTTGACGGTTCGTCAGAAATGGAACGGGAGACGCAGGGAATCTCGGTTCATTCCAGGCCGTGCGGCCGCAAGCCGTTGCCCGGACTGCCTTTCGCGTGGTCAGCGCTCCAGGCGTAGATTGGGGCCGCCATGACGCTCGACACCCCCGCAGACCCCGCTCTCGACGTTCCCACCGGCCCCCAGCGCGCCCCCCGCGGTCCCGAGAGGACGTGCAAGACGTGGGCGGCCGAGGCGGCCCTGCGGATGCTGATGAACAACCTCGACCCCGAGGTGGCCGAGATCCCCGAGGAGCTCGTGGTCTACGGCGGGACCGGCAAGGCCGCCCGCGACTGGGGTTCGTTCCAGGCCATCGTGCGGACGCTCCGGAGGCTCGAGGCCGACGAGACGCTGCTCGTCCAGTCGGGCAAGCCGGTGGGCGTCTTCCGCACCCACGAGCGCGCACCGCGCGTCCTCATCGCGAACTCGAACCTCGTCGGGAACTGGGCCAACTGGGATCACTTCCGGCGGCTCGAGGAGGCCGGGAAGATGATGTACGGGCAGATGACCGCGGGCTCGTGGATCTACATCGGGACCCAGGGGATCCTCCAGGGCACGTACGAGACGTTCGCCGCCGCGGCCCGGCGCCACTTCGGGGGCACGCTGAAGGGCCGCCTCGTCGTCACCGCGGGCCTCGGCGGGATGGGGGGGGCCCAGCCGCTCGCCGCGACGATGAACGAGGGCACGTGTCTCGCCGCTGACGTGGATCCCGCGCGGATCGACTCTCGAATTCGGACGCGCTACGTCGACGAGCGCATCGACGACCTCGACGAGGCGATCGATCGCGCGCTCGCGTGGCGCGAGGAGGGCGTCGCGAAGTCCATCGGCGTGCCCTGCAACGCGGTCGAGCTCCTTCGCAGGCTGATCGAGCGCGAGATCGTGCCCGACGTCCTGACCGACCAGACGAGCGCCCACGACCCGCTCGGCGGGTACGTGCCCTCGGACCTCTCCCTGGACGCGGCGTTCGCGCTGCGCCGGGACGATCCCGACGCGTACCAGGCGCGCTCCTTCGAGACGATGAAGGAGCACTGCCGTCTCATGATCGAACTGCAGTCGCGAGGCGCGGACACGTTCGACTACGGGAACAGTCTTCGCGGTCACGCGCGCGAAGCAGGACTCGAGAACGCGTTCGACTTCGAGGGCTTCGTTCCGAAGTACGTGCGTCCCCTCTTCTGCGAGGGGAAGGGGCCCTTCCGCTGGGCCGCGCTGTCCGGCGACCCCGAGGACATCCGCGTGACGGATCGGATCATCCTGGAGCTCTTCCCCGAGGACGAGCAGCTCGCGCGCTGGATCCGTATGGCGGGTGAGCGCGTCGCGTTCCAGGGCCTGCCGGCGCGCATCTGCTGGCTCGGGTACGGAGAACGCGCGAAGGCCGGCCTCGCGTTCAACGAGGCGGTGGCTCGCGGCGAGATCTCGGCGCCGGTCGTCATCGGACGCGATCACCTCGACTGCGGCTCCGTCGCGTCGCCCAACCGCGAGACGGAAGCGATGAAGGACGGCACCGACGCGGTCGCGGACTGGGCGATCCTCAACGCGCTCGTCAACACGGCGTGCGGAGCGAGCTGGGTCAGCTTCCATCACGGCGGAGGTGTCGGGATGGGATACAGCCTCCACGCGGGACAGGTCACCGTTGCGGATGGAACGAGCGAGGCAGCGGAGGCGCTCGAGCGCGTTCTCACCGCGGATCCCGGCATGGGAGTGATCCGTCACGTCGACGCGGGTTACGACGAGGCGATCGACTGTGCGCGCGAACGCGGCGTCGACGTTCCGATGAGTTGACGTCGCGTCGATGCATCGTCGTTCCGAGACGACGGTGCATCGAATTCGCGCACGCGTCGTGCACATGTCGCATCAAGGTGCGACCTGTGTGAACGGTTGCGAGAACATCCGGCCCGTGCGGGAAGAAGCGGGTACGTGAGCATTCGGGGGTGATTGGCGGTCGGCTTGCCAGAGGGGCTCGCAGCCCACCGCACGCTCACTCCGGGATTCGCACACACCGCTCGATGACGACGCGTTTTTCGTCCGTCGCCCCCCCCGCCGCTTTTTTCACCGCACTGCTCGCAACAGCGCCCGCCTCCGCAGGAGGCTTCGGTTCTTCGCGAGCCATTGACTTCGACACGGGACGAAGTCCCATACGCAAGGCCGTCGACCTCGACGTCGACCGCGACGAACGCCGCGACGCAGCGGCGATCTCCGGCGGTGACGTCATCGTCCTGACCGGACCTGCGTCGAGCTCGTACTCGAGCGCGCTCGGCTTCGATCGAGCGAGGTCGCTCTGCGTCGTCGACGGTCGCGGCGAGCGGGACGATCGACTCGCCGTGGCGCACGCTCGCGGACTGACGCTCGCCTCGCGCGATGCGTCGAACGCGGAAGAGTTCGAGGCCGACCTCGACGCCATCGGCGGCATGGGCTGGGCCGAGGCACGATCGCTCACTGCGATCGACGTCGATGGAGACGGCGACGAGGACCTCGTCGGACTCGACTCACAGGGTCTGCGCCTCCTCAGCGCACGGCAGAGCGCGGACGGGTCGTTCCAGCCGGACGGCGAGGCGCTGCTCGGACTGGAGCTGAAGCGTCTGTTCGCTGCCCCCTGGGGCCATGGCCTGCCGACCGTCGGCGGCATCGTCCGCTCCGGCGGGCAAGACCTCATCCTGGTCTTCACGCTCGACGGCTGGGTCGTCGACATGCTCCCGTTCGCCGGACGCGTCGACGACGTCGTCTCGATCGAGGGACCCGGCGGACAGGACGGCCTCGCCGCGCTCGTCGACGGCTCGCTCGTCGTCGTGTGGGCCGGGGAGGGGGCGGAGGCGCCGGTCGACTACGACTGGCTCGGGCCGAGCGCTCTCG
>JBCCSK010000036.1:0-24766 GCA_039200205.1 Planctomycetota bacterium
CCTGTCCAACGCGCTCGAGCAGGCGCGTCAGGGCCGGATTCACATTCTGCGCAAGATGCTCGAGGCGGTTCCCGCTCCGGCGAGCGAGGTCTCGCGGTTCGCGCCGCGCATGGAGACGATCAAGATCCCGAGCGATCGAATCGGCTTCCTGATCGGCCCGGGCGGCAAGAACATCCGCCAGCTGCAGGCCGACTACGGCGTGCGGATTTCGATCGTCGACGACGAGGGCAACGTCCAGATCTACGGCACCGACCGCGACAAGGTCATGGCGTGCCGGGACGCGATCTCCGCGACGATGGAGACGCCCGAGATCGGCTCCCGCTACAAGGGAACGGTCAAGAGCGTCCGCGACTTCGGGGCGTTCATCGAGATCCTCCCCGGCGTCGAGGCGCTGTGCCACATCTCCGAGCTCGGAGAGGGCTTCATCGACCAGGTCACGGACGTCGTCAACGTCGGCGACGAGCTGGAGGTCGAGATCATCAACGTCGACGACCGCGGCAAGATCAAGGTCTCCCACAAGGCCGTGATCGCGCCGGACGGCGGCGGTGACGGGGAGTCCGGAGGCGACGACGACCGGCCGCGCGGCCGGCGGCGCGACTCCGACTCGGGCGACGGAGAGCGTGGCGGCGGTCGACCCCGCCGCCGCCGTCGTCGCGGCGCCCCCAGTCGCTGATCGACCGCCGCTGATCAACCGCCGCTGATCAACGGCCGCTGCTCGAGAGCGCATTCCCGGCGCCAGCCCTACGACGGGCCGCATCCGCGTCAGTGGGTGCGGCCCGTCTTCATGGGAGCACCTTCCGTTGGCGAATCGGGCTGCCCGCGGCGTCCTTTCGCAGGTTTGACGCGGGTTTCGAGTGGCATCGGAGTGAGAACGACGATGATAGAGGTGACGAGTTCTTCATCCGCCGACTCCCCGCGCAGCCGCCCTCGCCTCCGGACGGCTCGTCGCACCCCACGCGACGCAGCACCGTGATCCATCTCGCTCTCCTGACCCTCTCGCTGCTGCCTGCAGCCCCGCCGGAGCCCTCTCTCCCTGCTCCGGACCACGCGCTCGTCCTGCCCGACGACGGCCGCGGAACCCCGTACATCGTCGAGAAATCCGACAACATCTGCGGTCTCGACCAGCCGCGGCAGCTCACCAAGCCGGCCGCCGTCGACTACCAGGCGCTCCTCGACGCCACCCCCGAGGCGAAGAAGATCAAGAAGGAGGGCATCGACCCGAAGTCGTCGAAGGGCATCACGCTCATGGCGAAGGCTCGGTCGCGCGTCCTCAAGGCCTGCGAGTCCGTTCGCCAGAGCGGCGGGTACTGCAGCGTCTGGAAGACGATCAAGCGTCGCGACAAGAAGGCGATCCCCGACGTGACCGACGCGGTCAAGCGACTGCTCTGAAGGTCCGAAGGAGAGGGGATGGTGTCGCCCACGTCCCCCGAGCGGTGCAGGAGGCCTCCGCCGGGAGGGGCCTCTGGGCGTGTATGCGGGCGTGCGATCCTGCAGCATGGTGCGATGGGCCGGCTTGAGGCGATCGCCGTCACGCTCCTCGTCTCGCTCGCGATCGGCTGCGTGAGCGACGGGAGCTCCGAATCCGTCGAGCGCGAGCAGGAGGCGCGCACGATGTTCGAGGAGCTCATCTCGCGTGGCCGTCCCCAGCCCGCGGACCCCGAGAGTCTCGCGGGGGATGACACGTTCGATCGCATCGCCGAGGAGTACGTCGACGGCCCCGACACCGCGGCCTCCGTCGAGCTTCCGTCGGACGTGTCGCGCGCGTCCGGAGACGCGTCGTCCGGGGGGGGGACGACGGGTGACGTCGCGCAGGACGAGGGGGCGCTCGATCTCTTCTCCGACCTGGTCGAGGACGCCGATCGCGCCGAGCCGCCGCTGAACCCCTACCTGGAGTTCGGTCCGAACATCATCTGGTACCCGCTGCGCGACGGCGACACCGAGCGGCTGATCATGAAGCCGTACACGTTCCCCAGTGGAACGGGCAAGACGATCTTCGGACTGCTGCAGTCGTACGCGGACTTCCCGATCCACGCTGCCGTGCGGGACGGCACGATCCCCGAGGGGCTCGGGCCGCAGCCGCAGGGCACGGTCCTGCTCGATCTACGCGAGGGGTTCTCGGTCGAGGCGTACGCGGACCCGCGACTCCCGGGGCTCGCGCCGCCGGCTCCGATCGCGCTGAGCGACGTCCTCTTCGCGACGGCGACCGCCGCGGACCTCGCGGAGGTCGAGCACTTCATCGACCTGTTCGCCGCCGAGGTCCGCCAGATCGAGATCGAGGCGAAGATCGTCGAGGTGACGACGCGCGAGTCGCTCGACCTCGGCGTCAAGCCCATCGACGAGTCGACGCCGATCTTCGGTCTGCCGAACCCCGGCGGCCTCGTGCAGCAGATCGACTTCTCGTTCGCCAACACCGCCGACCCGTCCGAGGCGCTGTTCCAGCTCGGCGCCGTGTTCGACGGCGTCACGTTCAACGCCATCCTGGAGGCCGTCGCGAGCTTCGAGAACGTCTCGATCATCTCGCGCCCGAAGGTCGCCGTGCGCGAGGGCGGCCGCGCGGACATCGTCAACGTCCGGAAGATCCCGTTCTACAACGTCACCGCGATCAGCGCGGCCGGCATTCCGACCACGAGCCTCGAGTTCCAGACGGTCGGCGTGCAGATGTACGTCATCCCGCGCGTGATCGGGCGCGACACCGTCGTCCTCAACATCGACATCGAAGCGTCGCAGTCGACGGGCACGGCGGCCAGCTTCAACCTCGGCCAGTCGGTCATCACGGTGCCCGAGATCTCCGAGCGCAAGGCGCGGACGATCGTGCGCCTGGAGCCCGGGCAGGCGGTCATCCTGGGCGGGCTCATCTCCGAGCGCACGCTGGAGCGCGAGACGAAGGTCCCGCTCGTGGGGGACATCCCGATCCTCGGCCAGCTCTTCAAGAGCAAGCTGACGAGCAAGGAGCAGACGAACGTCCTGTTCTTCATCCGGCCCCGGATCCTCGAGGGATCGGACCTCAACAGCCCGTTCTGACGCCGTCAGGACGAACGGGGAAGACGGGGGAGGCCCCGGTCGTATCATCCCCGGGCGGCCGCCCGAGACCCGGCCGCACGCGAGGTTCGTGTGAAGACGATCGACATCCGATACCGGCGGGCCGCCGACGGCCGGCGGGGCGCCGCGCTCCTGCTCGCATTCCTCGTCCTGATCGTCATCTTCGCGATCGTCTACCAGATCAAGACGGTCACGCTGACCGAGTCGCGCATCACGTACAACGAGATGACGCGGGCGAAGATGGACCTCGCGATCGAGTCCGTCCTGCTCCAGGTGTACGAGGACCTCGCCGAGGACGCGCGGGCCGCGTCGGCGAGCGAGGGGGACCAGGGAGGACCTGGCGGCAGCGGCGGCGGACAGGCGCCCGCGCCGGACGGCGGTGGCGCGCAGCAGGGCGACGCGGGCGAGCCCGCGCGGAACCCCGAGGCCGCCGACTCGATGATGGATCGCTGGTACACGCCGCAGTCCACGAACTTCGAGGACATCCAGATCCGCATCTTCATCCGCGACGAGAACAGCAAGTACAACGTTCTCAACATGCTCAACCCCGACGAGGAGGTGGCCGAGGCCGCGCTGCAGCGCGTCTCCCGCATCCTCGACAACGCGCGCGGGGGGACGGACTACGACATCGGCGGCGGCGAGGCCGAGGAGATGGCGCGCGCGATGCGCGAGTACATGGTCTCGCGGTTCGGCGACGACCTCCCGCGGCCGGCGCTCCTGACCGAGGATCCCGAGAACGAGGACCAGATCGTCCCGTTCACCTTCGACGAGTTCCGCGTCCTCGAGGTCTTCGACGACCGGATGTTCGAGGACTTCTTCGGCGAGAGCGACGAGCGCATCCACTCGATCGCGTCGTTCCTGACCGTCTACACCTCGCCTGCCGTCGGCAGCGAGGACGCTGCGAGCGGGATGCCGACCGGCACCGGCGGCTGGGGGGTCAACGTCAACACGGCGCCGCACGCGGTCCTCAGCGGGCTCTTCGACGGACGCGACATCGGCTATCGCCTGTGGGACGAGATCCGCGACTACCGGAACATCGAGGAGGAGCCGCTGGAGTCCGAGGAGGACGGACTCGAGGAGGAGGAGTCCGAGCCGATGCTCGACGAGTACGGCGAGGAGATCATCCAGAAGCAGATCTTCGACGGCCTCGACGAGCTGGAGGAGGTCTTCGAGTTCCAGACGCTCAACGAGACCGAGAAGCAGTCGGTCCAGGATCTCCTCCAGGTCGAGAGCGACGTCTTCGAGATCATCCTCGCGGCCCGCGTCTCCACGGCGGCCGATGCCCAGGAGCGCCTCGAGTTCGAGTCGCGGCGCGAGCAGGAGGAGTACTTCCGGTCCGGCGAGCACCTCGTGCGCATCGTGCGCTCGGTCGTGTGGCGCCGGCAGGCCGACGACGACGTCGAGATCGTGCCGCTCGTCCGCTGGGAGGTCCTCAGCAACGCTCCGCTCCGCGTTCTCGACTTCCCGGACGAGGAGTGAGCGGGAGCGCGGATCCCGAGGGCCTGCTGCGGATCGAGGTCTTCCATCACCTCCTCGCCGCTGCGGCGGAGGAGATGGGGGGCGCGCTCCAGCGCTCCGCGTTCTCGGCGAACATCAAGGAGCGCCTCGACTTCTCCTGCGCGATCTTCGGCCGCGACGGCGAGCTCGTCGCGCAGGCGGCCCACCTGCCCGTCCACCTCGGCGCGACGCCGCTGTCGGTCGAGGCCGTCCTCGCCGCGCACGCTCTCGAGCCGGGCGACGTCGCGTTCCAGAACGACCCCTTCGAGGGCGGCACGCACCTCCCCGACATCACGTCGGTGGCGCCGGTCTTCGCGCCGGGCGCCGAGCAGCCGACCTTCTACTGCGTGTCGCGCGCCCACCACGCCGATGTCGGCGGCGCCTTTCCGGGCTCGATGGCCGCGTCGCGCGACGTCCACGGCGAGGGGCTTCGCCTTCCGCCCGTTCGGATGGTCCGGCGCGGCGAGGTCGACCGCGACCTGCTCGCGCTCTTCCTCGCGAACGTCCGCGTGCCGGAGGAGCGGCGCGCCGATCTGTTCGCCCAGATCGCGGCCAGTCGCGCGGGAGAGCGACGCCTGCACGACCTGATGCAAGAGTACGGCGCGGACGAGCTCGAGCGTCGCGCTCGCGACCTCGTCGCCTGGACCGAAGCGCTGGCCCTCGAAGCGATCGAGGGCCTGCCGGAGGGGGAGTGGGCCTTCGAGGATCGGCTGGAGGGCGGCGCCGACGGCACGGGCGCTCTGCTCCCGGTTCGAGTGACCCTGACCCACCGCGGCGGGCGGCTGCGCTTCGACTTCCGGGACTCCGCGGACCAGGCGCTCGACGGCTCGCCCGTGAATACGACGCGCGCGGTGACGCTCTCGGCGGTCCTCTACGGGATCCGCCTCCTGCTGCCGCCCGAGACTCCGACCAACGCCGGCGTCCTGCGCCACGTCGAGGTCCTGACGCGCCCGGGGAGCGTCGTCGATGCGTCGTACCCCGCCCCGGTCGCTGCCGGGAACGTCGAGACGAGCCAGCGACTCGTGGACGTCGTCCTCGGTGCGTTCGAGCGGATGCTGCCGGGCCGCATGCCCGCGGCGAGCGCGGGGACGATGAGCAACCTCTCGTTCGGCGGCGTGCGCTCGGGCAGCGGCGAGGCGTTCACGCACTACGAGACCCACGGCGGGGGCGCCGGCGCCGGCTCCCGGCGGTCCGGCGCGCACGCGGTCCAGACGCACATGACGAACACGCGCAACACCCCGGTCGAGGCCCTCGAGAACGAGATGCCGGTTCGGGTCGTCCGCCAGACGATTCGTCGGGGGACCGGCGGGGCCGGCGCCCGGCCCGGCGGGGACGGGATCGTCCGGCGGCTGCGCTTCCTCACGGACGTCCGTGTCTCCTGGCTCGCGGAACGGCAGCGCGAGGTCCCGTACGGCGTCGCGGGCGGCCAGGCGGGAGCGCGGGGGGAGGCGCTCGTTCGGCCCAGGGGTGCCTCGCAGGACGAGCGTCTGACGCCCAAGGCCGCGCTCGACCTCCCGGCGGGATCCGAGCTGGAGCTCCGCACGCCCGGCGGCGGTGGACACGGAGTGGATTGACTGCGACCGGAACTCCCGAGCGGAGGGGGAGGAGACGGCGGTAGCGCCGCTATCATCTCGGCCTCGACCGACCTGGCGGCCGCTGCCCAGCCGCCCCTTGGCCTCCATCACGGTCGCGCTCGGCCCGTTCACCTCTCTCCAACGTCCATGCCTTCCCTCAGCGTCTTCGGGGCCCAGTGGGGCGACGAAGGAAAGGGCAAGATCATCGATCTGCTCAGCGACCGCGTCGACGTGGTCGTGCGTTACCAGGGTGGCGCGAACGCAGGTCACACCGTCGTCGTCGACGGTGAGAAGTGGGTCCTCCACCTCATCCCCTCGGGGATCCTCCACGCGGGCAAGCTCAACGTGATCGCGTCCGGCGTGGCGATCGACCCGGTGACCCTCCTGGGCGAGATCGACGGACTGCGCGCGCGCGGCGTCGACGCGGGGCCGGAGCGTCTGCGGATCGCCGCCAACGCCCACGTGATCTTCGAGCAGCACAAGCGGATCGACGGTCTGTCGGAGCGCTGGAAGGGCGACGGACGCATCGGCACGACCGGCCGCGGGATCGGTCCGGCGTACTCCGACAAGGCGTCTCGGACCGGCCTTCGCATCTGCGATCTCCTCGACCCCGACCTCTGCGCCGAGCGGCTGCGCGCCAACCTCGCCGAGAAGAACGCGCTGATCCAGGGCGTCCACGAGGAGCCGCCGCTTCCGACGGACGAGCTCGTCGAGCGCTACAGCGCGCTGGGCGACCGACTCCGCCCCTACGTCGCGGACACCGGCAAGCTCCTGCGCGGGGCCTGGCGCGACGGCGCCCGGATCCTGTTCGAGGGGGCCCAGGGCGTGATGCTCGACATCGACCACGGCACCTATCCGTTCGTCACGTCGTCGAACACGAGTCCGGGCGGCATTCCCGCCGGCGCGGGCGTCCCGCCCCAGGCGGTCGGCCGCGCGATCGGAATTGCAAAGGCCTACTGCACGCGCGTCGGAGAGGGGCCGTTCCCGAGCGAGCTCCACGGCGACGCCGCCAAGCGCCTCCGCGACGCGGGCCACGAGTACGGAACGACGACCGGTAGGCCTCGCCGCGCCGGGAACTTCGACGCGGTCCAGGTTCGCTACGGCCTCGAGCTCTCCGGAGCCGACGGATGGGTCATGACGAAGCTCGACGTCCTCTCCGGGCTCGGCGACCTCGAGGTCGTCGTGGGCTACCGCGTCGGTGACGAAGTGTTCCACGACTACCCCGCGCACCTCCCGACGATCGAGGGGGTCGCCGTCGAGACCGAGACCCTCCCCGGCTGGCAGGAAGACGTCTCCGGCGCGCGTTCGATGGACGACCTGCCCGAGGCTGCGCGCCGCTACGTCGAGCGGATCGAGGACCTCGTCGGCGTCCCGATCGTCATGCTCTCGGTCGGCGCCGAGCGCGACGCCGTGATCGAGCGGGAGCCCGTCCTCGGAGACGCGTGGAGCGCCGCGGCACCCACCGAGGAGAGGGCGCTGTCGTGAGCCGGAACGGCGCTGCAGCCTCCGGCGGGAGCCCGCTCCCGCGGCTCGGACCCGAGGCGATCGCCTTCCGCGAATCGCTCGGCGGTCCGTTCCCCGACAACGTTGCGATCATCATGGACGGCAACGGCCGCTGGGCGCAGAACCGCGGCTGGATGCGCGTGCGCGGTCACAAGGAGGGCACGGAGTCGGTGCGCGCGGTGACGACGGCCGCGGCGGAGCTCGGCGTGCGGAGCCTCACGCTCTACGCGTTCTCGCGCGAGAACTGGAAGCGGCCGGACTTCGAGGTCTCGACGCTGATGCGCCTCCTGCGCCTCTACCTGCGGCGTGAGAGGCGGACGCTGATGGAGAACCAGATTCGGCTCGTGGCGATCGGGCGCCTCGACGATCTCCCGTCGTTCGCCCGCGACGCGCTGGAGGAGACGATCGCTCTCACCGCGAACAACGAGGGCATGCTTCTGCGTCTCGCGCTCTCGTACGGTGGGCGGACGGAGCTCGCGGACGCGGCCCGCGCGCTCGGGCGCGACGTCGCCGACGGCCGCATCGACGTCGACTCGATCGACGAGTCGACGCTCGCCGCGCGCCTCTACGACCCCGCGACGCCGGACCCCGACCTGGTGATTCGGACCGCGGGCGAGATGCGCCTCTCGAACTTCTTGCTCTGGCAGGCCTCGTACGCGGAGTTCTACGTCACCGACGTCTGCTGGCCGGACTTCCGGCGCGAGGAGCTGATGGACGCAGTGCGCGCCTTCGCTCTTCGCAAGCGCAAGTTCGGCGGGCTCCTGCCCGGCGCCGAGGACCGCCGGTCGGACCTCGAAGAGGCGCCGCCGGCCGCGCCCATCGGATCCCGCCGCCGCGGTCCGGTCGCTTGAGCGGCGACGCCGTCTCGCCGTCCGCGGATCGTCGGGCCAAGATCCTGCGCCGGACGCGCGTCGGCGGAACGCTCGCGCTCATCGTCGTCCTCCTGGTCTGGGCCTCGTCGTTCGAGGCGGGTCCCGCGATCACTCTCGGGCTCGCCGTCGTCCTGACTCTGTGGGCGATCGTCGAGGTCCAGAGGATGCGACTGTTCGCGACGAAGTACGGCGCGCCGGCCGCGACGGTGGCCTGTCTTGCGGCGACCGCGCTCTTCGCGCGCGCGTTCGTCGCCGACGAGGAAGCCGCTCGAGCCCTGTTCGACGAGGACGGAGGCGCGAGCCGCTACTGGGCCGCGCTGTCCGTTGCGTTCGCGGGCGGAGCCGTCGCCGGACTCGCGGCCGCGCTCCCGTCCCTCTTCGGATCCCCGGAGCGGCCCCCCGACGCACCGACGCCCGTCCCGCATCCGCTCCTGCTCGCGGTCGTCGCGCTGCCGGTCCTCGGGATCGTGCCGCTCCGAGCATTCGGCGGCGTCGCGGCGCTCGGGTGCTTTCTCGCGCTCGCCAAGGTCGGCGACATCGCCGGCTACTACTTCGGCAGTCTCCTCGGCCGGCGCCATCCCTTCCCGAACCTGAGCCCCGGCAAGACGGTTGCGGGCTGCGTCGCGTCGTTCGTCGCAGGCGCCGTGGTCGGAGGCCTGCTCGTCGCTCTCGGGGTCCTGGAGGGCGCCCGGTTCGGCGTCGCGTCCGGGATCGCGATCGGCGCGCTGGTCAACGTGCTCGCCCAGGCCGGCGACCTCGCCGAGAGCGCGCTCAAGCGTCGCGCGAACGTCAAGGACTCGGGCACCACGTTCGGCCCCTCCGGCGGCATGCTGGACCTCATCGACAGCCTCCTTCTCTCTGCGCCTGTCGCCGCGTTCGCCTGGCCCCTTCTGTTCCACTGGCCCGCCTGACCCCTCGCTTCGCATTGGCCGAACTCACGATCCCGCTCCGTTCGCACGAGGAGGCGATCCTCGTCCTCGGACCGTACGACCGCTACGCGCGACTCCTGCGCCAGGACCTCGACATCGAGATCTACGCGCGCGCGGGGAACCTGCGTCTCAAGGGCGCCGAGGATGGCGTCCAGGCGGCGCAAGAGCGGATCCAGCACCTGCTCGGGAAGGCGCGCAAGGGGCGCGAGCTCAGCGTGCGCGAGATCGAGTCGATCCTCCTCGATCGCGCCGCCGTCACGGCCGAGACCGCGCACGCCGGCGGCGAGCGTCGGTCCGCGTCGCGCGACGGAGGAGGGGCGTCGGGGTCCCAGGAATCCGGTCGGTCCGGCTGGAGCCGCGACCGTCGGCCCGCGGTCGTCCGGTTCCGCCCGCGCCCGATCGAGCCGCGCAGCGAGAACCAGCGACGCTACGTCGACGCGATCGAGAAGAGCGACCTCGTGTTCGGACTCGGGCCGGCGGGTACGGGCAAGACGTACCTCGCCGTCGCCGCCGCGGTCCAGCGACTGCGCCGCGGCAAGGTGCGTCGGATCATCGTGACGCGCCCCGTCGTCGAGGCGGGCGAGCACCTCGGCTTCCTCCCCGGGGACCTGCAGCAGAAGCTCAACCCCTACCTGCGCCCGATCTACGACGCCCTGCGCGACATGATCGAGCCCGACGACCTCGCGCGGATGGAGGAGGCGGGCGTCATCGAGATCGCGCCGCTCGCCTACATGCGCGGTCGGACCCTGTCGAACGCGTTCGTCATCCTCGACGAGGGGCAGAACACGACCGTCTCGCAGATGAAGATGTTCCTGACGCGACTCGGCGAGGGCTCGAGCATGGTCGTGACCGGGGATCCGAGTCAGAACGACCTTCCGCGCGGCCAGCGCAGCGGCCTCGTCGACGCGGTGCGTCGCCTCCGCGGCTTCGACGGCATCGGGCTCGTCGAGTTCGACACCTCGGACGTCGTGCGGCACCGACTCGTCGCTCGCATCGTGCGGGCCTACGACAAGGAGTCGCGCGAGCGCGACGCGCTCGAGCGGGCCGCCGACGCGTCCGAGCCCAGCTCGTGAGCGAGGGCGCCGTCACCTGGACGGTCGGGGGCGACCTCCGCGAACTCGACGAGGCGAACGCACGGCGCGCTCTCGCCGCCGCGCTCGCGCACGGCGGCCAGCCGGATCTGCGCGTCGATCTCGTCTTCGTCGACGACGCCACGCTCGCGCGGATGCACGGCGAGTACCTCGGTGACCCGTCGCCGACCGACGTGATCACGTTCGACCTGCGCGGCGACGAGCCGGAGGATGCGGGCGGCCCCGACGCGGAGATCTACGTCAGCGTCGACCGGGCGCGGGCCGTCGCCGTCGAGCGTGCGACCAGCGTCGAGTCCGAGCTGACGCTGTACGTCGTGCACGGCGCGCTCCACCTCGTCGGCTTCGACGACCGCGAGGACGACGCGCGCGCCGGGATGCGAGACGCCGAGCGGTCCGTCCTCGGCACCCTCGGCCGGTGATTCAGTCGTTCGCGCGAGCGCGGTGAGGCGCGAGGAAACGCCAGGCCATGAGGCCAACGAGTGCCAGGAGTCCCAGCGCGCCGACGAGCTGCGCCGCGCGCACGAACGCGTGGTCGATCAGCGTTCGTGCGAGCTGAGGCGTTTCGGAGAGCTCGTCCGCGACCTCGCGGATCGTCGCCCGGCGCTCCTCGCCGAAGGCGCGCACGATCACCACGCGCTCGGAGACGATGGCCTCGATCGCTTCCTGGCGCTGTCGGTCGATGTCCGCGAGGACGAGGCGTCGCTCCTCCTGGAGCGCAGCGAGGATGACGTCGCGTTCGTCGGCGATGTGCTCGAAGGCTGCGGCGCGCTGCGCGTCCAGCGCCTCGACGAGGGCGGCGCGTTCGTCGCTCACGGCGGACAGGACGGCGGCCCGCTCGCGCTCGATGATCGACGGCAGCTCCTCGGCGATGCGAACCGCTCGTTCCGCCGAGTCGGTTGCCGACGCGAGCGTATCGCTCGCGAGGAGGTCGAACTCCCACTCGGCGCGCACGGGGAGCTCCTCGACGACCGTCGAGATCAGTCGCGTCATGACGTGGACGCGCCGTGACATCGCGCCGAGCGAGTCCGCCACCGCCCGTTCACCGGCAGCAAGATCCGCGTAGTCGTCGACCCCGGTCTTGCGCGTCTCGAGCTCGCCCTCGATAGGGTGCTTCGCCGCGATCGCGGCCGCGATGGATGCGAGGGGCTCGAGGTCCTCGTTCTCGGTCACGGTCGCCGCGATCCCCTCGATCTTCTCGATGAGCTCGTCGATGGTCGCTCGGAGCTCCGGCGCGGCGGGTCCGAGTCGGGCCGCAGTCTCCTCGGTCTCCAGGTCGTCGCGGAGCTGGAGGCAGAGCGCCCACGTGTCGGTGAGGCCGCTGATCGGATCCTCGCGCAGCGTGGTCCCCAGGGCGAGCTCGGTCGATCGCGCCTTCCAATCGGTCAGGGCCCGACGCTCCTCCACGCTCGCGTCCCCGGCGAATCGGTCGACCGCAGCGACGATCTCGCCGCGGAAGGCCCCGTAGAACTCCTCGACGCGGAACGAGAGGGCGCTCAGGTTGGTCCCGGGAGTGAGTCCCTCGACCTCGCTTGCGACGCTCGGCGGCTTCGCCGTGATCTGGCAGCCGGAAGCGGACCAGGCGCCGATCAACACGACCGTCCCTGCGGCGATTCGTCGTGCCCGCTCGGTCGACTTGGCAAGGCCAAAGCTCCCCATGCGCGACGAGTCTATCAGGGGCGCGCACGACCTCCGAGCGGCCTTCGAGCGGACGCGAACGCCTCGACGAGCGAAAAAATGGACGCGGGAGCGCGGAGGTCATTCGCTGCCGCGAAGTGCCGCAGACGGCCTCCAATTGCCAAATAGCTCTCGCCATCGGCCTCTCGTGCCTGACGGTGCGCGCGGATTCCGTCTTCGGCCACCGCCAGGAGGTTGAACGTGCCCGTCCCGGATCGGTACGAAATGAGCCCGAGGCAACCTCGTCCCCTCTCCGCACAGCCTTCCCGGTCCCCGCTCCCCGATCTTGGCGCCCGATCCTCAACCTCGACCCTCTGCGACCCAGGCCGACCGCCCTGCGGAGCCTGCGCCGTCGAGAGTGGACGACCCGGCGGTGGCGGCGCTCTGGGCAGCATTCCGGGCCGAGCCCGGCGACGACGCGCGGAACGCGCTCGTCGAGAGCTACCAGGACCTCGTCAAGCAGATCGTCAGGCGCTTCGGGGCTCGCCTGCCCCGGACGGTCGACCGCGGAGATCTCTTCACCGCCGCCAACGTCGGGCTCATCAACGCGATCCACGGCTTCGATCCCGAGCGCGGCGTCCGCTTCGAGTCGTACTGCGAGCTGAGGGTGAAGGGCGCCCTCCTCGATGAGCTGCGCTCCCAGGATTGGCTCCCGCGGCCCTGGCGCCAGAAGATCGAGCAGCAGAAGCGGACCGTCGAGCGTCTTCGGCTGGAGCTCGGGCGCGAGCCGTCGGACGGTGAGGTCGCTTCCGAGATGGGCTTCGCGCTCGACGTCTACCAGCAGACCTTCGGCGTCGGCTTGCCGGGCACGCCCAGCGGATCGATGCCGAGCGAGGACGGCGCAGACGACAGCGGCGGCGGCAGTCCGCTCGACGTCGTCCAGGATCGCGAGGTCGACGCGCCGGGCGACCGGCTTTCGCGGGAGGAGCTGATGCAGCTCGTCTCCCAGCGCCTGTCCGACCAGGAGCGACGGATCGTCTACCTCAAGTACTGGGAGGAGCTCCCGATGCGCGAGATCGGCGAGCTCACCGGGCTGTCCGAATCGCGCGTCTGCAAGATCCACACGCGCCTCATCGAGCGCCTGCAGGATCGCTTCCGCGTCCACGAGGCGGATCCGGTCATCTGATCCATGGGCGCACGGCGAGGTCCGTGCGTGAGGGGGAGGGAAGGAGAATGAGACGCTACGGGCCTGCGCTCGCGCTCACGCTCGCGAGCTGCTCGGCGATCGGTCCCACGAACGTCGCGCGGGACCGGTTCGACTACAACCGAGTGATCGGCGAGTCGAACAACGAGCAGATGCTCCTGAACGTCGTTCGGCTGCACTTCCGCGACGTGCCGATGTTCATGGCCGTCAACTCGGTTCTCACGCAGTACGTCTATTCGGGCGGCGTGACCGTCAACGGCGCGACGGGCGTCGCGAACGGATTCGATGCGGACAGCGTCGGCGGCTCGGCCAACCTGCGCTACATCGAGCGACCGACGATCACGTTCTCGCCGATGAGCGGGCCGGAATTTGCGGCTCAGATGCTGACGCCGATCCCGACGGAGCTCGTCTTCACGCTGATCAGCTCGGGCTGGCCGGCGCGCGACCTCCTCGACATGACACTGCAGCGCGTCAACGAGCTCCAGAACATCCCGTTCGAGGATCGGCACGGCGACGCAGCGCTCGTCGCGTCTCCCGAGTTCACCCGCGTCGTCGAGCTGATCGTCGAGCTCGCACGCGCCGGCGCGCTCGAGGTCCAGCGCGATGTCGAGACGAACGACGCGTATCTCATCCTTCTGGACGGCGCCAGCCTCGGGGTCGAGGCCTCGGTCGGCGAGTTCCGCGAACTCGTCGGGCTCGCGGGCGACATCTCGCGCTTTCGAATCGTCGAGAATCGGATCGGCCGCGAGCGCGACGAGGTCACGGTGCGAGTTCGCTCGCTCCTGGCGCTGATGGGGATCCTCGCGCGCGGCGTCGACGTCCTGGACCCCAGCGGGCACACGGGGTCGTCGCCCCTCGCCGTGCGCTCCTCCGAAGAGAGGCCCAGCAACGCGTTCGTCTCCGTCGAGTACCGCGGCCGCTGGTACTCGATCGCGGACGACGACGTGCTGAGCCGCGAGGCCTTCAGCCTCCTCAACTACCTCTTCCTGATGATGGCGTCGCGGCCGGACGCGGGCGGCCCGCTGCTGACGCTGCCGGTGTCGTAGCGGGCCGGGCGAGCGCCGAGTCAGCTTGCGGCGTGAACGTCGGAGCCGACAAAGGGCACGGCGGCGTTGGTCTCTGCCTACTCGATCTCCAGGAGGCGCAGCCGCTCAGCGAGCGCCTCGCTGATCACGCGGTTGCTCCGCGCGTTGTGGTGGTTGTGCTGGTACAGGTCGCGCAGCGTCGCGCCGGTCTCCTCGATGTGCGCGAGCAGCGCCGGTCGCGTGTCGAAGCAGTCGATCCCGAGCGCTTCGCACTGGGAGATGAAGAACTTCGAGCGCCAGTTGGGCTTCTTGAGCTCGCGCTTCGGATGGAAGACGACGAATAGCAGACGCGCGTCCTTCTCGGCCGCGAGGGCCGCGGTCGCTGCGAGGATCTTGCGGTTCAGCTTGCGCTTCTCCTCCATGAGCGGATCGGGGAGGTCCCGGTATCGCTCGGAGAGCGCGCTCGCGACGTAGCTTCGTATCGACGTTGGAGCCGTGGCGTAGAAGTGCTCGGGGTCGGGGTCGATCGGGACGTTCGTGACCTCCAGCTTGCCGCTCTCCTGGATGACGACGCGCGGCTTCTGGTAGTCGCGAACGCGGAGGATCGAGCGATCCATGTCGTAGATCATCGCGCTCATGACGACGAACGGACGCTCGGCAAGATCGATCGTCTCAACCATCAGGAGGTACGACTGGTCCGTTCCGTACCCGCCGACGCCGAGGTGGACCACGTCGGTCCCGGGGAGCAGCGCGTCCAGCTGATCCGGGATACGGTCCTCGAGCCTCTCGACCGAGCCCGCGACGTACGAGTCTCCGTAGAAGAGGAGCTTCGGGCGCGCGGTGTCGCCGAGCTGCTCCAGCGACTTGCGGTGGATCCCGCTCGGGTTTCTCGGGCCTCGAGCGATCTGCGACCACCCGAGGCTCGGGTGGATCCGCTTGGGCGCGATCGTGCGGCCTTCCGGCATCCAGCGTCCGCGCAGGATCCAGTAGTCGTCGTCGACCGTGTTCTTCGCGTAGAGCCCCGCGTCCTTCGTGGGGGAGCCTTGGAGTCGGAAGGACGCGCGGAGTCCGACCTCTGCGACGATCGGAGCGAGGATCACGAACGAGAGCGCCGCGACGTTTGCGCGGACGACGACCGCGCGGCGTCCGAAGATCCAGGTCGCGATGGCCAGGAGGAGGAAGACGCCTCCGAGGATGCCGAGCGGGAGATGCGCCTCGTCGCGCAGTCGACCGGCTCTGCCTTCGACGAGCCAAGAGGCGGCGACGCCGACCGCAAGGACCATCCAGATGCACGCGAGAAGGCGGTGCTTCGCGCTTCCCGCAGCGGCGTCGTTCGACCCGTCCATGGTCGTCGAGGGTACTCCGCACGCGCGACTGGAGCGCTGAAGAGAGAGGGCCCGGATCCGAAGACCCGAGCCCCCCCAGGACACTCGATCGGAGACCGAAAGGTCTCCTCGGGCTCAATATCGGACGCGGCTAGACCGCGACCGACCCCCTTGCGACCCGAGCGACGGCCGTGACCGCCGGACCGAGGTGCGCAGTCGACGGGAGAGTCCCCATTCCCCCGCCCGCGCACGTCTCCTTTTCTGCGACACCCGAGAACGCCGTCCCCACAGCGTCCCGGGATCCGCTCCTCCTTCCTGAGAGCGCACGCGTCCCCACATGTGCGCCCTCCGTCCCGCGGCGGCCAAAGACCGACGCGAGTCCCTTCACGGTTCCACGGTGCACCCTGCCGGGGCGCGCCGAGGACCCACGGCCGACGACGTCACGTCGGCAGCGTTCGATGCAGCGGAGCTCGGGTCGAATCGAGGCCGACGTCGCGCCAGTCCGAGCGCTGAGGCTCGTCGCGGGGGTCGTCGTTCGCCGTTCGATCGTCACGTTGGTCTCCGAGGGGGGATGAGGCCCCGGGAGCCGAGCGTGGTTCGCCGCGGAGGGTAGGCCGTCCCGGGGCCGACGCACGTCGACCCCGGGCCGGAGGGCAGGTGAGGAACGGAACGTTCCTACCGACCATCAGTCCTTCATCCGAGGCGAGACCAGGAAGGTCCCGCGGCGCTCCTCGGACAACGAACCCGATGGATCGGGCGGTCGACGTTCGGCAGCCCGGCTACCCCAGAGGGGCCCGTGGCTTTGCGTCCCGGATTCACATCCGGTTTGCCTTTGTCGCGTCGCCGTCGGAGCCCCTCAGGGTAGCAAGGAAATTGCAATAGGCAAATCGAGCGGGTGTTTCGGGAGGTGGAAACGGTTTCCGCATCGACGTAGGTCCATCCGCCTGCTCCGCTTACGTCGCTGCTCAGCCGCTTCGCACGGCGCAGAAAGTCGAGGGTTGGGCCGTGCCGACGGTGCTCTCGACAGGCGCTACGACGCGCTGCTCGCCGCCTCGTGCACGCGCACGACTTCATCGAGCACGCGCGGCAGTTCGTCGAGGTGCACCATGTTCGGACCGTCGGAGGGCGAGCTGTCCGGATCGGGGTGCGTCTCCATGAAGAGTCCGTGCACCTGGCCGGTCGCCACGGCCGCGCGCGCAATGAGCGGGACGAGCGTCCGGTCGCCGCCCGTCCGGTCGCCGAGCGCCCCGGGCCTCTGGACGCTGTGCGTCGCATCGAATACGACGGGATGTCCTGTCTCGGCGAGGTCGCGCAGACCCGTCATGTCGACGACCAGACGGCCGTAGCCGAACGAGACACCGCGCTCGGTCACGAGCACCTTCTCATTGCCCGTGTCCGTGATCTTCGCGGCGACGTTGCCCATGTCCCAAGGCGCGAGGAACTGACCTTTCTTGACGTTGACGGGCTTTCCCGTGCGCGCGGCAGCGACGAGCAGGTCGGTCTGCCGACACAGGAAGGCCGGGATCTGCAGCACGTCGACGGCGTCGGCGACGGCCGCGCACTGCTCGGGGAGGTGCACGTCCGTGACGACCGGCACGCCGAGGTCCTCGCGCACCTCCTGGAGCCACGTGAGCCCTTCGTCCATGCCGGGCCCGCGGGCGCTCCCGAGGCTCGAGCGGTTGGCCTTGTCGAAGCTCGCCTTGAAGACGAACGGCATGCCGCGCTCGGCCGTGAGCTCGCGCAAGGTTCCCGCGATGTCCGCCGTGAGTCCCCGCGATTCGAGGACGCAGGGGCCGGCGAGGAGGAAGAGCGGACCGCGGCCGAGGGTCTGGCCGGCGAGCTCGAACGCGTGGGGGGCGGGGAGCGCCATCTCGGAACGATAGCGCTGAGGACCCCGCTCGTGCATCGAATCGAGCCCCCGCGTGACAGTCTTGGGACCCGTGGATCCTGTCCGGGGAACCCGCCAGCGCGGCCGTTCGTCCCACGCAAGCTCGTCGATCCGCCTCCCCCTCGGATTCGTCGCTCGCCGGCCCCACGGCTCCACCGATGACATCTCCCCGCCTCGCTTCCATCGCGGCCGCCCTCCTCGGCGGCGCTCCCCTGGCCAGCGCGCTTCCCGCCGCGCAGGTTCAAGTTCGACCCGCGCAGGTTCGAGCTCGACCCACGCCGGTTCAAGCTCGACCCACGCCGGCTCAGCTCCGTCTTCAGCAGGCCCCGACGGCGAACGTGAACGCGAGCGTCGCCGCGAACACGGACCCGATCGTCTTCAACAACTCCGCGCCGACCGGGCACTTCTACGACGTGTCCGACGGCTCCGTCGTCTTCGACGAGGGGCGCATGCCGTCCACGACGGCGCCGGAGGCGGGCGTCCTCGACTCCTATTCGGTTTCCGAGTTCGAGATCGCCTACGTGACGCGCGCGCTCGACGTCGCCGCCGGCGGACCCGGCGCACGCGTCGTCGTGACCTTCTATCCCGAAGCCGATCCCTGCGACCCGCCCACGAGGCTGCCGATGCCCATTGGCCGCTTCGATCTCACCGGTCTCCCCGCATCGCCCGTCGCCGGGGCCGCGACGACCCACGTGGTCTCGGTCGCTCCGCAGGGCACGCTCTGCTTCCGCGCGGACGGCGACGGGCGCTTCGACGCCTCGGCCGAGAATCGATTCGTGTGGAGCCTCGGGATGCCGGAGGAGACGAACGGTCCCGCTGGCCCGCTCGTCGCTGGCGATCCACTCGCGTGCGCCTTCGGGGACGGCACGTACTTCGGCGCGACGACGGCCTGCGGCACGGGCCTCGATGCCGCCGACAGCTTTGCGCAGCTGCATCCGGATGGAACGTACGGCTGCACCGACCTCGGCGGCTATCCGCAGAACCCGTTCAGCTCCTTCCACCTCGTCGTTCGCGCGCCCCTGGCCGGAGACTGCGTCGGCTGCGGCATCGGCGATCCGTTCCTCGAGCAGAACGACGACTGCGCGTCTGCGATCACGCTCTTCGCCTCGCGCGCCCTCGGACTCCTCGCCGAGTCGGGCGACGACGACTACTACCGCTTCGTCCTGCGTCCTGGCGAGGTCGCGACGGCGGTCTGCCGCTTCGATCCGCAGATCGCCGACCTCGACCTCGAGCTGTACGACGCGTCGTGCAGCACGCTGCTCGCCACCGGCGAAGAGTCCGACGACGGCGAGACGATCGAGTACCTCCTCTGCGGTTCTGCGCCGGTCGACCTCGTCCTGCGCGTGCCCGCGCTCGCCGGCGGCTGCGCGAACTACGACCTCGTCGTCGAGAGGGCTCCGTTCGAGGACGACGCCTTCGAGGACAACGACGCGTGTGGGCAGCCCGCACTCGGCGGCGTGACCACCTTCACGACCGGTGCGCTCGTCGTGTCCGAGTGCGACCCCGACGTCTTCTCGCTGCGGCTCGACGATCTGCGCGAAGTGCAGGTCGACGTGCTCTTCGACGCCGATGAGGCGAACGTGCAGGTGCGCCTGATCGATCCGAACTGCCAGACCGTTCTCGCCACGGGCGCGCCGACGCCCGACGGCGTCGCGGTGCGCTACTTCAACGTGTCCGGAACGACCACGATGGTCCTTGCCGAGGTCACGGCGAGCGGCGGGAAGGGCTTCGCCGACTACTCGCTGTCTGCCTGCTACTCGGTCGGCGACGTCGTCGGCTTCCAGGCCTGCGCCGGCGTGCCGAACTCGACCGGCGTCCCGGCGACGATGTGTGCACGGGGCAGCGAAGTCGCCTCCGACGGCTTCCTGCTGTTCTACGCGGTCGATCTGCCGCCGCTCGCGTTCGGCTACTTCATCACGTCGCTCGACACCGAGTTCCGCGCGAACCCCGGCGGTGCAACCGGCAATCTGTGCCTCGCCGCCACCGGCATCGGCCGCTACTCCTACGACGTGCTGCAGACGTCGCAGAACAACGCCGTCTTCTACCGACCGGACCTCGACCAGACGCCGTCGCCGACCACGTTCCTCAGCGTGATGGCGGGCGAGCGTCGCTACTGGCAATTCTGGTACCGCGACACCGACGGCGCCGGCGGCACGACCTCGAACTTCGCGAGCGCCGTGGGGGTGACGTTCCAGTGAACGTCGTACCCTGCCGCGCGTGACCCGTACGACTCTCGTCACCGGAGCGAGCGGCTTCCTCGGCCCTCACGTCGTCGCGGCGGCCGTGGCGCGCAGCCGCGCCGAGGCGACGCTGGCCGAACCGCTCGGCCCCCTCGTGGTCGCGCAGTGTCGCTCGTCGGCGCTGCTCGCGCCGCGCTTCTCGACGCCGCGCGACGCCGCGCAGTGGATCGAGGCCGATCTGGTGGACGGCCTCGACGCGCTGCTGGAGCGCGTCGCGCCGACGGAGATCGTTCACTGCGCCGCGATGAGCCGCGCGCGCGAGTGTGAGAAGGACCCTGAGGGCGCCGGAAGAGTCAACGCCGATCTGCCGGCAGCGATCGCGCGCTGGGCGGCAGAGCGCTCTTGCCGCTTCGTCCACGTCTCGACCGACCTGGTGTTCGGCGCCGAGGACGCTCCCGCGGGCGGCTTCGACGAGGACGCGTCGCCGTCGCCCGTCTCCGCGTACGGCCGCTCGAAGCTCGCCGGCGAGCGGGCCGCGCTGGAGGCGTACCCCGAAGCGACGGTCGTGCGGCTCCCGCTGCTGTACGGCGACTCGGCGGGGCGCGGGTGCGGGGCGAGCGATGCGCTCATCGAGGCCGTCGGCCGCGGCGAGCGGCCGCCGCTGTTCGTCGACGAGTGGCGGACCCCGCTG
The DNA here is from genome assembly GCA_039200205.1 of Planctomycetota bacterium. GTDB lineage: Bacteria > Planctomycetota > UBA1135 > UBA1135 > Saltatorellus. The sequence continues at coordinate 20,433 of JBCCSK010000036.1, forward strand.
GAGGTCTCGAACGCGGCCGAGGCGCTCGTCGAGGTCCTCGACTTCGACGCGCCGGGGATCGTCCACGTCGCCGGGCCCGAGCGGCTCTCGCGCTACGACCTCGGCCTCGCCGTCCTGCGCGCGATGGGGCTCGACGCGGCCGCGGCGCGGGCGGAGGTCACGGAGGGCCGCCAGGCGGACGTCGACGCGGGGGCGCCGCGGCCGCGCGACGTCTCGCTGAGCGCGGCGAAGGCCCGGGCGGCCCTCGAAACCGAGCTGCTCGGCGTCGAGGCCGGCCTGGCCCGCGCGCTTTGATGGGCCGCGCACCTTGACCGGCTCCGGGCGGTCGGATGCGATGCGCGCGACCATGGAACTCAGCACGCGCTACACGCCCGCCGACATCGAGAAGCCGCTCTACGAGAAGTGGGAGGCTTCCGGCTGCTTCCAGCCGCCGCCGCCGGGGGAGGGGCGCGGGAAGACCTTCACGGTCATGATCCCGCCGCCAAACGTGACCGGCGTCCTCCACATGGGCCACGCGCTCAACGGGACGATCCAGGACATCGTCGTGCGGCACCGGCGGAAGTCGGGCTTCGACACGCTCTGGGTCCCCGGGACGGACCACGCGGGCATCGCGACCCAGGCGGTCGTCGAGAAGAAGATCTACGCCGAGGAGAAGAAGACCCGCGACGACCTCGGCCGCGACGAGTTCCTGCGCCGGATCTGGGATTGGAAGGAGGAGCACGGGAACATCATCCTCCGCCAGTTCCGGAGCCTCGGCTGCTCGTGCGACTGGACGCGCACGAAGTTCACGATGGACGAGGACATGTCGCGAGCCGTGCGCACGGCGTTCGTCGAGCTGTGGGAGAAGGGCCTCGTCTACCGCGGCGCGCGGCTCGTCAACTGGGACTGCGTGCTCCAGACGGCGGTCAGCGACGACGAGATCGAATACGTCCAGCGCAAGGGCAAGCTGTGGCACCTGCGCTACCCCGTCGTCGGCCGCGAGGATGAGTTCATCGAGGTCGCGACGACGCGGCCCGAGACGATGCTCGGCGACACCGGCGTCGCGGTCCACCCGGACGACGAGCGCTACAGGGGCCTCGTCGGCAAGACCGTTCGTCTGCCCTTCGTCGACCGCGAGATCCCGGTCGTCGCGGACGACTCGGTCGACCCCGAGTACGGCTCGGGCGCGGTGAAGATCACGCCCGGCCACGATCCGGCGGACTACGAGCGCGGTCAGCGCCACGAGCTTCCGATCATCGACCTGCTGGAGAAGGACGGGACGCTGAACGCGAACGGCGGTCCGTTCGCGGGCAAGTCGCGCGAGGTCGTGCGCAAGGAGCTCGTCGCCGCGATGGACGAGATGGGGCTGCTCGGCGCGGTCGACGACATCGTCCACAACGTGTCGACGTCCGACCGCTCGAAGTCGCCCATCGAGCCGCTCGTCAGCGAGCAGTGGTTCGTGAAGATGGAGCCGCTCGCAGGCCCCGCGATCGACGCCCTGAACAAGGGCTACCTGAAGTTCCGTCCGGAGCGCTGGGGCAAGGTCTACCTGCACTGGCTGGAGAACGTCCAGGACTGGTGCATCTCGCGTCAGCTCTGGTGGGGGCACCGCATTCCCGTCTGGTACGACGAGGACGACGTCGCCGTCGCCTCGGCCGACGAGCTGGAGATCGGCGCGCCGCACCCGAAGACCGGCAAGCCCATCGTCCGCCAGGACCCCGACGTGCTCGACACGTGGGCGTCGTCGTGGCTGTTCCCGCTGGCGACGCTCGGCTGGCCCGATCACGACGCGCCCGACCTCGCGCGCTTCTACCCGACCCAGTTCCTGTCGACGGCCCAGGAGATCATCTACCTGTGGGTCGCGCGCATGGTGATGGCGGGCTACGCGTTCATGCCCGAGCGCGACGAGCGCGATCGCAACCCCTTCGAGACCTGCTACATCCACGCCACCGTCCTCGACGGCAAGGGCAAGCGGATGAGCAAGTCCGCGGGCAACGGCATCGACCCGCTCGACATGATCGAGCAGTACGGCGCCGACGCGGTCCGCTTCTCGCTCGTCCTTCTGACGAAGGAGGGCCAGGACGTCCGCCTCTCGCCGGATCGCTTCGAGCAGGGCAGCCGCTTCTGCAACAAGGTCTGGAACGCGGCGCGCTTCGTGATGATGAACCTCGCCGGCGAGCGCGCCCAGGGCGACTCCGACCGGTTCGAGGACCGCTGGATCCTGTCGCGCCTCGCTCGCACGACGCGCGAGGTCTCGGCGGCGCTCGACGAGTACCGCTTCAACGACGCGGCCACGACGCTCTATCGCTTCGTCTGGAACGACTTCTGCGACTGGTACGTCGAGCTCTCCAAGCACCGCCTCACCGGCGACGACGAGTCCTCGGCGCAGCACGCGCGGGCGACCCTGGCGCGCGTCCTCGGCGACACGCTCGGCCTTCTGCACCCGTTCACGCCGTACCTGACGGAATCGCTCTGGGAGGCGCTCCACGACACGCTCGGTGAGACGCCCGAGGCGATGTGCGCGATCGCGCCGTGGCCGACGACCGACGGGCTCGACGTCGACGAGTCGGCGGAGGGCGAGATGGACGCGGTCCAGGACCTCGTCGGCTGCGTGCGCCGGATCCGGGCGCTGACGATGGTGGCGGAGCGCAAGCCGCTCCGCGTCATCGCGAACGTTCCGAAGGACCACGTGCGCGGCGTCCTCGAGCGGCACGCGGGCGCCGCCCGCTCGCTCGCGTTCCTGGAGTCGCTCGAGCTAGCGACGGAGGCCGAGCGTCCGCCGTCGAGCGCCGTCGCCGTCGCCGGCGGGATCGAGACCTTCGTCGCGCTCGGGGAGGACGTCGACTTCGCGAAGCTGAAGGATGTCCTCGCCGGACGTGCGGAGAAGATCGCGAAGGCGCTCGTCGGCGCGGAGAAGAAGCTCGAGAACCAGGGCTTCCTCGCGAAGGCCGGCGAGGACGTCGTCCAGGCCGAGCGCGAGCGCGTCGTCGAGCTGCGGCTCGAGAAGGAGCTGCTGGAGCGCAACGTCGCCGGGTTCTGATCCGCTAGCGGGTCAGGGTCATGCGGCGCGGCTCCAGCCACGCTGAGGCCGGTGATTGCCGCGCCACGGCAAGCAGCTCGTCGGCGTCCTTGCCCAGCTGCGCGAGCGCGCGGTGCGTGAGCGCGTGCCAGTCCGGCGCGAGCCCGTTCACGTCCACGAAGGGCGCGAGCCTCTCCATCGCCGCCTCGGGGCGGCCCGCCTCCAGCTCGATCTCCGCCGCGACGAGCTCGCGGGCGAACCTCCAGCGCCCCTGCGCCGGCGGGAGCCCGCGGCGCGCCGCCTCGGTGTCGCCGCGCGCGGCGCGGATCCACGCCAGCTTGAGCCGCGGGAGCTCGTCCGTGACGCCCCCGAGCACGGGCTGCGCGTACCGTTTGCCGTGCGCCGCGATCGCCCGCTCGAAGCACGCCTCGGCGGCGTCGTGCTCGCCCAGGCCGAGATGCGCGAGGCCCTCGACGTAGTCGAGGTTCGGGTGTCCATCCGGCGTGTGCCGCGCCGCGGCGAGCACGGTCTCCAGCGCGCGTCCGTGATCCCCGGCATCGCTCTGCGCCAGCGCCAGCGCGTAGCCGATGCGCACCATGTTGTCGGGGAGGTACCCCGGCGGTCGGGCCTCGTTCCGCGCCAGGAACGGCGCGAAGTGCCGCTCGCCGACGGCGCGCGCCTCCGCGGCGCGACCGGTCTTGATGAGGTGGACGACGAGGTAGCCGGCGATCTCACCGTCGGCCGGGTCGTCCTCCAGGCACATCCGCAGCAGTCGCTCGTTCCGCTCGTCCTTCGCGCGCGATGCGCGGTAGGACGGCACGTCTCCGAGGTGCAATAGCGCGGCGCCGACGGCGATCGAGCGTCCGACGCCTCGCGCCTGCAGCACGTTGAAGCCCCGGGTGAGCGTCTCGTGCACGCGCCGGTCGAAGCGCATCTCCGGGAGGTTCCGGAAGAGGCGCGGGACGAACGCGGGCTCGCCGAGGCGCTTGGCGCCCGAGAGGACCTCGTCGGGCGTCGCGTCCATCGAACTCGCGTTGTAGAGCGGGAGGCAGCCGAGCAGCAGATCGTCGTTCGCTGCGGCCGCTAGCAGGCTGTCGCCCATGTTCGGCGCGAGGCGCTCGTCGGCGTCGAGGACGAGGACGTGGGTCCCGGTCGCGCGGACGAGGCCTTCGTTTCGCGCCGCGGCGAAGTCGTCGCGCCAGGGGAAGTCGATCACGCGCGCGCCGGCTGCGGCGGCGATCTCACGGGTTCGGTCGCGGCTCCCGGTGTCGACGACGATCGACTCGTGGACGACGCCGGCGACGGACGCGAGGCAGTCCGCGAGGAACGCCTCCTC